>NZ_CANLRP010000326.1 GCF_947493425.1 uncultured Microscilla sp. | reverse complement strand
CTACTAACTCCGGACTAATATTCAATTACGAATGAGGGAATTACGAATTACGAATGGTCGCAAAGCCACTATGGTCTACCGACTACTAACTCCGGACTAAATTATAAATGAGTGCAAAGCGCAGCTAAAAACTATTAACTAAAATAAAACTATGGCAAAACTCTGGGATAAAGGCGCCAATAGCCACACTGAGGCAACCCAATTGATTGAAAACTTTACGGTAGGCAAAGACCGTGAACTGGATGTATGGCTGGCACCTTTTGATGTGCTGGGCTCAGTGGCACACATTCGAATGCTCGAAAGCATAGGTTTGCTCGATACAACAGAGCTTACCCAACTAGTGGCGGCTTTGGCAGATATTTATCAGATGGCACAATCAGGTAAATTTATTATTGAGGAAGGCATTGAAGATGTGCACTCACAGGTAGAGATGATGCTTACCCAAAAACTGGGCGATGTAGGTAAGAAAATTCACAGTGGACGCTCACGCAACGACCAGGTATTGCTTGATCTGAAGCTGTATATGCGACACGAGATCAAAGAAGTTGTGCAACTTACTACTGCTTTGTTTGAACAATTGATGCAGCTAAGCAACCAACATAAGAATACTTTGTTGCCTGGCTACACCCATTTGCAAGTAGCCATGCCCTCATCGTTTGGGTTGTGGTTTGGGGCTTATGCCGAAAGTCTGACTGACGATTTGTTGTTGCTACAGGCAGCCTACCGCATTGTCAACCAAAACCCTTTGGGCTCAGCGGCAGGTTATGGTTCTTCGTTTCCGCTTGACCGCCAAATGACAACTGACTTGTTGGGTTTTGAGCGGCTCAATTACAACGTAGTATATGCGCAAATGGGCAGGGGCAAGGTAGAAAAAAACGTGGCGTTTGCTCTGGGAGCTATTGGTGGGTCGTTGGCAAAAATGGCGATGGATGTATGCCTCTATATGAACCAAAACTTTGGTTTTATTACCTTTCCCGATCATCTTACTACCGGATCGAGCATTATGCCACACAAAAAAAATCCAGATGTGTTTGAACTCATTCGTGCCAAAGGCAATAAACTACAGGCACTCTCTAATGAGATATTGATGATTACAGCCAACTTGCCTTCGGGCTATCACCGCGACTTGCAATTGATCAAAGAAAATTTCTTGCCTGCTTTTGCCGACCTTAAGGCTTGCTTGCAAATAGCTACTTATATGTTTCAACATATTCAAATCAAAGAGGATATTCTCAAAAATGAAAAGTACAAGTATTTATTCAGCGTAGAAGAAGTAAACAAACAAGTGTTAGCAGGTACCCCTTTTCGTGAAGCCTATAAAAACGTAGGACTGGCAATAGACGCAGGTAACTTTGATCCTGACCAAAGCATTGCCCATACCCATATAGGCAGCATTGGCAACCCTGGCAACCAACAAGTAAAGCAAAAAATGCAGCACATTGTTCAAAGCTTTGATTTTGCCAGCTTTGCTCAGGCTTTAGACAGGCTTTGGGAACTGTAGTAAGCAAACTTTGACCAGCTAAACTACAATTTTTGTTAAATTTCACCAGCTTCCTGTTGCTTTTATCCATTTCTGCTTTTATCTTATAGAAGATAAAGTTTTATTTCTTTTGCCTGAACTGATTGAGGTTTTTTGCAAAACTAACTACACTCCTGCCAACTTGTATTCACTAAAAACTTATCAGGCAGCTCTATCGCTTGCCAGTCAATGCCTTATATTATACTTAAGTTTATATAACAAACACTTAATAGGATCATTCATGTCTATTGTTCAACTATCAGATGAAAGCAACAAATACTTTTCTTCGTCTTATGATGAAGAGTTGAAACTATATTCACTTGTTTGGCACAAAACAAGCGAATACATGGAAGAGCATGAGTATAAAATGCTGATGCAGGCAGACCGTGACGCGATGCTAAAAAACTATGATCAGTTAAGCTTTATTCTGATTGATCTTACCGAAAGGTTAGACACAATGTCGCCTGAGCTACAGGAATGGTCAACCAAAAATATCTCATCGTATATTTTTGATAAATACGAAGTACTCAAAGTTGCCATTGTAAATAGTCGGGATTTTTCTACTCAATTTTCGCTTGAGCAGGCAATAGAAGAAGACAATATAAGCGAAGATTTGACCAGGTATTTTGACAAAAAAGAAGAGGCAGAAGCTTGGTTATTTAATATTGACAAATAAATTGTGTTCGTTGGTTTATTCCTGAAAAAGTGACTTACTTGTGTGGTCATAAACCAAGGAATACCCTTATAACCTAACTTATATGCATTATGGCTGATTGGAAAAAAGCACTACAGGTAATGGCTGATAAAAAAAGACCCAAAGAAGATTTTCCTTTGATGGGGTATGAGGTGTACATGCCCTCTACTAATGCCTCTTTTCCTGCCGAGCTGCCTCACTCTGATGATATTACTACCTTTTACGAGTTGTGTGATGGAGGTATGCTAGGTGATCTTATCTGGTTTCAATTATATGAACTTCCTCAAAAAAACTCTTTTTGGCAAATGTCACTCAAAGACATTTACCCCAACAACCTCCCTCCAATTTTTGCTGAAATACACTTGGTAGTGGCTGAAAACACCCAAGAATTCCCCTTGATTTGGGACAAAAGCACCAATCAATTAGACTTGTTTGATATGAACAAGCTGGAGTGGGTACGTACCCGCAAGCATTTTGACGAATTTATGTGCGAACTGTTTGATGTTGAAGTTCAATCAGTGTTGGACGACTCGTGGGGCACCGCACTTATTCAACTGGAGCGCATGTTATAATGAGGTAAAAATGCTTCCTGATCCACACTTCTTAAAAAAACATTCTTGGCTGTAATGTATATAGGTTTGGCTCGTCTCTCTTTGTACAATCATTGATTTACCAAACCATATACACCCATGTATAAAGTAAAAACAATCATTATTTTAGGAATTTTAGCCTTGGTGTGTCAGGCACAAGCACAAGAAGTAAAAGAAAAAAAGATGGCCTTTGATGGCGCCCGCTCAGTATACCTTCACTTGTCGCTAGGCAACAGCATTACAGTAAAAGGTTGGAACAAAAACGAGGTATATGTAAAAACTTCGGTAGAGATCAACGGAGGCAAACTCAATAAAGCCTTAAGCATGTCTTATGAGAAACTAGGAGATGAAATTGTTATAAAGTCGAAGTTAGATTATGACCTTTTGAAAAAAGGTAAAAAAGAAGATTGTGGTGACAACTACCACAACTATAGTTCAAGTGTAAACGGGGAACGTTTTTATACTTGCTACAAAATCACTCACGAGATAATGATGCCCCGAAATGCCGCGTTGAGGGTCAAAACCATTAACAACAAAATAAACCTTGAAAGTTTGACGGGTAACCTTAAAATAAACACTGTAAATGGCAGTATCAACATGACAGCACAAAGCATACAACCTAGCCAAGCGTTGAAGTTCAACACCGTAAACGGAAAAATTGATTTAACAGTACCTGCCAGCGCCAACACACAAGTGAAAATGTCTACAGTCAACGGACGAATTTATAGCCATTTTGAGGTGCCTCAAAAAACTAAAAATGGTATGCGTAGAATAGGAGGAAACAGGTATAACCAACGTGTAAAACTTACATTAGGCGACGGTACTGCGTCTACCGTGCTTTCTACAGTGAATGGTCGTATTTATTTGCGTAAAGGTAAATAAAAGTGCCAAAAAGACTAAAAAATAGAGATTCCTTGTAAAACCCAAGCATTTATACTTAAACAAAAATGGTTTTGAGGATGGATTTTGACTAATTGTCTGAATACCAACATTAATCAACCGAAGC
>NZ_CANLRP010000325.1 GCF_947493425.1 uncultured Microscilla sp. | reverse complement strand
GCTTACTCCCAAAGCCCTGGCTGTAGGTGCCAGGTACTTCATACTTTCGGCGAGCATTTCGAGGTTGGTATTACTGGAAGTAATCGTTTTGGCAAATACATCGGCTACCCGGTCGCTTTGGTTAGCGCTGAGCCCGAAGGCAGAGATGGCATTGGAGGCAATGTCGGCGGTGCGCCCCAAGTCCATTCCCGAAGCTGCCGCCAGGTCAAGCACTCCACCCAAGGCACTGGCGGCATCTTTGGCCGAAAAACCCGCCATCCCTAAGTACTCTAAACCTTGCCCCGCTTCCCTGGCGCTGAATTTGGTGCTTTTGCCCATTTCCAGCGCCTTGTTACGCAGCACTTGAAACTCTTCGGCATTGGCATTGCTGATTGCCTGAACCCGGCTCATTTGGGCATTAAAGCCCATACTTTCTTTGGTAGCTACCCCAAAGGCAAGGGTGGCGGCTGCACCCATGGCAAGCAGGGCTTTTTTGAGTCCTTTGAAGGCAGCACTCACCCCCGAAGCTACTACCTGGCGAAGCTTGCCCATTTTGCGGATGACCCTTGAGGCGGCTGCGCCTACAGCGGCTACCGCACGACTTGCCATCGGGAAACGCTCCTGAAACTTGCCCGCTGTTTTGCTTGCCTGAGCACCCAGTTGCTCTACCTTAGACCTGGCTTTTCCAGCTAGTTTGTTTAATTTATCAACCTTGGAACTTGCCAGGTCCCGCATTTTGAGGGCAAACTCGTAGATTTTCATTGATGTAGCGCGTCTGTTTTTTTGCTTGCTATATGCAGTTTTTGAATGAAACTACCTTTACACTTTTCATCATTATGCAACTATTCCGCAACCACATGAGCAAACTCCACTATTTGACGAACTTTTCTTATGAGCTCCCTCCTGTGTTCTGTTTTTTGCCCCCATGCTCACATTCAATACCCAAGTCATATTTACCCCGGCCACTGGTGGTGGTACCAAGTATCTACTGGACAGTTTTACCTCGCTGGAAATCACCAGTTCGTGGAAAAACCTGGGCGATATAGCCATACTTAAGTTGGGCAGGTTACGGGGGCAGTTCAACAAACAACTCAAAGAGGGAGATGGAGTAGAAATCAAGCTGGGCTACGATGGCGAGTTGCATACTGAGTTCAAGGGCTACATTGCCCGGCTACTCCCCAACCAACCCTTCGAGATACATTGCCTGGACAAAGTCTATCATTTGCAGCGCTCTAACCTCAACCAAACCTGGAAGCACACCACTTTGAAGGAGGTAATCGAAACAGCCATCAAGGGCTTTGACATAGAGCTGGTGGATACCCAAGAAGTCCCCGAAATAAAGCTTGCCCCCTTTCGGGTGGCAAACGCCAGCACTGCCAGGGTGTTGCAAAAACTCAAAGACAATTATGGGCTTGCCATGTATTTCCGGGGCAAGCAGTTGTATGTGGGCTTGCCTTATTCAGAGGATGTGACACTGACTACTGGGGTAGATGAAACACCTGTAGTATATGACCTGCAACGCAACGTGCTTGCCACCGAGCTAGAGTATCGCCGCAAGGAGGACATCAAGATCAGACTCAAGGCAACCTCTTATTTGAAAAACAATCAAAAGCTGGAGGTGTACGCGGGCAGCGAAGAAGGCGAACTCAGAACCTGGATTTCGCCCGAACCGATTAACGACAAGGATACTTTGCAAAAAATTGCCAACGAGAAGGTAAAGCTGTACCGCTACGAGGGCTACAAGGGCGGGGTTAAAACCTTGGGCATTCCGCATGTGGTGCATTCGGCGCGTTGCCAAATCCGGGACGCTGACTACCCCGAACGCGAGGGGGTCTATTTTGTAGATGAAGTAAAAACCACGGTGAGCAAAACCGGGGGCTTTAAACGGGCGGTAAAAATTGGAAGGAGGGCACAGTAGGCAGTCACAAGTCTTAGATACCGATGCATATCGGTGCAATTAGCGATGAGCTACAAGTAAACTAAGTTTATTGCATAGTGTAGTTAGGTTAGAGCTGTATTTAATTATGGATGAAAATATCAACGCTTTTATTAATTCTATTCGGCGAATTATGGAGGCATTGCCTGCCGATAGCAAAAACCTTCGGGGTACGGTGGTAGAAGTAGACGAAGCCGAACGCACCTGCGAGGTGCAGCCTTTGGGCGGCGAGGCTCCCTTGCCGGATGTACGCCTGGTGGCAAGTATCGATAGTGAGGTAGTAGGCGGGGTAGTGTTTATTCCTAAAATAGGCAGCTCGGTGATTGTATCGATGCTCGAAGCCTCAGAAAGCGAGGCTTATGTGGCAAAGTTTGGCGAAGTAGAAAAGCTGCTCATTCAGTTCAGCGAAGACAGTGTGGCTGAGCTGAGCGAAGCGGGCTTGAGCTATAAAAATGGGGACTTGGAAGTGAATCTGAGCGCAGATGCCCACCAGTTTGAGATAGGCGATATGAGCTTGCAACTCACCGCTGGCAAGCTGTTGCTCAATGGAGACAGTGCGGGTGGACTGATCAAAATCAAGGAGCTCAAAACCGAGTGGAATAAGAACAAGGCCATTTTGGATGGTTTGGTTCAGGTACTATCTGGTGCCCCCGTGCCCGAACCTGGCAATGGCAGCCCCTCAGCGTTGCAAGCTACCCTCAAGGGAGCTGTGGCGGGTAAACAGACGGGAATGTTTAAAGATTCGATGATTAACAAAAAAGTAATGCACGGCGATGGCGACAACTGACCCTAATAAGTGGCGTAAGGTGACAGATATTTTGCTCTCGGAAGCAGATGACGATTTGACTTTTGAAAACGGCGACTTTGCCTTGGGCGATGCTACCGTGCAGCACCAGGCGCATAACCTGGTGGCCAACAAAGGCGATTTGCGGGCTGCACCCCAAGCGGGCATTGGGCTGGATATTTTTCTAAATGATGAAAACCGGGATTTTAGTGAAATGCGGGCTGAGATTGAGCTGCAACTGGAACTGGACGGGCAAACTATAGAATCGGTGCGCTTTGACATAGATGAGCAAATAGGAGGCGAGTTGGTACGAATTGAAGCGGGGTGGAATAATTAAATGGTTGAATGGTTTCGCTTCGCTAATGGTTAAATGGTTAGCGCAAAGCGATGATATTGATAAATTGTAATGATTCAAATTTATACCACTTATGAGGGGCAAAATATCATAGACCTTGCCTTGCAACTCTATGGAAACCCCCAGGCGTTTTTTATGCTTTTGGATGACAACCCTACACTTTCGCTGGATCAGGAGATTGCGGCAGGTACTGAGGTCAGGTACGACCCTGACAAGGTAGACATTCGTGACTACCCTTTAATCAAATACTTTAAAAATAAACTGCCCCAGGCGGTAATTGTAAAAACAGGAAATTAAATACCGCAAACAAACAAACAACAACCATGGCAAGAACCCTGACCCAAATACGCAATGAACTGCTGGCGGCTAAAGCGGCCGAACCCCGGCTCGATGCCTTGGACTCTCCCTCTAATTTTGCGGTCTGGAGGTTGTGGCTCTATGTGGTGGCCATGGCAGTCTGGACGCTGGAACAACTCTTTGACCGCCACAAGGCAGAAGTAGAAGCAAGACTCGCTCAAAATATTTTTGGTTCAGCGGAATGGTTTGTACTACAGATGAAAAAGTTTCAGTACGGAGACAACCTCGTCAGGGATGAAAACGGGGCGCTGGGCTACGCCCAAATTTCTCCCGAAAAACAAATCATTACCCAGGCGGCCATTTCGGTGGCCAGCGGCAATGACAACGTTGCCACGCTCAAAGTAGCCAAAACAGTAGACGGACAACCTGCACAACTTTCGGCCAGTGAACTCGCCGCCGCAAGGGGTTACATTGACCGTCTCCAACCACCGGGCGCGTATATTCTGGTCAATAGCTTGCCTGGTGATGTAGCGAAGCTCAGCCTGGAAGTATACTACAATCCTTTGCTGGAAGCT
>NZ_CANLRP010000324.1 GCF_947493425.1 uncultured Microscilla sp. | reverse complement strand
TTTGGCAATTTACTCGCCAGTACGTCTCAGGTAGCCTACCCGGTACACCCCGACAGGAAAGGAAGCATTCCATTACTGAATTATAGCCTAAACGCCACCAATGCAGCAGGTTGCAGCGAGCAGATTAGCCAAGCGTTCAAGGTAGATTTTGACTTTGCGGGGCAGTACATTGTCGGTAAAGGGGAGACGAACCCCCGCCCTACCCGCTTCATCAACTTGTCGCTGGTAGTAGGCGATTCTATTCGCGGCTACACTTGGCGCTTTGGCGATGGGGCAAGTTCCAATGCACAAAACCCCGTGCACCAGTACCAACATCCTGGCACTTATGAGGTGAGCCTCACCATTCGCACCTCAGTGGGCGAATACACGCTGATTCGCCGCATTGATATTTTTCCATTAATAAAAATAACTGAAACGATTCCTTATTATAGCGGTTTCGAAAACGCCACGGGTGGCTGGCTCACCCACGGTACTATAAAAGTAGCTGATCAGAAAACCGAAGGCAGCAGTTGGCAACTTGTAAATGATGCCTGGCAAATGCCGGGTGGTTATGCAGCTAATGAACAATCATATGTAGCAAGCCCTGCTTTTGACATTGACCAGCTCACCCGCCCGATGCTTTCTTTCGATTACAAACTAGACGCCGATGTGGGTGCCGATGGATTGGTGTTACTCTATACCTTGGATGATGGCAAGACCTGGCAACGTCTGGGAGCACTTGGGAAAGGCATTGCTTGGTACAATACCACCCCTATTTTGGGCAAACCAGGCGATCGGTTCAGCGAAGACAACGGTGACGCTCAAGGTTGGTCGGGCAAGATCAAAGGTTGGCGCACGGCACGCATTGCTCTAGACCGAGCCATTGCCAACTTACCTGCCAACGCCCTCATCAGGTTTAGGTTTGCCTTTGGCTCCAATGCCGACAACCCTCCAGGTAGCAAATATCAGGGAGTGACTTTTGATAACTTCGAAGTTCGTAGTCGCAACCGGGTGGCGTTGCTAGAATACTTTACTAATCAAGGGATGGCAAGTGCCGCCAGTAAAAGTCAAGCTTTAGCTCAAGTAATGAGTAGCAGCGAAATTGTAAGTATTCATTACCACACCAGTTTCCCCACGGTAGATGAGTTCAATGAGGCAAATTCTAAAGACCCCAGTGGTAGGGCTTTGCATTACGGTTTGCGCAACGTACCCGCTACGGTGGTAAACGGCAGGGTGAAAGATTCCTTGTCAGTGACCCAACTCAAAGACAGCCTACTCAAAAAGACCTTGTTGCCAGCGAATTTTACTATCACAATAGCCCCTGTGAAATGGCAAAACAAATCGCTCGAAATCTCAGCAAAGATCACTGCCTTAACAGCCTTCAACGAGCCTGTTGTTTTTCACGCCGCCATTGTAGACAGTAATCGAGTGGCCAGTGGCACAGGCGAAACCTACGCTCAGGTACTTCGCAAGATGTTGCCCGATGCAGCAGGAGTATTTAGAGGGCATGCGTGGCAAAAAGGTGAAGTTCAAAGCCTTGGGTTTAGTTACAACGTGGGACCAACCGCAACAAACTCCAGAAACTTAAAAGTAGTGGTATTTGTGGCAGACTATCAACGCAGAAACATTTACCAAGTGGCTACGGCAAAAGTACCTGCCCAAGCCAAGCGCGATAATGATGAAAATACGGTCACAGGACTTGTTGCAAACCACTACAAGCACCCGTTGCCCCAGTCGCTGACTGCCTACCCTAATCCGGTGAGGCAAGAAGTGACACTCACCTTGCCCCAAAGCCTAACGCCTTCGCCCGATATTCGTTGGCAGGTCACTAGCCTGAGTGGGCAGGTAGTAGCCAGAGGGCATTGGGCAAGTCGTACCCGTGAGCATCAAATCTACTTGCAGGATTTTTCGGCTGGGATATATATAATAAGAGTGTATGATGTGACAAACCCTGAACGGAACAGCTTTGAGGTGAAGGTGAAAAAAATTAAATGAATGGGAATTACGAATTGGTCAATTACGAATTACGAATTAGCTTACACAGTACTTATTGTAATTCGCCAAGGCAGAGGTCGGTTCGTAATTAGCTTACGCAGAGCTCCCTACGGTCGGTTCGTAATTCTCACATTCGTAATTGTAGTTAGTATGTTCTTAAATAGTTACCAAGTGAAGGTTAGTGATGGATGAGTAGTTGGTTAAAACAGGGATAAACCAAGAAGGCAGGTTTACTGAGCCTGTCCTTCTTTTCAATTACTATCCAATCAAATAGATATACCCGCTTTGCGCAACGATTAAACAATCAGCGAAGCAAAACAATACAACCATAAAACAATCAAATGATGATCGATACAATCCAACAATCATTAATATCAGAAGGCTTGCAGGAAGCTCGGCAACTGGTGCAAACAATGAAGCAAAAAGCCTATAAGTTGGCAAATACCGATTTGCTCAAAAGAATCAGTGAACTAGAAGACACCCTTCGCAGCATTGACGATGTCAATAACATCTCTACCGAAGCTGTGCACATAGAAAAATGCAGTTTAAAGGTACTTATTGATACAGCTTACCAAATGTATCACCTTTATTTTAGCCGAAAGGACATTCGTTTTTCGAGCTATGTGGCAAACCTGCACGTGAGGGTAGATAAAATGAGTTTTTTTAGAATGTTCTTTAGCCTGGTACACTATATGGGCAAGCACGCCCACCCCGATGAAGAGCGTTTTATCAGCATCGAAGCGGCGGCCTACAATAGTCAAACCGTTGCGATGTATATAGAAGACAATGGCCTGTATCCGACCAGCAATACCGATATTTTCGACCATTCGTTCAAACGACGGATTACGGGGGCAATTTCAGGAGTAGGGCTCGCTGCCATCCAGCAGTGGGCTACCTCGGTAGGGGGCAAGGTATGCCCCGTCGACAAAGTGGGCAGTGGCTTGAAGCTGTGTTTTTTGTTGCCAGGTACAGCAAGCCCCCATTTACGTGAGCAACCTTTAGGGGAGGCAAGGTTGCCTTTGGAGCAAGGAACATCTGTGATTTGTTAGTTAAGTCAAAAAACTGGCAGAGTGATTAACTCCACCAGCTTTTTCTGTGCCCATTGTTGGTTTCAAACTCAAAACCCCGGTAGCGCACGTTGGCATTCCACCACTCTTCGTTGATTTCAACATCATATATATAGTGAATGCTGTTGCCAAAGTCACGCTTGCTCTTAAATTGAGGGTTTCGGATGGCAGTGCGGGGTACCCACACCGAGCGGTATTTATCGAGCCTGTCTTCAATAAACACCGCTTCTTTGTTCCATTTTTTGATCCAGATATTGCGGGCTGTCCAAGTAGTTTTTGTGTCTGTTGTAGTCATTGTTTTAAGTGATTTAGTAAGTCCTTGTTTGAATTATTATATGTCTAAGAACGACTAATTCAGTCCGACTATCAACTCACTGTTGAGCAGTGAATTATGAGGTAATAAAGCTTGCCAAAAGCGATATTTGGAGGCGTTTGGTGTACTAAGAAAAGTGCCATTTTTGGGCGGATAGCGGGCATTTATTCCAGTAATAGTGCTATAATAAAAGGTTGCTGAAGTTCATTGGGGTAAAAAATGATACAATCAAGGGGAAATTTCGGGCAACTGAGACATATTGAGGGTAAAAAGGGTGGTTTGGGGGCATTATATGCACTTAGGCAGTTTTTCTTATTTGCCCCAACCCCCCAAAGGCAAACCAGATAAGATAGGTTCACCTTTGGAGAAATAGAAGCGTACAGGAGAGGACTTAGCCAACCCCTATAAACAAAAACACTTTCCCGTGTTTGCCTTTGATTCCGTGTTTGATCCGGTAGGCACTGGCCGCTGGTCCCTTGAGCCTTAGCCCCAGGGTTTTGTTCTCGTGCACCAGGGTTTTTGCCAGGCTGAGCACTTCTGCCTGCCGTGCCTTGGGTACAAAAAGCAAGTAACGTTTTTTGTCCCACTCGCTGGCATCTGCTTTC
>NZ_CANLRP010000323.1 GCF_947493425.1 uncultured Microscilla sp. | reverse complement strand
CTTGAAAGTTTTGCAACCCTAAAGTAAATAGTTTGAGTACATTTTCTCTCCTAAACACCTTTTAAAACACTTTCTTAGAATCTTTAGGAGAATATACCCCTGAAAAACCATATTTCCGCCTCGGGCAGTGTTTCCACGCCCGATCGAAACCTTGTGCTTGCAAGCTTCAGAGAGGTTTCTCACTTTTTATAAGAAAGTCCTACTTTTTTGACCAAACTACTGTCAAAAAAGGGGGGGGGATTAGTGCTTACTTAAAAATTATAGTGAATCGAAAATAAGGTTCTGCGGGGCGGTTGTGGCAACCAAAAGTAACCAAACGAGTTAAAATAGGTGCGCTCATCAGTTAGGTTTTCAATATTGAACCGCAACAGTAGCTTTTTGTATTGATAACCCACCATCAAAGACATCTTCGTGTTGGCAAAATGGGTTTGGCCTTCGCTGTTATCTTTATCTCCAAAATACTGCGCCTGATAAAACACTCCATAACCAAGCGAAAGACCTTTTAGAATTCTCGAAAACTTATAATTAGCCCATAACCCAAGGCTATGGTTAGGGGCATTTTCTAACTCATTACCTTTTTTGAAGATAACATCATCAAGCAGGGAAGTTTGTAAATAAGTATAATTACCTGAAACATTTAATTCATCGGTGATTTTCCCGTTAAAATCAAGTTCCACCCCCTGGCTTCGTTGTGCATTTGAAATATACAAGATATGTCCATCTATGGAAACTTCGGCAGGGTCATAGCTTACCCCCCTTTCGTCGGCCAGGGTAGCTAAAATAAAACTGGGCTGGTTTTCTTTTCTGAGCGAAAAAGCCGCCAGCGTTATGCCCAGCTTTTCATTCAAAAGATTGGCTTTCACACCAGCCTCAAATTGTCTACCTAAGGTTGGATCTAAAAACTCCGTAGGTTTGTATCTGTGTCGGCCGTTTACCTCAAAACTCTCCGCATAAGAAGCATAAACCGAAATATTTGGTTGTATCTTAAAAACCATCCCTAACCTCGGAATAACCGGATTATCTGTCACGTTTAAATAGTCATCTGGTCTTTCTGATTCATTGTCATAGTCTCTATCTCTTTTAAACCAGTTAAAGCGTACGCCCAACAAAAAGTGCAGTTTATCATTAAACAACATCAGTTGCTCTTGAATATTTAAACCAGTTCTTGTCAAAACATCCTTATAAGCGCTTGGTGTGGCGTTTAACTCTAGAATGTTATTCATAATTGATGGATCTGGATTGTTGAAAGACCCAATAGAATTAGGAAAACGCTCATAAGTAATTCTATCGGTTGAATACGTATAATCAAAACCTACAAATACACTGTGGTTGATGCTTCCTGTTTTGAAGCTGTAATTTAATTCCAGCAGGTTAGCATAGCTATTTAGTGCATTAAATGTGGCAGAATTGCCAAACTCTATGATGGGTTCGTTTAGTACAATATCCTGATTGTTATTTACCAGCGTAACATCCAAAGCCTGTAATGAAGGATGGTTGGCCGGGTCATTACTATTGATCCCAAAACTACTTAATGCCACGGTATCTCCTACACTGTGTACCCAGTTTTGCCATATACCTCGATTAAGACGCGGAACAGATTGGTATTGATTGGTAAGTCTAATCTGAAGGTTGGCAAGTGGCTTCAACTCCAGCGTAGAAACCAGGCTTGTTTCGGTAAACTCATTACGGGCGGCGGGGTTTCCATAAAAGCGATTATATGGGATAGAACGTGCCTCTTCGAGGGTTACACTTGGCACAAAAATACCAGGGTCCTCCACACTCTTATCTTGTCTAAATATCCCCTCTACTGTCCAATTCACCTTGTTGTTGGGTCTATACAAAAATGACGGATTAAGCATAATATATTCATTCGTGACTCTGTCGCGGTAACTATTTGCTTTTTCATAAGTAGCATTTAAGCGCATGGCCATCTTTCCATCAGTATCCAGTTTTTTGTTAAAATCCAAAGAAGGTCTCACCAAGCCCCAGGAACCCATAGTTAAACGCAAATTGGTAAAATCAGTCAATTGGGGTTTTTTGGTTACAAAGTTGATAACTCCTCCTGGCGACACATCTCCATACAACACTGAGGCGGGCCCTTTCAAAACCTGTACTTCCTCAATATGATCAGAAAAGTGATTCCCTTCGTTCATAATAAGCAGACCATTTCGTCTGTAATTGGCATCGGTTAATAAAAAACCTCTGGACGACACCGCAAGTCTTCGGGAACCATTGCCCCAAGCAGCCGTATTTTGAATTCCACTTATGTTTCTAAAAACCTCTCTCAGGTTAATGATTTGTTGTTGCTGGATTGTTTGTTTATCAATGACTTGTACTGCCATAGGTATATCCAACAGCTCCAGATTTGTTCTGGTAGCAGAAACAATCTTCTTACGTTGTCCATAAACGGCTATTTCATCCAGGTTATATGTAGCTTCCTGCAGCGAAATATCTACCCTGGTTTTTTCATTTGCTTTTACACTTACAGGCAATCGTTGTTCTCCAAAGCCCACCTTTGTAACCATCAAGGTGTAATTACCCACAGGTATATTTTCCAGAGAATAATTACCGTTGGCGTCAGAGGTAGTCCCAAGTGACGTTTCTGCCAATAATAAGTGGACTCCCGACTGCGGTTTATTCGCCTTATCTTTTATGGTTCCGAAAATGCTACCCGTTTGGCCAAACCCAATTTGAGTTATGAACAGGAAAACTAATATGAAAGTAATATTGGATCGCATAAATTACAATATGTTTTATGATTGGATTAATAGATTGAATAATGAATAGTGTCACTCAAATACTGGCAGATTTTGATTTCTCTAGTACAGAATGAGTGATTGATAAAAGTCTGTTAAGCCAGCCAGGAGAGCATATTAAAAGCAGGTGGATACAATAAAACTACCTGCGGAATGTTTGTAGAATTTATAAGCTAGTGAGTGATGCCACGGTTCTTCGAGGAAACAGAGGTGCATAGGAACCAACAATGGATCTTTGGCAAGTTTCAACATTGGACAAATTTTGAATGTTGAGTTGATACCCCATCATCACGTCAAAGCGGGCAAAAACCTCTATGGTATTTGCCTCCGAAGCCCGTGTTTAAAAATATAAGTCACCATATCCCATTATTTGTGTAAGTGGGACAAATAGTTTTTTCATTCGGAAAAGACACACTTCTCCGCTTTATTACAGCATTAAAAAAATAAATAGAATGGGTATGTAACGATGAGTAGCTATTCTTAAAACCCAAGTAGCCTAGGTTGAAAATGCGAAGCGAAGGTATAGAATTAATTTTAAATATGCAACATTGTTGTAAAAACAACAGTGTTGCTTTTTTTAGCCCGCTCTTGTTGCCTCATTTAGAATGTAAAATAAGTGCTCAGGGTTTTTAGTATGCAAGGTCAGTTTTCCCTTTATTTTCAGTCGTTTACCACCAGGCAGAATACCTTTGGGGCTGTTTGCTTCCACTATAGATTCGGGGCTCGCCGCTCCACAAAAAAACATTGCTGAATAGGGAAATACAACCAGGGTTTTCTTATAAAAGAATATTTAGGAGAATATACCCCGAAAAACCATATTTCCGCCTCGCCTGCTCTTCCGAATCAAGTTCGGAACAGGCGAGCTTATCCTCAGAGTGTCTCCACGCCTGATCGAGACCTTGTGTTTTGCAAGCTTCAGAGAGGTTTCTCACTTTTTATAAGAAAGCCCTGGTATTTGTGATGCATAGAACTGTCAATTTTGAGAAATTAAACCTGACAAGTCTGGTAATTAAAAAATAGAGGTGTATGATTAGGCGCGCATCAGTGGGAAGGTGATCTGCTTACCTACTTTCGTTTCTGTAGGAGCGCCACTTGCGATTTAATATTGACCTGCGTTCAATAATAGGATCACTTGCCTGACACTAAGTTATTTCCTTCTGTACAATATTAAGTGATGGTACTCCAGTATATCTCCCATTTCTGGTTTATCTCAAGTGATTTAAGGAT
>NZ_CANLRP010000322.1 GCF_947493425.1 uncultured Microscilla sp. | reverse complement strand
AAAAAGAACTCGAAAGTTTATTGTCTTTGAAATTTCAGCGAATTTGATTTGCGACTTTTCATCCCGTTCAAAGTATATATCCAAAAAGCTATTTGAGTACAATCCCCCCAAAAAAAGCTTGCCTCTTATCAAGTCATGCGTTCAACCAGACTTGATTTTTACTCACCATACCAAAACAACTAATTATGATGTTACAATCTTTGTTTAGTTCTGAAACTTACAATATAAGTTTTTATAAACAATCTCCTGCTGTATTGGCAATAGATTGGCTTGAAGGGTCTAAATGGTTGAATAACCAAGGCTTTCGGGAAAGCATAGAGCGAATAGCAGCCTTTGTAGAACAGCACCAACCCAGGTATTTACTGATCAATGCCAGAAAATTGAACTTTATCATCGTTCCGGATTTGCAGGAGTGGTATCAAAAAAACATTATTTCAAAATATGTTGAAGTTGGGCTTGAAAAAATAGGGGTAGTAATGACAGGGGAGTTTGTAGCTGATTTGGCCATCAAACAGGTTTTTAACGACAAAACAAGCCTTCAAAATATGCAAGTCAAGTATTTTACTTCGTCCGATGAAGTGCTTGAGTGGTTAGATGTATCCTTGGTAAAATCTTAAAATCACCTGTATGAAAGCAATGTCTTATGATTACCTTAGTACCTTATGAGTAGTAGTACTAAGGTAACCTTTGAGTGATTCCGTTTTTATTCTTTCAAAATCAAAAACTCTACCCGCCGATTAAGCGCCCGCCCTGTGGCAGTTGTATTGTCTGCCACCGGACGACCCTGCCCATAACCTTTGGCTCGCAAACGTTGTTTGGCTATGCCTTGGGTGGTTAAGTGCCTAAGCACCGAATTGGCGCGTGCTTGCGATAAAGTTAGGTTTTTATCAGCACTACCGTGCGCATCTGTATGCCCTGAAATTTCAATATTCATTTGAGGATGTTTTTTCAAAATCTTAATCAAGCGGTTAAGTTCAGGGTAAGACGAAGGCTTGAGCGTGTCTTGATTGTAGTCAAAAAACAAGTTGTTGAGCCTGATACTTTGTCCTTGGTTGAGGGGTACCAGGTACAAGTCGTGTTTTACCTCACGGTAGTGGTTGGCCTGGAGCAAATCCAGGTTTTTACTCACGGGATAATACCCCTCTTTTTCGGCATTAAAGCCGTACACTTTTTCATAAGGCAGCACAATGGTATAAGTACCATCGCCAGGGTTTGACCGTGCCACTCCCACTTGTTGACGAGTTTTGAGATCTTCATAAGTAATGGTAGCCCCAATAGGTTGTTGGGTAAGTTTGTTTAATACCTTGCCATGCACCAACACCACTGGCTTAGGTTTGGCAGCATCGGGTAGCTTGACCCTAAAGATATCACTTTTCCCTAAAGACTTTTCGTAAGAAACAAAGTAAGCGTGCTCGCCCGAAGCCGGAATGGTGTAGTAAGCATCCCAATCGGGTGTGTTGATGCCTTTGCCCAGGTTTTGTGGAGTACTCCAGTTGGTCCAGGTATTGTCCAAACGACGTGTTACAAAAATATCATTATCGCCATAGCCTGGCTCGCCTCGCGTAGAGTAATACAGGGTTACATTATCGGCTGCCAGAAAAGGGGTGATATCGTCGGCAAAGGTGTTTACCTGCATACCCAGATTGAGCGGTTCGCTCCATACGTTATCAGCTTGCATAAACGACACATACAAGTCGCGTTGCCCGTGCGTATCTTTTCGTTCTACGCTCAATATCAGCGTTTTACCATCTGCCGAAAGGCACTCAGATACAAACTTAGCCCGGTTATAGTAGTTTTTCACTTGTACAGGCACTGGGGTTGTCCAGCCATTTTGGGTACGGTTGGTCAGGTATAGCCCCCGCCTTACCTGAGGACTCTTACTGTTGCCATAAGTGCCATTTAACAACAAAGTATTGCCGTCTGGCATTACCGATACCACCTGATTGTGTCCCTCGTTACTCAATGGCTTTCCCATGTTTTTTGCCGGGCTCCAGGTATTGTCAGGCAGGCGTTGCGACATCCATATATCATTGTTTTGATGGGCTACTATGTTTTGTGGGTGCTTGTCGCGCACTAGGTACAGGGTCTTGCCGTCGGGCGAAATCACCGGAGCTACCTCAGCGTGGGGTGAATTGATATGGTTGCCCAGGTTTTCTTTAGCGCTGAAGTCTTGCGCCTGAGGTATCAGGTTTATCTTTACAGGGGGGTGTTTTACCAGTAGGTAGTCTACCTCTACGAGGGTATTGTAGTTGATATCAAAACCTATTTTGTTGCCAAACAAGGGAGGGTAGGGGGTTTGGTGTACTTTGTGCCCATTGATGTAATAGTTAAGTACAAAACGTTTTTTTTCTACGGCAAGCACATTGGGTTTGCCCATGCCGTTTATGTATTTAGAGTAAGTCCAGGCTTTGACGTGGTAATACTTTCTTTTTTTGAACATAGAAATACGAAAGTACCCATCATTGGTAATAATGAAGCTATACATATTGCCTACATCTTTCATCCCCCACAATAACCCTGAGCCATGTTTGCGGGTACCTCGCACTTGGGTAAGCTTGGTTTCGATATAAAAATTGTGCCTGGGGTTTATATAAATGTCGTGGTGAAACACCCGTCCACTTTTTCGGTTTTTATGCTGAATGCGGTATACACCATCTGCCACAGCAGTTGTTACGCCTTCTTGGTTTTGGATCAACCACTGGCGGTCATTGTTTTCAAAGTCTTCTCTAAAAAGCACGTGATCTTGTGCTGTGAGCAAAGCAGTGCTGAACAGGCAGCAGTTCATTATTAAGTATAGTATTTTCATAGATACGAAATGGATTTATGCTGAACTTTCAATACGTTTGCCAGGCAATCATACGCTTGCAAACCCACTTTATAACAAACACTTGGCTTGTTTAATAAGTGGTATCATCATTGGCAGTTTTTTTTAGACAACAAAGTTATCATTTCCCGCTTCACTCACCGTAGTTTTTGCTCAACCTCGTCACGCATGCTTGTAATAATTAATCAAAAACTGCTAAAAAAGCTTTTTTTTTCATCATAAATCAAAGATTTATACAATATTTGTAGCGGAGCAATTCAAGCTTTGGTATTTACCTTACATGGTCAAAGTTTTTTTGTTATTTGTCTGATGCTCAATACTATGAGCATTGATTGAGGTAAGGCAACAAAGTAGTAAAGTACAGAGGTGTGGCTTGTTTTTAGAGAGTATACAATAAATCATACACCTATTGAGATGCAAGCAAAAACCACCATTTTGCTACCAATCCCTACTGCTCTGCACACTTAAATTATTTAGCTGAACTTATCAAAAATAACTATGAGTTGGATCAAGTTAATCTCTTATGAAGAAGCCGTTGGCAAACTAAAATCTTTGTATGACCGGGTAAAAGGCCCCCAGGGTAATATAGACAATATTTTGCAAGTACATGGCTTACGTCCTCACTCCCTAGAGGGGCACATGGCTTTATATAAAAACGTATTGCACCACCGTGACAATACGATTCCTAAATGGTTTTTAGAAAACCTGGGAGTATTGGTAAGCCACCTCAACCGTTGCGACTACTGTGTACAACATCATTTTGCGGGTATGAAGCGACTTCTCAACAATGACGAACGTGCCCAGCAAATATGGGATGCCATTATGGAAAATAGCTTTGACAAAGTGTATGACACCAAAGAGCTGGCTGCCATAGAGTATGCCCGTGAGCTTACCCAATACCCAGAAGAAATAAAATCAGAAACAATAGACACCCTGCGGGAAGCTGGTTGGGACGATGGCGAAATTTTGGAAATTAACCAGGTAGTAAGCTATTTTGCTTATGCCAACCGTACCGTACAAGGCTTAGGAGTAACTACTAAAGGTGATGTTTTGGGGCTTTCGCCTAATAGTACCGAAAACAACAACTGGAGCCATCACTAATAAAATAAGTTTTTGCCTAAGGAATGGTGAGAAATTAAATTACCATTCTTGAGGTAGAGGTTTTGTTTTGAGACGAGGCTATTTTTTGCGCC
>NZ_CANLRP010000321.1 GCF_947493425.1 uncultured Microscilla sp. | reverse complement strand
TTAGATACCGATGTATATCGGTGCTCACCGAAGGTAATCAGTAGTCAACTTTGGCTAAAATCACTGCGGAGTATTGTGATAATACAACTGATTTTATTTGAACCTGTCAGGGGGAAGTCCCTGACAGGTTTTTTTATGTAGTCAAGGGCGGAAATAACGTTTATTTATGTGGTATCTTTCTTTACATGGTCGCAAATAACGGCAGTAGCCATTGCCACATTGAGCGATTCTGCCTGCCCAAAACGAGGAATAGTAATTTTTTGGTGAATGTGGGCTGCCATAGATGCCCTGATGCCTTTCGACTCGTTGCCCAATACGATATAGCCTGCCTCTTTTGGGAAAGACCATTCGTGCAAGTTTGCTCCATCTAAAAAAGCACCGTACACCTTAGGTGTTGTTAATGCCTGGAAGTAAGCCTCTAAATCGGTGTAGTGAGTATTTACCCTGAGAAAAGACCCCATACAAGAGGCGATTACTTTGGGGTTGTAAACATCCACTGTGTCGGGCGAGCAAAGGATAGACCCTATACCGTACCAATCGGCAATGCGTACAATGGTACCCAAGTTGCCAGGATCTTGAATACCATCCAGCACCAAAGCATATTCATTCTGCGCCAGTGGTGCTATTGGGGTAGGCTCTGGCAACTGTACTATGGCCAGACAACTGTTGTTGGTTTGAAAATGACTACCTTTTTTGAGTTCATTAGCAGTAGCTACCAATACCTTGGTGGCTGAGGCCTCTATGATAGGAGCATAGTTTTGAGCAAAATCAGTAGTACAATACAATTCAACTACCCGGTAGGAAGATTGAAGAGTTTCTACTACACTTTTTTCTCCTTCTACTAAAAAAGCCTGGTGTTGTTTACGGTATTTTTTTACCTGTAGTGAGTGGAGCAATTTATATTGCCTTTTAGAAATGTTTGTGTCGGGCACTTCGTCTAGGGGGTTTAGTCATCAACAAAGCATCAAAGATAAAAGGTGCAGGCTAAAAAATAAGTGTTGGGTTTTATAAATATTTTTTGACTTCAATGCATTCTTCTTTTTGTAACAAGGAACAGGTGTAAATTGATATTTTAAAATTTTGTAAATCAAAAAAATACGCAGAACTTAGTATTGAATCAACATAGTGCATGATAACAGAGAAGTATATGCTAAAAACTGTTCATTATTTGGGAGGCTGGTTGCTGGTTTTGGGGGTATTGTCGGGGTGTATGAGCACCAAAAACTGGAAAAAGGGGCAGTATTTTTTGCGAAGCCAGGAAATAAAAGGCAATAAAAAACTGTCTTCGGGTGATCTGGAAGCCCTATTTCGTCAAAAAACCAACTCTCGATTTTTATTTGGGTACCCCTCGGTGGCCGCTTATAATTATGGCTTGAAGCGGTTTGATCGTGAAAAAGTCAGGGCTAAAATAGAAAAAACCAAGGCCAAGTATGACACGCTGATAGAGCAACAAGAAGCGCGTATAGGCAAAGCTCCAGAAGGTGCCAAAAGAGAAAAAATAAGAGAAAAGGTGTATGACAAAGTACATAAACTAAAAGAAAAAAAGGAAGAAAAGGTAAAAGACCTACAAAAAAAAATGAGGGAAGGCAACTGGTGGATGCGTTCGGTAGGAGAGAAACCAGTCTTTTATGATTCGCTCAAGGCAAAAGAGTCTGCAAAAGAGATGGAGGCATATTATCGGTCTAAGGGTTTTTTTCAGGCAACAGTAGATGTTGAAACCAAACGCAATAAAAAAAGGAAAAAAGTAAAGGTTTATTATAAAGTAGAAGAAGGCAAACCCCTGATTTTGGGCAAAATAGAATACGTGACCGAAAACAAAGTAATTGATTCGTTGCTTACTACCCCTGAGTTGCGAAGAAAAAGCCCTTTAAAGCAAGGCAAACGCTATGACGAGGAAGATTTCAACACTGAACGTACCAGGATAGTTAACTTGCTGAAAAATAATGGGTTTTACACTTTTCATAAGCAATATTTACTTTTTAAAGTAGATACCACTGCTTTGAAAGACACTACCAAGCAAAACCGCAAACTAGCCCATTGCCGTATTGTGGTCAATCGTCCGGCGGGGGAAGAAAAATACCACCGTCAATACAAAATTGACAAAGTCATATTTGAAATACAGCCCAACACCGAAGTAACAAACAGTGCCAAGCCCGATTACAACGAAAAAGTGTCCTCTAAAGGAGTCATATATAAATTTGCCAAACGCCGTATTCCCTATTCATCGCATATTCTGGATTATAGGGTGCAAGTTGAGCCTGGCGCCTTTTACCAGTACGACCAAGTGTTGCGTACCAAAAGTTTGTTAGGTGCACTAGACATGTTTAAATTTGTAAACACCACCTTTGAAATACCCAAAGATAGTAATGACCAAAAGGTGGGAAGGCTCGTTGCCCGCATAAAAACCAGCCCGGTAGAAAAGTATCAGTTTACCAGTGAAGCTGGTGTAACCGTAGGACAAGGTTTGCCAGGGCCTTTTGTTAACTTATCGCTCAAAAACCGCAACTTGTTTGGGGGAGCCGAGGTATTCGAAACCAACTTTCAGTATACCTTGGATGGACAGGCGAGTTTTTCTGACGAAAACCAAAACTATAGCAGTCAGGAGCTAAGCTTAAACACCGCCTTAAACTTTCCAGTGATTTTATTCCCTACCCGTTTGAGGTTTCTGTTCAACGATTATGGCCCAAAAACCCGGATCAATGTTGGGTACAACTTTGTGCAACGCCCAGAGTATAACCGAACCAATTTGCGGAGCTCAATGACATACCTGTGGTTTAGCCGCTACTCTAGTTACAACTTTACCCTGTCAGAAATAAGTTTTGTAAATGTACCTCGTATTTCGTCGACTTTCAGAGAGCAATTGTTAGAGTTAGAAAGGGCAGGAAACCCTTTAATCAAGAGTTTTGAGAGAGCCCTTGTAGGGAGTTATTACTTTACCTACACTTTTAACAATACCAATATTGGTGAGTTAAGAAATGCCCACTACATTAAGTTGTTGGCAGAGTCGGGCGGCACTACTTTTAACCTGATTGACCGACAGTTTTTAGGAGGAGACACCCTCATTGCCGGATTGAAATATTTTCAGTTTTATAGGTTCAACTCCAGCTTTCATTATTATTTGCCCCTAAACAAAAAACAAAAACTGGCATTTAGAATACATGCAGGTATTGCCCGCCCTTATGGAGTGTCAGAAACATTGCCTTATGAGAAGTTTTATTTTGCCGGAGGGAGCAATAGTGTGCGTGCCTGGGCTCCACGGCGTTTGGGACCTGGGTCGCACCCGCCTGAACTCAGAGAGGGCACCCAAGAGTTTGACTATTCGTTTGAACAACCTGGTGAAATCATTTTTGAAGCCAATATGGAGTACCGTTTTCCTATTTACGGTTTTTTTGAGGGAGCCTTGTTTGTAGACGCAGGCAATGTATGGATGATAGAAGCTGACAATCGGCCTGGTTCGGAGTTTAAATTTCCCTCGTTTTTCCAAGAAATAGCGGTAGGAGTGGGTTTTGGCTTACGCCTCAATTTTTCGTTTTTGCTCATTCGTCTCGATGCAGGGGTCAAAGCATACGACCCGGCAAGGGCAGCAGGTAGCCGTTATATTTTGGGTAACTTTAACCTGGGCAACCCAGGGCACAATGGACAAACCTTGCTCAACTTAGGCATAGGGTATCCTTTTTAGAAACCAAAGGTTTGTTACAAGCATCGTACGCTGTGCAGGACAAGTGTACTATCTAAATGGCTGATAATATTATGTGCCCCAATGTCATTGTAAACCTTACTCACCATTCATTCGCCACAGTTTCTCTTATACCAGAAACCGTGGCGATTTTTGATTAATTAAACAACTAAACCCTCCAAAGCTGTTTTGTAAGACTTACTTTTAACCACACTTTTTATAAGTTGCTAAAAATCAGCGTGATATAAAAGTGTAGTTACCTGTGAACATCCTACTGTACATGGTATAACCTAATAGTTAAATTATAACAAAAAAATAGAGTGAAAAAGATGTTATATAGTAAA
>NZ_CANLRP010000320.1 GCF_947493425.1 uncultured Microscilla sp. | reverse complement strand
TCATCGTGCACTACCTTGCCCTCGATCTGTTCGCTCTCCCAACCACGTACCGCTTCAAAGGCGTCAAAACCGTCTTCCACCTGCTCATCGTGCACTACCTTGCCGGCAATTTGCTCCGCCTCCCAATGTCTTACTAATTCAAATAAATCCAAGTCATAGTCGTCACCTTCAGTATGTGGAGCACCAGCCAAGGCCGCAGATTCCCAATCACGTAAATCATCAAATAAATCAACACCTTCTTCTACAGTAATGTCGTTTTCATTAGGAATACCTGATACTGCATCCTCTTCGTGCAAGACTTGCTCCTCTTCTTCGTCTTCAGCATCTGCTTCTAAAGGGGCAACCAAAGGCAAAGGTTCTTGCACATCCTGGTGTTTTATCTGAGGAGTTATATCAAACTCTAAAGAGCCTCTCACTATGTCAAAAGCATCTATAGTCAGATTTTCGTCTCTCACCCACTCAAAAGGATCTGACAAAAGTAGAGGGTTGAATAAAATATAGCCATCGGGTAAATTCACCTCTATAGTGTGCTCCGACAATCGACTTATTTCTTTACCATTGTGGGTAGGTTTCGATACTTCTACCTGCTTATTTTCTTCGTTTTTTTGGTCATTATGACTACTTTCATTAGTGGCTATTTCGTCACTCTCTACCCCTATTCCAAATAGTTCGGGGTGTTCGGTCAATAGCTCAAACTGGGTTTGAAAATACTCTTTTCGGGTAGGGTATTTTTGCATCAGTTTTTGATAAACTTCTGCGGCAAGGTCGCGTTCGCCATTGGCAAAATACTCGATGGCCAGGTCTTCAGTCAACTCGTCCTCAGACACCTTAAGCTGTGCTTTAACCTCAGGCTCCACATCTCGCAGTAAATCAAAGGTATCAACATATTCGGGGTGCCCTAAGTCGGTCGCACTTGGCACAGGTACATCTTCTGGCAGTATAGCCTTCTCCTGGGCAAGCTCATCTACGGTTTCATTCTGGCTATCTTCAATGGTTTCGGCAGGCTTTAAATAAACTTTATCTGCCAGGCTTTCATCAAACTGGTAGTTGCCATCCATCAATATGTTTGCCTGTGCAGTATAATATTCTTTTTTATCAGGATAAATAATAATTAGTTTATCAAAATATACTTTTGCCTCGTCTACCTTGCCATTGTTGTACAACTCAAAAGCTACGCTTTCGTCCCACTCTTCTGCCAAATCGATTACTACCCTATCACTCAGGTCTACCTCATTGTTCAACTCCTCTGTTCGTTCTGCCTTTACTGGAGTTTCTTCTTCCACTTTGTTAAACTCTTCAGTAGTTGTTAATCCTTCATTTTCAGTGTTATTATCTACTTTTTGATCAAGCAAGGCTTCATCAAACTGGTAGTCGCCATCCATCAATATGTTTGCTTGATTTTGGTAATACTCTCTTTTATCCGGATAACGAACAATGAGTTTATGAAAGTAGTTTTTGGCTTCATCTACCTTTCCTTCTCTGTACAGATCAAAAGCATTATCTTCGTCAAGTTCTTCCGAAGGATCTATCACCAAGGCATTGTCAGACAGGCGGCTTGTCTGGTGGGTAGGTTCATACTCATTATTAATAGTATCAAAAAAAGAAGCTGTGTCACTTTCAGAAGTGTCTGTGTCAAGTGTGATTTCGGGTGTGTTGCCGTAGTCATGGTTCAACAACTCCCGCAACAGGTTACGATTGTAGGCATAGATAGCAGCCCGGCGTATTTTACCGGGGGCAAGCACGGCATCTTTTTCGTGTGCACCTTTTGCCAGCAATACATGTACTGCCTGAAAATAAGGAAAACGTTCTGCTATGTCCTCTAACTCATTGAGGGTGTTTTTGCTTATTTTAGCAGGATTTTCTATTATATCTAATAATGCCGTTTTGTTCATAAATCCGCCTTCTTTTGATGTTATTTTTTTGATTGGGTATACCCTACCGCCGGGTTGGTTCTCAATCTACAAAATTTTATGAGAAAAAAACAAAACCCTGACACTTTATACCTGTCAATAACCTGTAACTGAGTAAGCTATGCTTACCAATTGGCTGCTGTACGGTTGAATATGTCAAGAAGTAATTTTTCAAAAATCTCATTTATTTTCTCAGTTTCTACCTGTGACAAGGTTTGGTTCTGAGGAAAATCGGCAAACTGTGAGAAACTTTGAGTAAAATTCTTGGTTTCATCTTTTTTGCTTTCAAACACTACATTTATCGCAATGGTTAAACGGTTGCTGGCTGCTGCCGATTGTGCAGTAAGGGCAATAGGTGCTACTGAGTAATTAGTTACGCTGCCCGAGATGCTCCAGTCTCCGTTTCTATCTACAATATCAAGCGAGGAGTTTTGTTGATAATATTCTTTCAATCTATCGGTAAAATCTTGCCCCAGGTTGGCTGGCCCTAGTGCATCGTTCTGAAAGTTGGCTATAAAAAGAGTTTTTACTTCAGGCGGAATACTAGCTCCACTAAAACTATACTTAAACGAACAACCACTAAGTAAGCTAGTACTGACCATGATTGCCAAAGTGTAAATGCTGAAATAATGCCAGAGGCTTTTCAAAGTCAAAGGGCGTTTACTTCTGTTTCTCAATTTCATACTGTTTAATTTTTCGGTAGAGCGTTCTTTCTGAAATGCCCAGGTCACGGGCTGCATACTTACGCTTGTTCTTGTTTTTTTTCAGGGCTTTGATAATCAACTCCTTCTCTTGCTCTTCAAGCGATAAAGAATCGTTTTCTTCTTCATGTTGAATATCTTGCGTGTCTTCCAGGTCATCAAGATGATCTGCTATCTCTATCACGCTATTATCCTGAAAATTGCTACTGTCTACCACAGAAGTATCTGAAGGTAACAATCGATCTTGCCCAAATATAGCTTCAGCGGGGTTTTCGTCGTTAATCCCATTAAACAAGTCTTTATGGTCACTAATGACACTTCCGTAATTGCCTGAGTTTAAAAGTTCAAACACTAGCTTTTTCAACTCGGTGACATCTTTACGCATGTCAAATAATATTTTGTAGAGTAAATCTCTTTCTGAGAAATCATCTTGCCCTCCTCTATTGCCCAATAATGCCGGAGGGCCACCAGTACTTTCAGCAGGAATGTATTTGGCAAGGGTTTCTACATTAATCTCTTGTTCCATTTCCAGCAACGACATTTGCTGGGTGAGGTTTTTGAGTTGGCGTATATTGCCTGGAAAACGGTATTTACCCAAGGCTTGGCTGGCATCTTCTGACAACTTGATGGGTTTTACCCGGTACTCTTCGGCAAAATCGCTGGCAAACTTTCGAAACAACAACAATATGTCGCTGTCTCTTTCGCGCAAAGCGGGTACACTAATAGGCACCGTACTCAAACGAAAATAGAGATCTTCTCTGAATTTTTTTTGTTCTACAGCTTTTAGTAAGTCTACATTGGTGGCAGCTACCACACGTACACTTGTTTTTTGTACTTTGTTGGAGCCTACTCTTATAAACTCTCCGTTTTCGAGCACCCTTAATAAACGTGACTGAGTACCCAAGGGCATTTCACCTATTTCATCTAAAAAAATGGTTCCACCATCAGTTACTTCAAAAAAACCTTTGCGAGCTTCTCTGGCATCGGTAAAAGCACCTTTTTCGTGTCCAAACAACTCAGAATCAATAGTTCCTTCTGGAATAGCGCCACAGTTAATGGCGATAAACTGCCCATGTTTGCGGGGGCTAAGGCTATGAATAATTTTTGAAAATGATTCTTTGCCTGTACCGCTTTCACCCATAATCAGCACATTCATTTCGGTGGGAGCTACTTGCGCTGCCACATGAATAGCATAATTGAGTTTAGCAGAGTTACCAATGATTCCAAACCGTTGCTTTATACTTTGAATTTCGTCTTGTCTCAATCTTTTGTTTTTTTAAGGTGCAATATTAGGTGTTAGCTCCCAGGTTTACCAGGTTGTTTAAAAACCCCATGAACCCTTAACACACCTATCACTAAGCATTATGGTTGTTTTCTTAAATGTGTGATGACTGCCCTTCTGATAACAGGCAGGTTAAAAGTTAACTAAACCACCCTGCACTGAAAGTACAGGGGTTTTACTAGCGGACTGAAAGTCCTCGCTCATTCCAATATAAAATT
>NZ_CANLRP010000319.1 GCF_947493425.1 uncultured Microscilla sp. | reverse complement strand
CTCATTCATTCAAAATATTTGCACCCTGTGCGCAAAGAATTGATAGAAGAACGATTGGGCTTGATCAAATCTCAACTTAAGACCTTAGAAAAAGAAATTAAGCATCATTTGACTAAGGAATCCAAAGAGTATCAAGATGTGAGTCAGAAAATAGAGAATGTCCTGTCGATCCCAGGGGTTGGTCATACTGTAGTTGCTACAGTATTAGCAGAAACTGATGGTTTTGCCAAAACAGATAGTGTTCGCCAGTTGATTTCCTATGCAGCATTAAGTATTGATCATTCAGAGTCAGGAGATATGAAAGGTAAGAGTAGGATGAAAAAAAAGGGGAATAAACGTATTAAAAGCGTATTATTTTGTCCTGCATTCTCTTCAATCAGGGTTTCTGAGGATATAAGAGCTTTTTATGATAGAGTTGCACAAGGTAGAAATGGTAGGGCTGCAACACTAGCGGTATGCCGCAAAGTACTTACGCTCATATATACATTATGGAAGAATGATACTTCTTATGACCCAAACTATATAAAGAAAGGGGCGACGAGCTGCCCCTCCTAAAATCTAAAAAAAATTATATTCAAATACTTGCTTTTGTACACAGTACCTCTGCTTTAGCTAAACTGATCACTGTCTGAGCGAAGCGAGTTTGAGCAGTTTCGGCGTAGTAGCACAGATTTAGGCGAAACAAACTACAGCTGCGGTGCTTGAACTCTCCGAGAGCAAGCTCGGAGCTGCGAGCCGAACTTGATTCGGAGGGTTTTTGGTTACTTTTTTAACCTGGAGAAAAAAGTAACGGCTGATAGATACCCGAATCATTATATTTTATTAGCTTGTTTGCTGACTGGTATATTATTTTATTAAACAAGTTTTTGACCTGCGAAAGGTCAGTTATTTAAACAGCTATAGTTGCTTTGAGGCAACTATAGCTGTTTTTTTATGAAAACAAATACGATAAAATATTCAAAGAAAGTGTAGAAAAGTTTTTTCTTTCGTTTGGCTAAACATAAACAAGACAACACATGAAAAGTTATTAGGTATTTACTCTCCATTGGGTAGCCTGCGTTGCGCATACGCCCTGAGAAATTTTCGGATATACTTACGTCCTTTACGGCTTAAGTCCCACTTGTTAATCCCTCTATCCTTCTCTTGTTTACCCAACACTACATAATAATCCTGGTCTCGCCATACTGCCCTATCATCACCCATTCTGTATATACTCCAGCCATTTGATGTAAAAAACCAACCTTCAGGAGTACCTCTTTCCTGATCGGTCAATCCTTCGTGAAAAATCATCAATGCCCACATTTTACGGCTAAGTACCAACTCTACCCTGTCTGACACATACACCACACACAGGTAGTCCTCACGCCAGCTTGGTTTTTGTCTTTCCTGTAAGGTATTGTTCAAGGTGCTCACTTTTACATTGCCCGGATACTTTGTCTTGTGTGCGTCTAGTGCAGCATATACATCGATAGTATCATTCAACAAACGTGGTTTAAGCTGGTATTTATCCAGTAAGATGTCTAACCTGTTTTGAATTTGTCTAAGTTCGGGTAAGTCGTGCTTCTTTTCCCAAAAGGACAATTCTTTTTTTTGGTTGCTACAGCTCAACAGCAAAAACATCCACATCACATAGCTTATTTTTTGAAAGATTTTCATCATTGATCTATGGCTTCTTAATTAGTATTCAATTGTTGTTCGTTTCGTATATTTTGGGCGTTGCTTTTCAACAATAGCCACTCTTGATTGCATAATATAAATAAAAAACCGCTATGCGTTTTATGTGCACACAACGGTTTTTTATGATTTTCTTTCACTTCCTGGGTCTACTTCTTGTCAGAAGGGAAAGTAGTTTGGCTGTCTATTTTCTTAGGGTATACATTGTTTTTACGATCAATGTCTGCCATCAACAGACTTGGGTCAATTTCTATTTTGGCAATATCACCTCGTTTGCGGTCAATGGTTAAACTATAAGTGGGGAATGTCCAGGGCCAGTCAGGTTTAATGGTACGTTTCATATTCTTATCGTCCTGGGGCTTTTCACCACGCATGATCCGCAACGGCATGTAGTATTTTTCTTTGCTGCCATCGTTGTAGGTCACTACTACCTCTATTGGCATGGGCATCTTGCCTATGCGCTCCAACACTACCTCGGTTTTATCGCCTTTGTCCTGTACTGCTTTTATACCATAGTCTATAGTATGAGTGCTCAACACCCAATACTCACGGTACCAGTCTAACTCTAGTCCTGACACCTTCTCCATTACTCTTACAAAGTCTATGTCGGTAGGGTGTTTAAACTTCCAGGCATTAAAATACTCCAACATTCCCTTGGCTGTATTTTCTGCGCCAATGATATAGTTCAGTTGATTTACAAAAATACTTCCTTTGGTATAAGCCGCCGCACCATAAGCAAGGTTGGTGTTAAAGTGGTCAGCGTGGGTAGAAAGAGCCTCTTCTTTTCCTGACTCCACCAACTTTCGGTAGCTACGATAACCGCTGGGGTTTAATTTTACATTACCCCTAAACAAGTGCTGCATGGTAAGGTTGGTTACATAAGTATTGAATCCTTCGTCCATCCAAGAATACAGGCTCTCGTTGGTACCCAATACCATCTGATACCAACTATGTACCATTTCGTGTACTGTTACCCCTACCAAGCTACCCAGCTGTCGTTTTCCGGTAATGAGCGTAGCCATGGCGTATTCCATTCCACCATCACCACCTTGTATTACTGAATATTGCTTATAAGGATATTGACCAAAATTCTTACTTACATAAGTCATCGCCTTGGCGGTATAGTCAGGTAGTTTTTTCCAGATGCTTTTGTAGCGATCTGCGAGGCTTTTCTTATAAAAGAAGTGTAAAGTAACCCCATGAGGTCCTGGTGCAGTATCGTGAATGTACTCTTTGTCGGCAGCCCAGGCAAAATCGTGTACATTGGGCGCTTTGAAATGCCAGGTAAGCTTGGCACCTTTGTCTCTTTTTACTTTCTTGGTGGTATATCCGTGCCCTATTTTTTCCGGGTTTTGCAGGTATCCTGAAGCAGCAATTACATAAGAAGAGTCCATGGTAATTTTCACATCAAAATCGCCCCATACTCCATGAAACTCACGACCTACGTAAGGGTTGGCATGCCACCCCTGGTGGTCGTACTCGGCAAGTTTAGGATACCATTGAGTCATAGAATAAGCTACTCCTTCGCGGTTATCACGTCCCGAGCGACGGATTTGCTTAGGTACTTGCCCTTCAAACTCCATCTCAAAAGTGGTTTTCTTTCCAGGCTGAATGGCTTTGTTCAACTTTACTTCAAGTATAGTTCCTTCTACTTTATAAGTAAGGGCTTTGCCATCTTGTTTGAGTGACTTAATTTTCTGGTAACCAATTTCGTTAGGTTTAAGGTAAAAAATACGATCTGTTACACGTCCGTCGGGGTCTTTGATGGTACGCGAGCGCACATCCATCATACTACCTGGCTGAAAAGCATTGAAGTACAGATGATAAAAAACCTGCGTCAGTTCATCAGGCGAGTTGTTGGTATACACTATTTTTTGTTTGCCTGTAAAACGATGAGTAGTTGCATCGAAATCAATCTCCATCTTATAGTCAACCTGCTGTTGCCAGTAGCCGCCCGAACGTTGTGCATAAGTTTGAGCCGTGCCGATTAGCAGCAACAACCACCCGTATATTATGTATTTATTCATTATGATATAAAAAATTAATTTATTGACAACCATTACTTCTTTCTGCTTTGAGTAATACAGCAACAAGTGCTTAGCCATAAGCTACAAGCAAGCCTAAACTAGCGCATAACACCACCAACCTACTTGATTAGATATGCTCAATTATGCGTTGGGGCTTAAACTGACAAACTGGAACAAAGTACTGAACATTGATAACTTGTTATTGTTTGTCGTTTGTAGCTAATCACTTGTGGTTACTTGTCTACAGAAAGTTTCAAAGCTCAAGTTTATATAATTTTATCTGCAAAAACGAAATTGTGGTAAAATTAGCAGGATTTGTCACGGATTTAGCAAAAACAATTGACTACTCAAGCAAGTAATAGACTTCTTGCGAAAGTGTTTTAAGCAGCATTTGCATTTACGAAAGTAGCAATCAGTGTCGCTCTTAGACCAA
>NZ_CANLRP010000318.1 GCF_947493425.1 uncultured Microscilla sp. | reverse complement strand
TTTAGGTGAAGTCAGCAGGCAAAAGAAGCCGAAATATGTGAAAGGAATTTAGTACCCAGAGCACTAGTGCATTGGGTGCTAATACTTAATCAAGTAGTGAACCAGGAATAAGACATAGTAACCAATGTTACGCAGTAATTCCCAAGTCTGCTTGTTTATATTGTTTGATAGCTTTATTGTTTGATGGTTGCGCAATGCATCGCCCAACCATTTAGCAATAAAGCCATCAAAATAAGTAGGTCTGCGTAACTTCAGATAGTAATATAATCAAGGCATTTAAGGCACTAAAAATGAGCCATTTTTGCTTTTTTAACTCCAGTATACATTGACAGTTTATTGCCAGGTGTTACTTGCCTTCTCACGCCTGTTTAGTTGTTAGTTTGCCTCAAAAAAACCTGGAATGGCTAAAGCAAAACAAGTAGAGAAAAACAGCAAAGAACTGTGCAAACCTGTGATAACCAAGGCTAAACCCAACCCCAATAAACGAGCAAAACACCATTTTGTATCACTATAGTACATTTATACTATTTCTTCTGTTAAAAATGTCTTAAGCCCCCTTGTTCTCTTCAATTGTTTGCTAACTTGACGCCATAAAAAGGTTTATCAAAAGGTAAAATTAACTAACATCAGCATGAGACTTCTTTTTTATGGCAAGTTGCGCCTCTTGAGCGCAGCGATGGTCACTTTCATGGCTTTACAAAGTCAGGCACAAGTCAACCTTCTCAAAGACATTAACCCTACACCGGCAACTTCCAGACCTGGTGAACTTATCACATTTAACAACAAATTATACTTTGCCGCCAGCAACGAAGTATACGGCTCTGAGCTTTGGGTGAGCGATGGTACTAAAGCAGGTACTCAAATACTGAAGGATATTTTTCCGGGTAGCCCATCCAGTAACATCAGTGGATTGGTAGTTTGGAAAAACCAGCTCTACTTTTCGGCAAATGATGGCACCCACGGTCAAGAACTTTGGACCAGCGATGGCACTACTGAAGGAACCAAAATATTGAAAGACATTTACCCTGGTAATAAAAATGGTAATCCCAGTCACTTGGTAGTATTTAAAGAGCAGCTTTATTTTTATGCCACTCAGGGCAAAGGCACCGAACTATGGGCAACCGATGGCACCGAGGCTAATACCAAGATGATGACCATAATAAAGTCTTCTACAGGCAATATGGACAAGCCTGTTGTGGCAAACAATTTATTGTTTTTTAAAGGAAGAGGAAATGCCTCTGCATTTGATCAGGAACTTTGGGTAAGTGATGGTACTACAGCAGGCACTCGGTTGGTCAAAGATATTAATCCTGGCAACAACGGCAGTTACCTTGACGAGTTTGTAGCCATGGGCAACAAGCTTTACTTCAGGGCAAGTGATGGCACCCACGGTATTGAACTTTGGGTGAGCGACGGCACCGAAGCGGGTACCAAAATGGTGAAAGACATCAACACCAAAAATGACTTGTCAGGATTTCCTTCCAGTATGATTGTGTTCAACGGAAAGCTTTATTTTAACGCCAACGATTTTTACGACGGCGAAGAGCTTTGGGTAAGCGATGGCACCGAAGCAGGCACTAAGAAACTCAAAGACCTCAGCCCTTATGGTAGCTTTCCGGCTCACCTGACTATTTATCAAAATAAGTTTTACTTCAGTGCCGACAGCGACCAAGGCGAAGAGCTTTGGGTAAGTGATGGCACCGAAGCAGGTACCCAACTCCTAAAAGACATCAACCCTGGTACTGCCGACAGCAAACCGCGCAATTTTAAGGAATGTAGTGGCTTACTGTACTTTGTGGCCACCCATGCTACCTATGGAGAAGAACTCTGGGTAACCGATGGCACTACCGAAAACACCCAATTGGTACACGATATTCAAGCAGATAAACAATCAGGAAAACCTACCCTATTGACTGCCAGCAACAATCAATTATTTTTTGTGGCAGATAACGCTACCCATGGCAAAGAGCTTTGGGTAACCGAAGGTACTACTGCCCACATAGTCAAAGATATTCAACCAAGCACGCATAGTAGTTACCTGCATAAAGGGGTACTACTCAACGAAAAATATTATTTTACTGCTGAAAACGGCACCAATGGACGAGAACTTTGGGTAACTAATGGCACTTCCGCTGGTACCCAATTGCTCAAAAACATTTTGACTAGAGCCAACCAAGGAAGCATACCAAGCGAATTAACAGTAGTAAACAACCAGTTGTACTTCAGAGCAGAGTCTGCCGAGGCGGGCAAAGAGCTTTGGGTAAGCGATGGTACCGAAGCTGGAACCAAGCTACTCAAAGACATTAAACCTGGTGCAAACAGTAGTTTTCCCTACAGCTTGGTTGCACTAAATAACCGCTTGTATTTTTGGGCAAATACAGAACGTCCTGCCCGACTGTGGACAAGCGATGGCACTGAGGCAGGCACCCAGTTATTGACCAAAAAAGTAGCCCCAGGATACCTTTCGTTTACTCACTTTTTTACTGCCTGGAACAATCATTTTTATTTTTCGGGCAACGACGGTACCCATGGCGACGAACTCTGGGTAAGTGATGGCACCGAAGCAGGTACAAAAATGCTCAAAGATATTTATGTGGGGGCTCATGGCTCCAGCATCGAAGAGTTCAAAGTAGTAGGTAATTTATTGTTTTTTGTGGCCGAAAATGGCCCCAATGGTGTCGAGCTTTGGGTAACCGATGGCACCGAGGCAGGTACTCGCTTGGTCAAAGACATTGTCCCTGGTCGTAAATCTGGCTACCCACTTGATCTAGTAGCACACCAAGGCAAGGTTTACTTTAATGCCCTGGATGACGCACACGGGTTTGAGCTATGGGTAAGCGACGGCACCGAAACGGGTACTCAAATGGTCAAGGATATTTTTCCAGGCTTCTCCAGTGGTATCATGACAAAAGCCATATCAATGAATGATCAAATCTACTTCAAAGCCAATGATGGCACCCACGGATCAGAACTTTGGGTAAGCAATGGCACCGAAACCGGAACCAAGCTCTTGAAAGATATTTATCCGGATGAAGCTACAAGTGATATCAAAGAGTTTTGGGTACATCAAAACCGTTTGTATTTTCAAGCAAATGACGGTACCCACGGATCAGAACTTTGGGTAAGTGATGGCACCGAAAAGGGCACTCAAATGGTAGCCGATATTTTATCAGGCATAGGTAGTAGCTATCCTGCTGACATCGCATCGCTCAACAATCAACTGATATTTAAAGCACGAAATGGCAAGGTAGGCGATGAAGTATTTAGCTATATACCTCCTCGCCTTACGCCTTTGCCAACCCTCTCAGGCAAATCAAAAATCATAGCCTACCCCAATCCTTCATCAGGCGTGTTTTATGTGCCTATGGCAGGCCAAAATGGGCAAAAAGCTGAAGTGAACCTATACAATAGTAAGGGCAAAAAACTTTGGCAAAAAGCCATTAAAATACAAGATAAACAATTAGCCATTGACATACAGTACTTACCTACAGGCAAATACCTACTCAAAATGCAAGTAGATGGGCAACTTATTAGTCAATGGATTTTGAAGGAATAGTTTTTTATATACCTCACTCCAACAAAGCCTCTTAAGCAATAGAACTTAAGAGGCTTTGTTGTTTTTGATTAACTGTATCGTTGCCGAGTAAAAAGCAACGAAGAAGTGAAGTAGTACCTAAGGCTAAGCAACTTTCAAAAACATTGAATAATCATAAAAAATCACTCAATAAAAACCTTAAAAAAACAAGAAAAATTTAACTATAAAATATAGGTAAATTATTTTTTAACTATCTGAAAAATAGTATCTTATAACCAAAAACAAGTACTCAAAAACACAACTTTAATCTGGCTATAACGTATATATAAAAGAACACTAAATAGTTATATTTATGACAAAATTTAAGAGAAACCACACTGAGTCTTCATTGATTACTTCTACTGCTTATGATCCGTTGAGCCAAGTGCTTGAAGTAGTATTTTGCAAAGGAGGGATTTATGAATATACCGAGGTGTCAGAACAGGAATTTGCCAACCTCCAAAACTCTAAATCCGTGGGGGTATTCTTTAATGGTAACATTCGTAACAGGAAAGAAGAGCATTACAAAAAAGTACCTTCTGTATAAAATCTAGTGATGACAATTTAAATGACCATTATGAGGCTAAATATGTACTCATTATCTACAAAA
>NZ_CANLRP010000317.1 GCF_947493425.1 uncultured Microscilla sp. | reverse complement strand
TTTCACGTGCGTTCAAAATGACATGATGGTTCAGGTTTCGAATTGTCCTTGCTTGTTTGGTTTTGTCGTTGCGAGGCACGAGTAACCACTTCGTTGTGTACGTCATTGTTTAAAACTGTGGCCTTTTAGTGTCTTATCTAAGCACTTGTAAGCTTGCTTCTGATGGCCCCCGCTGTGCCAAGTCTTCCCGCAGGGCGACTTTACACTATTGATGAATAGAAGTCTTCTGACTTCTCCTCCGAGCTTATTCTGCAGTTATTAATGACGCATTGTCCAGGGCTTAAAAGAGCCGTGCAGGTGTTAAGTCGGTGGAATTAAACCAGCGAGCCAGGAAGTCGGAAGACTTCCCCCTATTAAAACTTTCAAGTCTCCTTCGGAAGACTTAAAAGAGCGGGGCCCCCGTTCAATACCTATGTTAGGAATTACGAATTTGAGAATTACGAATTACGAATTGGGCGAAGCCATTCGTAATTTAGTTGGTAGTTGGTAGTTGGTAGACCATAGTCAATTTAGTCCGGAGTTGGTAGTCGGTAGACCATAGTCACTTCAAACCGATTCATAATTTAGTCAGTAGCGCTTGGCGCCCATTCGTAATTGACTCATTCGTAATTAGCTAAAGCAGAGCTCCCTTCGGTCGGTTCGTAATTAAACCATTCGTAATTAAACCGTTCGTAATTTAGTTGGTAGTCGGTAGACGATAGTCACTTCAAACCGATTCATAATTTAGTCAGTAGCGCTTGGCGCCCATTCGTAATTGACTCATTCGTAATTGACTCATTCGTAATTAGCTAAAGCAGAGCTCCCTTCGGTCGGTTCGTAATTAAACCATTCGTAATTTAAGTCCATTGAAGCTTACCCCCAAAAAAAAGAGGGCTCATCAAGCCCCCGTTCAATACCTATCTATTTGCTCCCCCACTTTTGCCAGAGCGGTACTACCCTAGCCATAGCGCTGGGCGGTGGTGGTGGGCTTTCTCCTCCCTCTCCTTCATCGCAACAGTTGCCTCCCTTGATTTGCTGCATTTGTTGGGGGCTGCAAGCATCTTTGTAAAAATCCCGCAACATTTTGGGTTGTTTTCTGTTTTTTTTCATTCTTTTGTCTTTTCTTTAAAAGTGTTATACATTAAGCTTATGGGCAAAAATACTGCCTTGAGCCTAAACAAACGAAACATCTAAACTATATTCACCCAAACCACTTATTATTTAACTATAGTTATGTTATCCATTACCTTACGCCTCTCCCTGGTGGGGCTTGTCCTATGTATGGCCTTTGCCTGGGCAAGTGCTCAAACCACCCACCCCCAGCCCAAAAGCCTGTATGACCGCCTCTATGCCAAAGCCTACCAACTGGGCAATGCCCAACCTGACTCGGCGATATACTATGCCCGCCAAGCCGCTACAGTTACCCAAAAGCCCGATGACCAGGCTAAAGCCCATTGGCTCATCGGATTTTATGCCCGCAAACAAGGCTACTACGGGCTTGCCATCCAGCATTACCAGCAAGCCTACGATTTGTACAAGCAGCCGATACAAAAAGCAACGATGCTTAAAAATATAGCTTTTTGCTATCATAATACGCAAAACTACCTCGCAGCTACCCCTATAGCCATGCGAGCAGCACAACGCTTTGCTAAATTAAAAGCTACCAATTACCATATAGAAGCACTTAACTTGCTTGCCAACTGTTACAATGCGGATGCTAATATTGGCAATGCCCAACGTACCTATATGCAAGCTATAGATCTAGCTCAAAAACATAAAAAAAACATAAAACTACCTGATATTTACAGCGATTTGGCAAGACTTAAAGACAAACAAAACATTTATGATTCTGCCATATATTACCAACGCCTTGCCCTGCAAGCCCCCCAAATCCAGCCCAGCAAAGAGAGCATTCGTCGGGTAAAACTTGCCTGGTATTATTTGCAGAGCAAAAACCTACCCGCTGCCGAGCAAAGCCTACAGCAAGCCCAAAACCTACAGCACACCAGCCCCAAAGCGTGGGCGTACTATTGGGGGGTGCAAGGTTTGGTGCATTATATAAAGCTACAAAAAAGCCAAGCCGAGCAAGCCTACCATAAGTTCGACTCGTTGCTGCAAGTACTGGGGGGCAACAATGCTTTGCCCGTTCAACAAAAGTTTGCCCACAAAACCGCCTACGACATGTACCACAGCGGCTATAGCCTCATAGGGCGAATATGGCCCCGTGAGCACGAAAAAGCCTACTTTGCCCAGGTGCGGCAGTGGTATGCCCAACGCAAACGCACCGAGCATAGGCTACTCCAAAAAACCAAAGTAAATGTAACCCTGCGCGACTCGCTGGTAATAGCCCGCACCACGCCCAGGGTAAACATAGTACGGCAAATCACCCCTTGGTGGTGGTTGGTCATGGTGGCGGCTATAGCTATAGCGGGGCTGTGGCTATACCAGGCACGCACCCAAAAAATACGCGCCGAAACCCGGCAAGTGCAAGCCCAGGCCAATTTTGTGGAGTCCATCAAAACAAGCCCCGTCCAGGGAATGGGCGACCTAAGCAAGGCAGAGGTAGGCATGTTGGCCAAGATAGAACACCACCAAAAAGCCAAACTCACCGCCGACGAGGTCAGAATGTTTGTAATGGTGGTGCGGGGTGGCTATACCTACAAAGCCATTTCGTTGCGCACAAACTTTACAGAGGGCAACATAAAAACCAAAGTAAGGCGCGCCAAAAAAGCTTGTGGGGTGGGCAACCTCAAAGACCTGATGTAGAAAAAAAACAAACCCCTTGCCCCTGGGTTTGCGTTGGTAACAGGGTAAAGTTTTGTTTTACCTTTTTATCAACCCAAACTCAGTTATTATGTCACAAGAACACTACGAGCTAAAGCTCGACACCCTCCAAACAATTGCCAATGCCGAACTAGCCCCCCCTAACCGCCCTGTAGACACGGCACTGCAAGAAGCCGAAAACCTGTTTGTATGGGCGCAAGCCGACCAAGCCGCCCTGGAGGGCATAGGCTTTGACTGGGCTACCTGGGGCGCCGACCTCCCCCTGCGTACCGGGGCACTGCGTTACGCCCAATCGCTGTGGGTGAGCGAACGCCACACCAAAGACCAAGCCGAAATGGACTGGAAAAATGCCGCCCCGGCTGCCTACGAACTACGCGACGACTTGCTGGCAAGCTTTAGGTATGCTTTTCGCAAACGCGAAGACCTGCTCAACCGGGTACGCGAGATAAGCGAGGGCAGCGGCAACGCCGACATGATACAAGACCTAAGCGACTTGAGCGCCCTGGGCAAGGCCAACATGGCCGAATTGGACAAGATAAAGTTTGACCCTGCCCGCCTCGACTTTGCCGCCACCCAAGCCGACCAACTGGCCGATATGTTGGCGCTTGCCAATGGAACCACCCAAGACACCAACCAGGCAAAACTACTGCGCGATGCCGCCTTTGCCCACCTCAAAGAGGCCGTAGACGAAATACGCACGGCGGGCAAGTATGCTTTTCGCAAACAAAAAGACCGCTACCAGGGCTATACGAGCCAGTACCATAAAAAATAAACCGGGTTGGTGTGCCCACCCAATGCACCCAAAAGCGGGAATGACTGTACAAGAGTTGTTCCTGCTTTTTTTGGGGCTTGGCAAGCCAATGAAAGCAAATAATATACTGCAGGAGCCAGTAATATACTACAGGGAAGAAATATTATTTTGTTTTTATTGCTTATATGCTACAGGGATGCCACCATTTACTACAGGGATACCCTAATTTACTACAGGGGCACCACCATTTACTACAGGGGAGTGAATGCCTACTACAGGGATACCAATACCTGCTACAGGGGCATTATTACTTACTGCAAGGGGGCCATTGCTTGCTACAGGGACACCACCACTTACTACAGGAATGCCAATACCTGCTACAGGGGTGCCGTTGCTTGCTACAGCAAACAAGCCTGCCCTACAAAGCACCCACCCACCTATACACCTTGCCTGCTGTGGGGAGAGACTTATCTTTAAATTCGTTTTTCTCCTATTTAAATTATGGAGTAGCCCTCAAAAATATCCTCCTCTCTCGCTGGTGCATCCAGTCTGGTACAAGTGCTTATAAACCTGCTACTTAGCCTCCATTTGAAACTTTTTGAAACCCGCCTTGCAAAGAGTTTCAAGGGGTAAATTAAAAGTAAACACCCCACTTTAGCCCTTGTGTGGCTTGTTTTGCCCCCCT
>NZ_CANLRP010000316.1 GCF_947493425.1 uncultured Microscilla sp. | reverse complement strand
TTGGCTAATTAACCTAATGACTGCGGCTTCTCTTAATGGGAGACTTAAATGCCTCCCCCAAATGTCTTAGAACTAGAGAAATTCACTCAATGTCCCTGAGTTTAATGGTTGGCTTAAGTATCGAAAAGTGGGAGCTCAAGTAGAGCTACACCTGAAAGTAACCTACACGGCTTTGCCTGGTACAAATCATTTATTTCATACATTAGAAGCAGCTTATCGCCCTAAAGAAAAAGTGTTAGTACCTGCCATGGTATTTTATATCGACACTAATGGGTATACTGATATGTTGGTAGATATGGCATTGATAGACTTAGATGGGGCAATATATACTTATCATGATCGCAGCATAGATGATATCTTAGAGATACATTGTTTTTATGCTTATATGTAAATTGAGCCATGAGGCATCATAGAGAGGTTGATTCACTGTTACAATCAGTTTAATGAAAAGGCAAACAGCAATGTTTGTCTTTTTTTATTCGATATTTTATTGTTGATAGTGAGATAGTTAGCCATTGGTTGAGAAAAAAAATAAAAAAAGTGCTCAAAAAATATCCATCGAGCCCCTTGCTCTTAAGTATATAATAACAAAAGGAAAAAATAACTCCTTTTTCAACCCAAAAGTGATCAAACCAGGAAAGAGGGATCAGTTCCAAAATAAATGGAAGAAAAAGGAATTTAAGCGGTCAAAACACCAAGGAAACATAAAGGATCAAACCAGGAAAGAGGGATCAGTTCCAAAATAAATGGAAGAAAAAGGAATTTAAGTGGTCAAACAATCAAGGAAACATAAAGGATCAAACCAGGAAAGAGGGATCAAACGGGTTTGGAAAGCTCGATGTGATACAGGCCTAGGAAAATACAGCGATCAAATGATACAGGATTTGATTGTAAAACATACACAAGATAAGTTACAAGATTGAGTAAAACCGTGGATCGGTGACAAAGACAAATAAAACAAAGTAATAGTGCGAGTTACAGAGAATAGGTAATCAAGAGAAATAGTGATCAAGTTTATGTAGAGTATATAGGTGATTCATATAGTTTTAAGCATTGGTGAAGTAACAGCAATTGTTTAAAACTAGTGAAAGTAAGGTGATCAACAGATCATCTCTCACAAATAATAAATAATATCAAAAAGCTTTGACTATTGAGAGTCAAAGCTTTTTTTATGCCCTGAGGTTTACATTATTTTGACCTTATAGGCAGGCTTTCTCTAAAATAGCCTTTCCAATCATTGTCATATCAGGCTTACTTTTTTATCTTAGGAATAGAACTCATCTACCCTACTCTTAAACAAGCTCTTTAATAACACCCCCTGCCTTGCACACAGCAAGCTTGTGCTTGAAGATTCTAACCAACCTTAAAACCAGCTGTTTTGAGGCGCCGATATACAGCAGTATATAAGGGTTGGACATAAATAAGGGAGAAAAATAGAAGAGTAGAACTCGCCTCAGCTTTTAATAATGAGCTGCAAATAGTGCGTGTTTAGCGTGATTTTCGATGAGTTTTGTAGAAGAGTGTTAGACAAGGGCTCATTTTTTCCGCTGATTCCGTTTACGGGGAACCTTGTCAGCGCTATGGACTATTGTTAAGATTAGCCCGATAATATTACGCATGAAGGCATTTTATGATTTTTTTGTCAGTGATTTTCGCATAAAAGACAGCCAGCGAATAAGAAAGAGCCCCAAACTGCTGTTGCACTTTTGTGTAATAGCCGCCTTGTTTTGTGGGGTCTATGCTATAGTATGCCTGTCGATCGGCTTTGTGTTAGCCGTGTATGTAAACCTGGGTTTATTTGTATTGTTTGTAGCCTGCATTTTTTTACACAAAACCACCATTTCTTTTCATCATATCAGCCAGGTTTTTTTGGTTGTTTGTTTCGCTGGGTTGGTCGCATTTATATACCTGTCGGGTGGCATAGCATCAGTGGCACTCTCCTGGATTTGTTTTATTCCCATTACAGCTATTTTGTTAATAGACCTCAGGCGAGGCGTTGTCTGGCTTGGCTTAGGAATATTGGTTATTTTGGGGTTTGCCATAGCAGGTACATTGCCCAACCAACTGCCCAAACAAGGGCACATACTCTATAGTGTGATGCTAAATACAGGGCTTGCTTGTATGATTACCTGGCTTACCAGCATTTTTGTACAGATCAAAGAAAAAAGTCAGCAGGTGATCCAAGCACAAAACCTTGAATTAAAGATTCAAAAAGAGGAAATGCTGGTGCAAAACGAAGAGTTGTTGCAGCAAAAGGAAGAAGTAGTGACCCAGCGGGACTTTATCGAGAAGAAAAACCAGGAAATGAAATTTTTGAATAATAAATTGGGCAGTAGCGAGCGTGTATTGCGAAAAGCAGTGAAATCGTTAAGAGAATCTCAACAAAAAATAAGTAATAAAAATGAGGTACTCGAACAACGCGACCGATTTATTCAAAAAAGCATTCGTTCAGCAGTAACGATTCAGGAAACCTTATTGCCACACCCTCAAAAACTGAATGAGTTGCTGCGTGACTATTTTATTATTTATTATCCCAAAGACAAAGTATCGGGTGATTTTTACTGGCTAAACAAGGTAGCGTGTCATACTATACTAGTAGTGAGTGATTGTACCGGGCACGGTATTCCGGGGGCTTTCATGACAATGATTGGCAACACCTTGCTTGATAAAATTATCAATACCGAAAAAATCACCAGCCCTGCGGCTATACTTGATGCCTTACACACTGAAATACAGTTGGTATTGCGTCAAAAAGAAACCCAAGATATTAATGGCATGGATGCCGCTGTTGTAAGCCTTGAGCAAGCAAATGGTGCCCTCACCCGGTTGACATTTGCTGGAGCAAAAAACTCACTGTTTTACTTGCCTAAAGGCGAATCGTTATTGTATGAACTGAAAGGAGCACGCAAATCGTTGGGGGGTATACAAAACGAAAATAAACAGTTTGTGAACCATGTACTGAACCTGGCCCCCGAAAGCCTGATTTATTTGGGGTCAGACGGGTTGCAAGACCAAAACGATGTACATCGAAAAAAGTTTGGCAAAGACCGCCTGATCAGGATGTTAAATCAAATAGCCTTGTTGCCATTGTCGGGGCAAAAAGAGAAAATAGAAGAAGCCTTACACCAGCAAATGATCAATACCACTCAGCGTGACGATATTTTGTGGTTGGGCATACGCATATAAAAGTGAATAATATTTGTGTGAAGGTAAACAGTAACTAATATTTTACTATGATGGATGTACAAACCTACCAAGATCAATTTGTTGAATTTCGCCCTTCACTTAGTTCTTATATATACCGTTTGGTGGCACACCACCAAAACACTGAAGACATAGTGCAGGAGGCTTACATCAAGGCTTTTCAGCACCTGGCAAAGTTTAGAGGTGAGTCTTCTTTCAAGACGTGGGTTTTTGCCATTGCTACCAATCTTGCCAAAGATTTTCTAAAAAAAGAGCAACGTTGGCAAGAAGACTATCAAGACCGATGCCGCGAAGCCACTTATGCTTCGCAAGAGATTCAACAAACTATGGCAGACATTGCCCAAAACTCAACTTATGGTCAATTTGTATTGCGAGAACACATAGACTATTGCTTTACTTGTATAAGCAAAACCCTGATGTTGGAAGAACAGGTTTGTGTGATTTTAAAAGAAGTATATGCCTTTAAAGTGCGTGAAATTGAAGTGATTATGGAGTTGAGCGAGGGACAGGTAAAGTATGGACTGGCCAATGCCCGCGCTCGTTTGCGCCATATTTTTGATAACCGTTGTTCGCTTATTAATAAAAATGGCGCCTGCCATCAATGTTCTGAACTGAACGGGATGTTTAACCCCAAACAAGTATTTGCAGTAGAGGCTAACAAAGTAGAGATGGTGAAAGCGCAAGACAAAGCAAATCATGAACAATTGCTCAATTTAAGGCTACAGCTCATACAAAGCATAGACCCTATCAATGCTCAAGGTTTTGACCTGCACAACTACATGTTGGAAAACATGCCTCATCATGTAAAATAAATGCTCTGACTGACAGTAGTTTATGAAAAAAAAGTGTTTTTTTCTCAGTTTTTCATCCGTTTTTGTCAAGCAAAAAGTCTAATAAACAAAACAAGGCAGATTGCTTTGTACTATACTTTATTAATTAACCCAAGTTGCGGGATATAAGTAAGTCTGCCAAAATAGTATTAATTTAAAGGTGACAAAACCAAAATTGAA
>NZ_CANLRP010000315.1 GCF_947493425.1 uncultured Microscilla sp. | reverse complement strand
CACAAATGAAAATAGGGATTGAGGCTTGGTGGAACGAAAACAAGGGTTGGGTAATTCCTACGGTGATAGGAGTAATATTGGGTGTAACCGCCTTGATAGTGGTGACAGGTGGCGCAGCCATTATGCCCATATTGAGCGCCTTGATGCAAGGGCTTACCGTGATATTTGGGGCAATGCTGGTAGCACAAATTGCCGCCCCGCTGAAAGACTATATAGTAAAAGCGTGGAAGGGCGACAAAAAAGGCGCTTCGCAAAGTTTGGCTCAAGCCTTTGCCGTAGGGCTGACCGAAATTATATTTAACCTTATTTTCAAGGGTTTGGGCAAGCTTTTCAAGCTGATAGGCAAGGGGGCAAAAGCCGCCATGCGTGGAATGAAAAAACTTGCCCAAAGCACGGTAAGACTTACCAAACGCCTCGGCACGGCACTACTCCGCAATGGCAAAGTAGTTTTCCAAGGCTTGAAAAAAGGTGCTTTGAAAGGTTCTAAATCGGTGGGTGGTATGGCGCAGAAGTTGGCGAGGAGGTTTAGGTTTAAGAAGATTACGATTAAAAAAACCAAACAAAGAATAGATGTTTATGGAGAGTTTAATCCTAAGGTACTTGTTTTGACCATTTTCTTTGGAAAGGTAACAGACCATAAGTTTAGAGATTTAGGTGTTCGTTTGAGAAAAGAATTTGCCCTGAGCAGCAAAGGAGGTCGCCCTAAAGAGATAGGGGCATTGAACAAAGGGGGCAACAAAATTATTGTGACTGATGACTTTGCCGAAGAGTTCGCCAAATTGATTAGTAAAGAGCAAAAAGAATATATTAAACGTTTGCGTAAAGCCAATACCCAAGCTGAGAGGGAAGGGATTATTAAGGAGTTGGGGGGTAATAAAGAACCAGCTTGGTTTAGTGATCCCACAATTCCAGAGTCAGTTAAAAATGTAGCACGGAAACGTGGAGACTTGCGGAAAAAATTGAAAACACCAGATGGAGACGAAGGGCATCATGCGTTTACCATATCCAACCTTGGAGAAAGTAAAACTTTACAAGATGCCGTAGAATCAGGGTTTGGTTATAACACAGGGAAGAATGGAGTAAACCTATCAAAATTTAGTAAGACTCTCGACTTGGACGGGGTGCATGCCAGTCACCCTCACTACAGTGAGCAAACACTTGCTCTTGCAAAAAAGTTTGAAGATAATTTTAGTAAATTAAAAGGTTACAATCAGCTCCATGCTCAATTTTTCGCAGATGCAATGGCGCAAAAATTAATAAATACCATCAAAAAAGTGTGTGTAGCCAAAAATATCAAGGTAGATGATTTATTTAAGACAGGTAAAGGGATGGGTAATATCGACCCCAAGAAATTATATGCTCAAGTAATTAAAGATTTAAAGAAAAATGGAATGTTACCACCCAAAAAATAAGAAAATGAAAAAAATAAACTACTATTCCATATCGTATTCCACTAACATCAAAGAAATAGGTACTTGGAAGCAATTAGATCCACCAAGTGAATATTATAATGTACCAAATAACCTCAAAACACTGGAAACAAGAGAGTTTCCTAAAACTACCCCTAACCTAAAAGGGTTTACACTAAAAAACAAAGCTGTATTAACTGATTGTTTAAGCCCTTTTTTTCTTGACCCATCACTTGGACTTTTTATCAGTAAAAAGTTTTTAGAACTCATTAATCTATACAAACTAGAGGGCACAAAAACATATCCTACTACAATTATTACATTTGATGACCTTGTGATAGACTCATATAGCTTCATACATGTAATTCACCAATATTATCAGAACATTGATTACGAAAAATCAATATTTGTAGATTTTTCAGAAGATGACGAACCTGAAGTAAAAATAGATGAAGAAAATAAAGTTTTTTTACCTGACTGTGTAGAACCTCGAAAAATTGTTTTAAAAACTAAAATAGATTTATTTCGTCAGCCTTATGATGTTTCAATTTTAGTATCTGAAGATTTAAGAAAAGCTATAGAAACTGAAGGAATAACAGGAGTAGAGTTTGACGACCGAATAGGTACTGAATTCTACCTAGACGAATAAAATATAAAAACATACAAATTTGGAAAGCTAGACAAAAGTCTGGCTTTTTATATTTTATCTGCGCGGTATTGCCAACCTTATCTCCGCCGCCCGCCGTTCGCCCGACTATTTCTGGGGGCAAATGTCAGAAGAGTTGCTAGGCGCAGATATTACCCAACCTTTGCCAGGCGAAGTAGTGGTAAACAACACCAAAGACGCAGTGAAAACCGCCGAAGAACAAGGCAAAATCACCCAGCAAGACAGCCAAGTACTGAAAAAGACCCAGCTAGAGGCAAAAGATGTAAAGGTAGACCCGGTGGTGCAAAACCCGATACTGAGCCCCGAACTGCAAAAACTGATTGCGGGCTTGCCCGAAGGCAAAGAGCTAGAGTTTGGCGAACAGCCCGACCTCGACCAAAAGAAAAATGTAGAGGAGATAAAACAAGAGGCGGCGGGCGTGGCAAGCACCGAAGCCAAGAAAACTCAAGACACGGGCACCAGCCAAAACAGCACTACTAGTACCGAAACTAAACAACCCCAAGGCAGCACCAAAGAAGGACAAATAGGGCCTTTTGCGGGACCGATGGAACGCTTGGGCTACCTGACGGGCACCATGAAAAAGGCAGTGGCGGAATGGTGGACCAAAAACAAGGTAACCGTCATTATTGGTTTGGTGGCGTGCGGGGCTTATTCTCGCCAACATTGCCACAGGCGGCGCTATTATGGCGGCATTGCCTTTGTTGTTGCAAATTGTAGGCGCCATCTTCACGGGCATTGGTATCTTAGACATGGCCAAACACTTTGGCAAATACCTGAGCCAAGCCTTCCCTGATAAAACTATAGCAGGCGGTGCCAAGAGCCTGGCGCGTGGCTTGGCGGCACTCACCATCGAGCTGATCTTCTCGCTGCTCTTTGGCGGCAAAGCATTGCTCAAGAGCGCCAAGAAAGGCATCAAAACGGTGGCAAAAGGGGGCATAAAAGCAGGGGTGAAAGCGGGCGCCAAAGCCGCTCGCAAAAGTGCGGTGAAAGGGATTAAGAACACCGCCCAAAACTTTAAAGATTTGGGCGGGGTGGCTCGCGACGGTTGGGGTACTTTGATGAAAAACGGCAAGATGATCTTCAAAGGTGCCAAACGCGGGGTGATTAGCGGCGCTAAAACGTTGGATGATGTAGCGAAGAGGCTGGCGAAGAAGTTTCGATTTAAGAAGTTTAAGATTGCCATTAAAAATAAGCGTTTTAAGCTGTATGGAGAGTTTAATCCTTGGGTTTTGTTGGCGGATGGGACGATGCAGTATTATAATAACAACCAAGTAACTCGTGCAACTGGTAACAGTGGAAACTATCGCTTAGCCGAAAAAGTAAATGTAGGTGGAGTGGACGGAATGATTGTAGGGGGGAGCAAAACAGCCAGTAAGGATGTATTAGAATTGCAAAGACAACTTCCTCATTTAAATAGCATTGCTACTGCTAGAGGAATCCCTAAAAATGAAATTTTAGATTTGTATGAGTTTTTAGGACCACAAGGCATTAAGTACTTAGGTAAAAACATGAGTGACATCGATGAAGTAGTAGCTGCGTTTAAGGCTGTAAGGTTAGAAAAGTTGGATGGAGGACATAGTGTATTTAGTCATGGACCTCACATAACAGCTTCTAAACTTAAAAATAGACTTGGAAAAGGATGGGTACCAGAAGGATGGAACAAGCCGAGAAGGTGGTCACCTACTGCTGGCTCTTCTAAATTTAAAAGTTTTAAGGATTGGACGGACACAAGGGATAAAATATTTGATGCAGTATTGGCAAAATATGGTTTTGACCCAAGGTTAGGTCCCCCTCCTTCTGGAGCCACTATTGCCCCAAGAGTAACCATCAAACACAAACAACCCATTGGCTCAAATATTATAGGTAACAGAGGTACCAGACATAAGTCACAGGTGAAACCTTTGCCTGGTGGTAAGGTGGAGCAATATTTCCCACCAACACCAGGAGCACCAACACCACCAGGCGTCTTAAACTGGCATGGAAGGTTGTCAGAAGCTACCCATAATGCCAAGGAGTTTACCCAAAGTGGAAATCCACAGCAAAAATGGCTTTATCCTGATAATATTAATGGAGGAGGAACACAATACACTACTAGTGTACCAGGCAATAAATAAATGTGGAATTAATTATTATCTTTGTGTGAGCAAAATTTAGCAATAATGAACA
>NZ_CANLRP010000314.1 GCF_947493425.1 uncultured Microscilla sp. | reverse complement strand
ACCCACAAAATTTTAAAAAATAACATCCTATAAAGACGTTGTTGCTTGGCTTACCTGTACTTCGTGGAATGGATACAAATTATTGGATGATTACATTAGTTCAATTTTTTTGGAAATGTTTCTAGAAAAATCAAACAAATGGGATTATAAACCTATCAAAGACACGAAAGGCATCAAAAATAGAATCCAAGGGACAGGAAAAATATCTAACAATGAAGAAGTAGGTGAACCAATGTTAAGAATGAATAACTTGACATACAAAGGTGAAATTTCATTAGATGATTTAAAATGGGTGGAATTTTCAGAAAAAGAAAAAAATACTTTTAAGTTAAAAAACCGTAATGTTCTTTTCAATAGAACAAATAGTCCCGAATTAGTGGGTAAAATTGCCGTTTGGGATAAAAGTGATGGTTACACATTCGCAGGGTATTTGGTAAGATTGGAGCTAAATGAAGAGATACTTAATCCTTATTATTTGGCAAGCTTTTTTAATTCTGACTTTGGAAAAAAAGTACTCAAAAGTAAAGCTCGTTTATCTGGTAATCTAGCCAATATTAGTGGTTCTACCTTTTTAAAACAATTAATTCTTCTCCCTCCTATTGAGTTGCAAAATGATTATGAAAAAATTTATTTGAGAGTTCAAAAACAAAAATCAATCTGTACACAACAGGTTGAATTGCTAAAACAACTTTTCCAAGCTTATTTACAAAATGCATTTAGTGAAGATTCTCAAATCGAAGAAGAAGATGTATTCGAGTCTTTGTTACAAAGTTTATCACATAAAGATTTAAAAGAAGGAAATAGATTAAACTATTTAGTTAATTGGCTTAGCGAGCAAAAAAATCGTTTTTCTACTTTTGATAATTATGATGAAGCCTGGAATAAACTAATACCATTATTGGAAGAAGGGAGTATTGAACAGTTTTTGTATAATAATGAGATTAAGTTGAGGGTAACCAAATGAAGTTATTAAGTTTGCATATCAATTCAAATTATGGTAATATAAAAAAAGGGTTTAAGTTACAGTTTAGACCTTTCTTTGAAAAACAGGTTATTGAGCAACAAGAAATTTTAGAATTTCACCCGTTTTGCTTTGCTGGATTAAATGGAAGTGGTAAATCTAATGTATTAGAGGTTTTAGCCAATATATTCTATCATATCGAATGTTGTGCTAATGTCAACCAACCTCAGAATTTCCAAGAAATTTTTCACCCAGAGATTTGTAAACCCAACGCCTTTGAATTAGAATATTATATCTGCCTTGATAGAGATTTGAATTACAAAGTTGAAAACTTGGTAAAGGTTAAAATCACCAAAAAAGAAAAAACTCAAAAAGACGATGGATTCCCTAAATTGACCTACCAGCCATTTCCATTTGAAGAAGAGCCTATTCCTGTTTCTGTTGTAGCAGAGAAGTACGCGGAAATTCCTGCTCCTGCAAAACGTTTTCTACCTGACCTTATTATTGGCTATTCTTCTGGCGAAAATGAGATATTAAGCATTCCTTTCTTTAAAAACCGTTTGCTTCATTATGATGAATATCGAATTGCATTAGAAAAGCAAGCCAGATATACTGAACCAGAGAGTAGCTTATTATACATAGATTATGAAATGAGTCAAGCAGTTTTGCTGGTGAACCTAATTTTTCAAAGTAATGAAGTTTTAACTCCTTTAACAGAAGAATTAGGGATTTTAGGCATGACTCGATTTCGCATGAATTTAAATTTACATACACACAATAATCGCCATATTTTAGATGAATATCATAATGTTATAGAAGCTTTTAAAAGGTGTGCCACCACATTTTATGAAGAAGATCATAGGTTAACTCTAGATTTTTGGTTTGATCCTAATGGGAATATGAAAAAAGCCTTTCATAAAAACTTTCCTGGAGGTATTTTTCAACTATTTCAATCTTTTCAGATTCTTTATACACTCAATCACCATTCAATCAAAGATTATATTAAGTCAGATGTATATCAATCTCGAGGCTTCTATACAGAAGGAAAAGTTCCTTTACCTGAACCAGAAGATAAAATTTTCTATTTTCTTGATTACTTTATCAACAAAAAACATAAAAATTCAACAGAGGAAACTTCTCTTCTAATGAAAAACCTATCTGATGGTGAACAACAATTTTTACACACGTTGGGAATTTGTTTAATGCTTAAGAATAAGAGTGCATTGTTACTATTAGATGAACCTGAAACACATTTTAATCCTAGCTGGCGCTCTAAATTTATTAGCATACTCAAAAATAGTTTAAATTATTCCCAAAGTAATCACCTAATGCGTGAAATTCTTATTACTTCACACTCACCTTTCATTATTTCTGATTGCTTACCCAATAATGTGGTTTTATTTGATAAAGATGAAACAGGTAGTACAACAGCAACAAAAGTTACTGATTTGGAAAATTCATTTAATACGTACGGTACTTCTGTAGAGTTAATTCTTGAAAGATTATTTAATTATGATCAATCAATTGGAGATCTTGCAAATTCAGAGCTGGAGGGTATAAATTTTGAAAAAATAAAAACAAAAGCAGATATTAACGAAATAAAGACAAAACTCAAAAAACTTGGGGAATCGATTGAGAAAGACATGATTTTGGCTCGTCTGAATAGAATTAATTTAGAAAACTAATGTTAAGAACCTATAAATCCATAAACCACCCAATTTTCAAACTACATGAACATCTGGAGCATTTAGTTTGTCAAGTTTGGTGCAATGCAACAAATCATACTTCTTGTTCAGACTTTTTAAGCGAAGAGTTTGAAATTATCTACAATGAATATTCTTGGCTAAAAAAAAGGATAGATAGCATCTATAAGAAGTGTAAAACACTAAATAATGATGAAAGGGCTAAAATTAGAGAAGCGTTCAATATTAACAATAGAATAGAAGAATTGTGTGAAGGGACTTTATCCCCAATTGAATTAGATGATTTACCCAAAGTTGTAAAAAATGACATGAAGCCTTTATTAATTAAATTTTATGATTATTTAATTGATAGAGCAGCTGTCCCAGGTGATAAATTAGATTATTATAACAAGCTTATTTCAACAACTAAACATAAAACTTGTCCTTGTTGTGGCTTGGCAAGAATTGAATCAGCGGAAACACATTATCGCGAAGATAATGATCATTATTTACCAAAAGCAGAATATCCTTTTGCTTCCGTTAATTTTAAAAACTTGGTGCCATTATGTGATAAATGCAATAAGAAATGTAAGGGTAGCAAAAACCCTTGCAAAAATGGTCGTATATCTTATTATCCTTTTAATAAAACTCATGTACCAATTGAGGTTTTTATCTCAATAAATAACAACGATAGTTTAGATTATCTGAATTTAAAAAAAGAAGAAATTGAAATTTCTTTTAGTGGTAATCCTGATAAAAACTCTACTTGGGACTTTTTATTTGAGATCAAGAGACGCTACAATGAAGAAATAAGAAATTTTTCTAAAAGTGAATTAAGAGTTATATCTAATCGCATGTTCAGGCACCAGAAAAGAAAACAAGAGTTTACTTATGAACAAATTTTAAATGATAGCATTGAAGACTATGAATTCGACATTTTTGAAGAACGTAAATTTTTAAAAAAATCATTTCTGGAGACCATTAAATTAAAACCAGAATGGATGGCTGTTTATCAATATTAGAAATAGTAGTCTTAAAGTATCCCTACGTCCAAGCCCATGTTTTGCTTTGTACCAAGTGAGCCTAGCTTTGTATCCAAAAGATATGACAAAACAAGAGAAGATGTATGCGATTGTATCTGGTTATGATGAGCATACGATGGATCGTAAAACTTATAGTGCTGAACAGGGTATTACTTTGAACATGTTTTGCTACTGGCGTGGTAAATGGTTGAAGGAGCAACGCTCAGTGTCTACTACAAAGTCTCTTCCACCAAAGGCAAGCTCTATGGCTCAGTCTTCGCCTGCTTTTGAGCCTTTTTCAGTAGATGTGCCTACCACAGGTAAGGTATCTACTAAGTATCCGTCCCAGCACCCCCATGTTGCTCAATTTTAACAGTGTAATTTATGAAGCTATTTTAGGGCTTAAAATTCTGAGGGATAATAACTCGTTCAATATTTTTCCAAGTATCAATTACTACGCAAAGAAAAATTGAAAACAAAAAAACTGCTATAACCTTCTGTTAGTGGTAGTTGATATGTTAGAACAGAGTATCCATTCCACGAAGTACAGGTAAGCCAAGCAACAGCGTCTTTATAGGATGTTATTTTTTAAAATTTTGTGGGTAAAATTGATGAATATCTTGGATAGGAGCCTCCATGATGT
>NZ_CANLRP010000313.1 GCF_947493425.1 uncultured Microscilla sp. | reverse complement strand
AGACCTTTTGCAAAATCAGATAGCAATAAAGTACTGAAAATAAACGACTTAAATACATTGAAATAATTACAATTTAATGGTACGTTCAAAGACCAACCTCTTAAGGAGGTTTTGCAAGTGCTAGAAGCTACGCTGGAGGTGAAAGTTGTGTATGATCGAAACGCCATATTTATAAAGTAATGAGCTTGGGCAACAGAACATTTTTGTTGCCCAAAGCATACCCTTTCTTGCTACTCATAATAAAAAAAAAACAAGCTGTTAAACATAGAGAAAAATGAACACAAAAACTTGTGTAATGCTATTGTTGTGCCTTGTGGTAAATATGAAGCTGGGCAAGGCACAAAACAATGGAGTACTGAACAAAACAGTACAACTTGAAAAAACCAGCGGCACTATTCCTGAGTTTTTAGACAAGTTGAGCAAAAAATACCAACTAAGGTTTTCTTATGACGAAGGTATTATGCCCAAAGAACGCTATCAAGTATACAAGAACACCTGGCAGCTAGATAACTTACTGCAAGAATTGCTGCAAAAGGCTCAAATTCGCTTTAGGGTCATCAATGGGCAGATCATCCTCACTCGCTACAAAACAAGCAAAGTCACCTTGAGTGGCACCATCACCGCAGCCAACAACGGCGAACAACTGCCTGGGGCAGTGGTATACGTCAAAGAGTTGGGTGTGGGGGCAGTGTCTAACAACTACGGCTTTTACTCGCTAACCATCCCCCCTGACAAATACAGGTTACTGTACTCGTATATGGGCTATAAAAATAGCGCAAAAGAAACGTTGCTGGAAAAAAACCTACACCTTGACCTAAAGCTACAGCCTAGCGTAGCGAAGTTATCGGAAGTGGTAGTAACAGCTACTGACGACAAATCAAAGGAACAGATTGAGAGCATCAAAAATTCCCAAATGAGCACCCATGTGGTAGAAATTGAGCGTATTCAGAGCACACCCATGCTTGCTGGCGAGGCTGATGTACTTAAGAGCATTCAGTTTTTGCCCGGAGTACAAAACTCTCACGTGGGCACCGCAGGTTTTTCGGTAAGAGGAGGTGGCTATGACCAAAACCTGATATTGCTCGATGACGCGCCGGTATATAACATCGCCCACTCTATGGGGCTTTTTTCGGTGTTTAATGCCGATGCAGTAAAAGATGTAAGGCTATACAAAGGGGCTATTCCAGCAAAATACGGGGGAAGGTTGTCATCAGTGCTAGACATTAGAATGAAAGAAGGCAACAACAAAAAGCTGACGCTCAGTGGTGGTGTAGGCATTGTAGGGAGTCGCCTTACGGTAGAAGGCCCCATTAGCCCCAAGGCATCGTTTTTGGTGTCGGGCAGGTATAGTTACCTGGGGTTTACGGCCAATAAATTAGCTTCGGTTTTCTCAGAAGTTGCTCCAGCAGTCCTCCACTATGGTAGCAATAATGAGATTGACTTTTATGACATAAACGCTAAGCTAAATATTGAGCTCAACAAAAATAACAAGATTTATTTTTCGGTATTTGGCAGCAAAGACCATTTTTTCAATGATGTGTTTTTTGAAAACAACACCTTAGATTGGGGCAACCAAACAGGAAGCTTTAGATGGAACCACATTTTTAACGATCGTTTGTTTAGCAACCTTACGCTGGTGTATGGCAACTTTGACTATGCTTATGTGCGCAACGATGACAACCGCAATTTTAAATGGTCGGCTAATATGCAACAACAGGGGCTAAAGCTTGATCTCGACTATTTTGCCTCACCTGAGAGCACGGTCAACTTTGGTGTTTCGGTCGATAGGCATTTGTTTGCCCCAGGCAAAATCACGGGGCTCAGCAATCCTTCGGTAGTACAATCGTTTGCGTTAGACCGCAAGCAAGCCATCGAGTCGGCTTTTTATGTAAATCACCAGTGGGGCATTGGCAAAAAGTTTTTGATAAATTATGGGCTACGGCTTTCTGGTTTTCATAACATAGGCGCAGGCACTCAATACATTTACAACGACGATCAAACTTTGAACCGTGAAGAGCATTTTGGCAAAGGTGAGGTAATGCAAAGTTATTATGGTTTAGCACCCCGTTTGTCGCTCCGTTATTTGTTCAACGAAACCTCTTCGTTGAAAGCCTCTTATAGTCGCACCTATCAATACTTACACTTGGTGAGCACCTCTAGCGTAGGAATGCCTACCGACGTGTGGTTGCCTGTAGACAATAATATTCGCCCTAGAGTTGCCGATCAAGTGGCTTTGGGTTATTTCAAAGATTTTTATCAGGCAACTTATCGTTTTTCGGCAGAGGCTTACTACAAAAAACTCTACAATGTGATAGACTATGTAGACAATGCTGATGTATTTTTGAATAAGCATATAGAAACTCAAATAGCCAGTGGCGACGGGCGCGCTTATGGGTTAGAACTGAGTCTGGAAAAGAAAAAGGGTAAACTGACTGGCTGGCTCAACTATACTTGGTCGAAGGCAGAGCAGCAGGTAGAAGGCATCAACCAAAATCAAGTATACGCCCCTGTGTATGACCGTCGCCACAACTTTTCGTTGGTGGCTTCTTATAAGCTGGGTAAAAGGTGGTTGTTGTCGGCAAACTATGCTTATATGACAGGCGCCAGAATGACAATGCCAGAAGGTACTTACCAAAGCAGCTATGGCCAATTTACTTATTTTTCGGGCAGAAACAATTTCAAACTTCAGGATTTTCACCAATTAGACATCAACGCCACGCTCAAGAGCAAAATAAGAAAAAAGCAAGACCAAAGAAGGTGGCAAAGTGAATGGGTATTTGGGCTGACCAATGCCTATAACCAGAAAAACTCTTTTGCAGCATTTTATCAGACTGGCAGAAATGGCATTGAAGGCAGGTACCATCTGTACCTTTTTGGATTGATGCCTTCGGTTACCTATAATTTTAAATTTTAACCCTAATCACAAAACAAATCATACAATGAAAATATTTGTTCAAAATATAGCTTGGCTATTTATTTTTCTTGCTTGCAATGGATGTATCGAAAAGGCTGACAATATTTTTGGCAAGCAAAAACCCCGGATTTATATAGAAGGGGTAATATCTACCAATCAGCGTACTTATGTGAAAGTTACCTTAAGTGCTACTCTTCTTCAAAATCTATCTACATATAACATAGTAAAGTATCCGGGGGTGCAAGATGCCTCAGTTAGTATAAGCGATGATGCGGGCAATATAGATGTACTGACCTTGTCTACAGATGAAACCCTTGCCAAGGCTGGGTACTATATCAATACTACCTACCACACCAAACTAACCGCAGGTACTGCTTATACGCTAAAGGTGGTATGCAATGGACAAACCTATGAGGCTAAGGAGGTGATGCCTGTTGCCCCTCCTGCTATAGACAAGGTAGAGTTTACAACACGCAAAGTAAAATCTAACGTCATAGGAGGTTCTTTTAGCATTGCTCTGGTGCCTTTGGTATCTTTTAGTGAGCCGCAAGACCAAGAAAATTATTATAACTTTAATTATGATATTATCAAAAAAGGACACTCAGATAGCCTTAAAACCTACCTTGATAGGTATAATGCTCGTCAGATGTTACTCCTTTTTGATGACAAGCACCTTGAGCCAGAGATAAACAGGCTGGGTTTGGGTAAAGAATGGCCATTTTCTTTTCCAGTATATACAGGACTGGGTAGTGATAAAATGATATATGACAGGGCAATCATCCAGATTCAATCTTGGAGCAAGGAGGCTTTTAACTATTATAAGGTAATTGAAGAACAGCTTCGAGGCAGTGGTGCCTATAGTGCTACGCCTGCTGCTCCTCCTGGTAACTTAAGCAATGGAGCTTTAGGGTTTTTCAGAGCAGTGAATATAAAAACAAAGTCAGTTGAGGTGAAGCTATAGGCGAGAAAATGGCTATTGGCTCACAAATCGGTTTTTCCCTATCATTCCGAAGAGTTGAGGAATCAACTTGGTTTTCAACAGGAGGGAAAGAAAAAAGCCCTGAAATAGAAATGAATTTCAAAAATCAGCCCTTTGCGAAAAAAATTCGAAGCATCAATCGGGCAATGTAGACACAAGCTAAAGCAAAAAGGGCTGCCTAAACTGGCAACCCTTTTTACGTTCATTCATATTTTATATAAGTAGTAACAAGCTATTAGTTTCAAGTAAGTAGCAGCAAGTCCTTAGATACCGATGAATATCGGTGCAATTAGCTATAAGCTACAAGTAAACATAACTCTCTCATAATATGATAGTTACGCTTGTATATTAGGTATATTTAATTTTGTCTTGGTACATAGTAAGTGTTAATAAATTACTGATAATTAGCTAATTAAAATGCACTGCTATTTGCATTAATTTTGTCTTGGTAAGTAGCAGCAAGTCCTTAGATACCGATGAATATCGGTGCAATTAGCTATAAGCTACAAGTAAACATAACTCTCT
>NZ_CANLRP010000312.1 GCF_947493425.1 uncultured Microscilla sp. | reverse complement strand
CTTGAGGTAGAGGTTTTGTTTTGAGACGAGGCTATTTTTTGCGCCCATAGCAGCGCTACGGGCAATAAAAATAACGACGTATCAAGGCGAAAAATCACCCCTTAGAGTGTAAATTTATTTTTGAACAATTCCTAAGTTTCTTCTGGATTACAAAAGCACTGAATTTTCTCACGAGAATAAATACTTTAAGATAGTTCAGCGTAAAATTTCATACAACTTTTCAACAATCACTACAATTATTTGAAATAATGCCAAAATTCATTCGCACAGCAGGAATATTTTTTCTATCCATACTTTGCCTTATGCAGCAACAGGCAAAGGCTCAAGACACCGAAGCAGCTAAAGCACTGGTAAGTAAAGGGGATGAAAAGATAGAGGAACAGCGTTTTAAAGCTGCCATTAGGCTGTATAGCCAAGCCATTAAAAAAGATAAAACATATGCCGTTGCTTATGAAAAGCGCGCAAGGGCTTATCAAGCAAATAAGAAGTTTTCATTGGCGATTAAAGATTATAGTAAGGCAATTAAACTTGACAATAAACTGGTGGATGCCTACCGCGGAAGGGCTTATAGCAGGTTTTTGAGAGAAGATTACAAAGATGCGATTCATGATTACAATAATGCCATCAGACTACACGGAAAAGATACATTTTCTTTTTACAGAAGGGCAGTTTCCAAATACCACATTTCAGACTACCAATCAGCATTAATGGACATAAATAAAGCCTTGAAACTAAACAAGTTTCGTCCAGAGTTTAACTATTATCGAGGGTTGATTAGAATGGCACTGAAAGACCCCAAAAACTCGCTCAGTGATTATGATGAAGCCATTCGGTTAAAACCAAAGTATGCAGAAGCTTACTACCATCGGGGGCTTGCCAAAAAGCAACTTAATTATGACGGAGCACTTACTGACTATAATAAAGCCATCAGGCTAAACCCTGTTTATCACGAAGCATATTTTAGCCGGGGCAGTTATTTTGTGGCAGAGGGCAAACAAGACAAAGCATTGGACAATTTTAGTAAAGCAATTAAAATATATAACAAAGAAGAAGCTTATTTTGCCGAAAGAGCAAAGGCCCACGAACAAAACAAAGATCTAAAAGCTGCGCTTAAAGATCTTGATCGGGCTATAGAGCTAGACGGACGTAATCTAAAGTTTTATTTTAGTCGTGCCCGGCTCAAAGGTTTACTCAAAGATTTTGATGGGGCAATGCAGGACATTCAATTTATTATAGATGAGCAACCCAATAATGTAAATGCTTATATACAGCGAGGTACTATCAAAGAAATAAAGCTGGACTATACAGGAGCATTGGAAGACTTCAGTAAAGCAATGAAAATGGCTCCCAAAAACCCGGAAATTTATAACCACCGCGGGGTAATTAAATACAAATCAAGAAATTTTACTGGGGCGCTCGAAGACTTTGACAAGGCGATTTCGCTCGATCCGCTTAATAACAGGGCTTATTATAACAAAGGAATGACGCAAATGTATATGGGTAAAAAAGAGGAGGCTTGTAAAAATTTGCGCAAAGCAGGAGAATATGGACACCCTAAGGCGTATAAAATTGCCCGAAAGTATTGCAGCTAAACATTCTCTCTTGTGGTTAAGTAAAATGGGGCAAACTACCTGTCTTCGTATACTACCTTGATGTTGCGTAAACGAAAGTAGTCTGCCAGTCTTACTCCATTGCGGCTTTGATAGTTTTTAATGCGGTTATAGTGCACTTCGCTAATGTCTAAATACCCTTCAAATACTCTGCCTAGCAGGTGCCATTCGTCATTGTTCCTCAACTGACAAGTTCCATCAATTGCTACATACACCTGCAAAGGTTGGTCTAAATGTTTGTCTGCATAAAACAATTGTCCCATGTCGTCATAATTGCCATATACCAAAGTATTGATGCTTTGTCTTTCTTTGAGATCTTGCTCAGAGATGTATTGATTGGGAACTTCATTGATAAGTGATACAAGGTTTTGTTCATTGAGTTGAATACAGCGTACCAGTTGGTTAAATTTGTCTCTGGGCAGTTGGTGAGGATCAATATAGATATTTAAACCGCTTTCGCTTTTGTGATTTACTTTCATAAATTTCACCTCCTTTTTTGCTTTGGCCATTGGTATGCCTTTGCGTCCTATGCTTTGTGATACTACTTTACCATTATAGATCAAGTCTATTTGAATATACAACTTGTGGTCTTTCTGGTTTGGGTAAGATGTAGTACGGAGTTGAATAATTCCATTGTTACAGCGGATTTCGCCTAGCTGTTCTTTTACCTGGCGTGTGCCACACCCCCCTGCCAACATTAACAAGCATATAATGCCGATATACGTATATTTTTTCATACAAATGTGGTGGTTTTTGCTTCCCTTCAATATTAAAAAATAGGCTGCTTAATTTACAATGTGGTGAGCATTTGCATTCATCAGTTAGCTGAGTCAAAGCAGCTCCTGTTTCAATGTTCACAATGACCAAATATGGATGTTTTGATTTACCTGTCTGACTGCTCAATACGCCCTTTTAGAATAAAAATTTCCGAAAAAGTCCACATTTCATCATTGAATAAGCCAATTTTTGTTGTTATTTTGTAAAATACGCACATAAATCACGCCTCGTTTTAATGAAAAACCCAATAGTCTTTCACAAGATTGTAAGTGATGTGATCAAACTCTAAACAATTCTGATCAAACCCTTTTTACGATTACTAAACCATATTATAACTATGTACAATCCAAGGATCAATTGGCAGCTGATAGAAGCCACCAGATATGTAAGTATTTGGTTTGACGAATCGCTCTCGTTATTTATACATCAATGGAGTAATCACAATCAAACAATGGGGGTAAACTTTGAAGTATTTATAGAAAATGCTCAAGTGGTAGCAAAGTACCAGGTAATGCTACAACCCAAAACAGTGATTATTGATGTTACTGGACTCAACATTACTTTTGGTAGTGAAATTCAACAATGGACGGGGCTGCATATAGGAGAAGCTATGCACGCTGCGGGTAGCGAATACCTTGTGTTGATCAAAAGTAAAGATATTTTTACCCAAATTTCAATAGAACAGCTGCTCGAAGAAGCTAAGGAACCACAGTTTCAACTTAGGTTTTTTAATACCTTGACACAGGCTTTAAACTGGCTGGATGTATAGCTATGGAATACGAATCAAGTATACTGCAATTACTGCAAAGCAACGATCTCTCTCACCTTAAGCTGGCTTTTGAACTTTGTAAGGGGTTGCAAGGGAATTATAGTCTAAAAGTAGCATTGGTGTTGCAGCAATATCCATTGTTTTGTGCAATGTATGCACTTGAGACCGATTTTTGTGCCAACCTACAAGAACTCAACTTAAACAACCAACAACTGGAGGCATTACCTCCGGCAATAGGTCAACTCAAACAATTGCGTAGCCTGTGGGCGTGGAAGAATAAATTGACTAAATTGCCAGTTGAAATAGGAGCATTGACTCAATTAAGGGTATTGTCGCTACAGTATAACCAATTGACCTGTTTGCCGCCCGAAATAAGTCGCCTTACTCAATTAAGAGATGTGTATTTGTATGGTAATAAAATATCTGCCGAAGAAAAAAGGAAAATAAGCCAATGGTTGCCCAACAACTGTGATATAAGATTCAAACGTTTTGAAGATTGATAATTAAAATGCCTGAAAATAACGAAAAAATATTGAAACTGTTGCAAAGTGGTGACGAGCAAAACATTGCGCTGGCTTTTCAGCTTTGTGTGGGGCTTCGGCAAGGCTACAATAAGGCTGTAGCAAAAGAGCTACATAAGCATGTGTTTTTTTGTGTGAGGCACCAACTTGAGCCAGGTTTTTATAAAAACCTGACCAATCTATTAATTTCTGACAAGAACCTTCAACGGCTTCCAGCAGAAATTGGTCAATTAGTCAATCTTACCGACCTATCATTGGGGTACAACCAAATACAAGCGCTGCCAACAGAAATTGGTAATTTACACCGCCTGAAAGAACTCTGGATTACCAATACCAAAATAAAAACACTGCCTGCCGAAATAGGAAAGCTGCATCAGTTGAGGTCACTCAGTTTGTATGAAAATCAACTGGAAACCCTGCCTAAAGAGATTGGGCAACTAAGCAAACTACAAGACCTGAGTCTACACCACAATCGTTTGAGTCAAGTACCTGTCGAAATAGGTCAATTGTCTAACCTACGACGGCTTTACCTCAATAGTAACCAATTGCAAGACTTACCCCCACAAATACAACAACTTGCCCAGCTAAAGGTACTCAGGCTGGGAGGCAACCCTATGAGCGCCAATAATCAAAAGAGGTTGATGGAGTGGTTGCCTGATTGTGAGGTAGAGTTTTAAGGAATTGTTCAAAAATAAATTTACACTCTGAGGGGTGATTTTTCGCCTTGATACTTCGTTATTTTTATTGC
>NZ_CANLRP010000311.1 GCF_947493425.1 uncultured Microscilla sp. | reverse complement strand
CAAGTTTTTTTAAGTAAAGTCAGTGGGCAAAAATCGCCGAAATAATGGGTTAGGTATTTAGTATTTAAGGTACTAGGTCTGCCCTGTTTAACTCTGTTAAGCTCATCACAGCAAGCTGCCCCGATGAAATGAATCGGGATTTAGAAATAGATTCGGTTCACAGGTAACTACATTTTTATATCACGCTGATTTTAGCAACTTATAAAAAGCGTAGTTAAAAAACTATTTCAGGTATACTCTCCCCCTATCTGTCACTACTAAACCAATGAGGCGTTGTTTTTCACAAAACTTAGATAAAATGTAGTTCCTGTACCCAAGGTACTTTCGGCGGTAAGTTGGCATTGGTTAAACTGAGCAAACTCCCTGCAAAGGGTGAGTCCAAGCCCGCTGCCTTTTTCGCCCCTCACTCCTTGCTGGCTTTGTACTTCACCAGCACCCAATACCTGATCAAGGGTTGCCTGGTTCATACCCATACCCGAATCTTGAACAATCAAAGTTACTTGGTCATGACTGCTCTCTATGCTTATATGTATGGTGCCTTTGTCGGGTGTAAACTTGACCGCATTGCTAATGAGGTTATGAACCATACTAGAGGTAGAGGGTTTATCTGCCCATACCTGCCCATCATTACCTAATGATAGTTTTATTTGGATATAATGTATAGCGAGGAGCGTCTTAAAGTTATTCAAACAATCTTCTACCATTGCTCTCAGGTTGAGCGGTTCAGGGTTATAAGAAACGAGCTTTTGCTGAACAAGTGCCCAGTTTAATAAGTTATTGAGCAAATTGTTCAAGCTTTTGGCCGATTGGTGGATTTGATGCCCCAGTTTTTTTATTCTTTCGGGTTTGTTTTTATCCAGGTAATAATGAATGAGGTTATTTACTTCTTGAAAAGAGGCTAAAGGCCCTCGCAAGTCGTGGGCAATGATACCAAAAAAACGGTCTTTGGTATGGTTCAATTGTTTGAGCTTTTGGGTGCTTTGCTGCAGGTCCTGATTTTGTTGCTGAATCAAACGCTGTTGGTTTTCAAGCTTCTGCCTTGCTTGCTTTAGTGCTTGATTTTGCTGTTGCACTTCTTCGTAAGACTCTTCCAGTTGGTAGGTACGCTCAGCCACCTTTTGCTCCAATACTTCTTTTTGTGACACAACGAGTTGCTCGTTTTCCTGGGTTTTAAGCAGTAGCTCACCTTGGGCTTCATACCTGTCTTTTTTTATCTGGTTGATTTTATCACCCAAAGCAAAGGAGAAAAACAATACCTGTAGTGCAATACCAATAGAAGGAGCCTGATGTATGAGGTAATGATCTGAAGGAATAAAATCAAACACTTGAAGTGCTTTAATCCAATAACCCACCGCGTAAAATATCCAGGCAATGAGGTAATAATAGGCGACTTTTACCCCATTAAAATACAAGTAAATGGCATTGACTATGAATAATACTGCACAAACAAACGAAAAAGCCATGGCAACAGGCATCCAGTGAAACCACCCCCCAAGTACAAATAAACCTAATGCTACTGCTCCTATTGCCCACACCCCCTTATGACTCAGCATACATTGTTGACTCGTATCAAGAAAGTACACCGCAAAAATACTATTTACAAAAATTGCCAAAAATAACAGTTGGTCTAGTGAAAACCACCAGAAGTCTGGAGCAGGAAATATAGACACAAAATGCCCACTTACAACCAACATTATCAAAACATTGAGCACTTCTAACACTACATATAGCAGGTAGGTCACTTCTCGAAGGGCAAAAAACAGAAAAAGATTGTAAATAATAAGTGCCAGTACTGCCCCATATAGCAAAGCACTGATAATGTTTTGTTCTATAAGGTAGTGGTTGTAGTAGTCAGCCTCGTATAGTTTGAACCGAAAAATGGTAGCAGTCGTGCTAGAGTGTAATTTTACGTAAATAGTGGTTATATCTGCTTGGTTGTTGGGTACAAAAGGCAAGTTGGTATTAAACAATGCCAACGATTTTCTATCAAACTCACCGTTTACTACACCTGCTTTTTTAGCTACCCACTGCGAAGTTTTATTTGTATTTTGTTGATAAAAAAACGTCACCTGCTCTATACGGGTAAACAACTCCAGTACCAATGCCTGGTTTAAACGTTGGTTGGGACGCAGGCAAATTTTCAGCCAATGTGTTTGGCGATCATAGCCCCAATGCAAACGCGGAATATTTTTGAACTTTTGCTGGTAGGCAGGTGATAAAATATCTTGAAAAGTAAGCTGGTGCCGAGCATCGGGCAACCAAGTGATTTGGGCAGCCGTTAGGTCTATAATCTCAAAGCCTGGCGATAAATGAATAAGCGATTTTGGGGTAGTTTGGGCAAATAATAGCGAACAATTAAGGGTTGTAAATAAAAGGCACAACCAAGCAATGGGCAAGTTTGCCTTGATGGAGGAAGTATACATCTTTCTTTTAAAACTTGTGGTATAGTATAGCTTGATAAACTCTAAGGAATGATAAGGGCAATGGTTGCGTAGTTACATCTAATAAACCATTACGAATACCATTGGGTATATAAACCTAATCATTATTCCAGTCGCTTGCTAATACACCCTTGCGCCTAAGATGTAATAAACACAGCGTTAAATCAGATAATTTGCATAAAACAAATATTTTGCAATGTGTTATTACCAAAGAAACCCTCTAAATTTTATTTGACCAGATTTACCCGAAAAACGACCGAATTTACCCTTAAGCTACCATATTTACCCAAAAGTGCTTATTTAAACACTACTGCCTCTTCCTAAAAAAACTTGTTTTTCTTTGTTAAAACAACATACCTACCAAGTTTATCCCAAAAAGTGCCGATTTTACCTGCGTTTGCCTCTTAATAAGGCGCCACAAAAAATCCCGCTACCCTGATTTTATCAGCATAGCGGGCTGTATATTTGGCTAAGGAATGGTACCAAAATAAATTTACATTCTTAACCTCATCTTTTGAGGCTATGCTTTGTTAAAAAATAGCCGAATAGCGCTGCTATTGGCCGGCCATCCCGCAAGCTCGCTCAATATCTACTGGATATTGCCGTGCCGCGTCTAGCAACAAAATATTTTAGCGTTACTATAGAAATTTATTTTTACACCATTCCTAAGATTACCTACTGCTTATTAAACACTAACTCCAGGTCGCCCGACACTGTAATAGGCAAAGGGATAGTGGGCAAGGTAATGCTTTGACTAATGGTAGCTTTCAACACCAGGCGACTATCAGTTACCTCCTGAAGTGTATAAGTATCTGGAATTTTCACCCCAGTCAATGGAAAGTTGCCAATATTGGGCAAGGTAAAGGTAAAACCGTCTAGTTTTATTTGAGTATCGTTGCTTTGCAGTGACCAGGTACCATTGACGGTTTGCGAGTTAGTAGTACTGCTGCTAAAAGTGTTGTCTGCCATGAGATCTATCGTGACTGAGTCTATTTTAAAAGGCTGATTTACCTCAGACAAGTCTATGCCAAAAGCGCTCACACTTGGGGTAGCAGTCTCGCCTTGCCATTTGCCTATTAACTTATCTCTTACTGGAGTTGCTTCTTCTTTCTTTTTGCAACTCACGCCTACTACAATCAAACCTATCAATGCAAATATTTTAAAAATATGCTTCATTACTTTAGTTTTTAAGTGTACCACTGCAAAATACTGTCGGTAAGGCTGGTATACAACGCGTTTGCTGACGGGTTGTTCTTAAGATATTGCAAATGGTCTTGAATTACTTTGGTGTCATTACGTACTGCAGGACCGGTTTGTGTCTCTCGGGGGTCATTGTTTAAGGCTTTTTGAATGGTTTCCTTAATCAAAGGTTTCAGCAGATCAAACGAAATGTCTTCGCGCTGTAAGATATGCGCCGACTGAGCAAATAAGTGATTGGTAAAATTGCAGGCAATCACAGCAGCTACATGCAACACCTTGCGCTCAAAACTATTGATAGAATGTATGTTGGGGCTCAGCTGGCTCGCCAGGTCAAACAAAATGGTTTCAGTATTGGCATTGATGCCTTCTATACAAAACGGAATGGCAGTAAAGTCTACCGGAGAGTTTTTGCTAAATGTTTGCAAAGGGTAAAAAACCCCAAAATCGTTGTTCCCATTGAGGTGTTCAAACACTTGTAAGGGAGTATTGCCCGACGTATGCGCAATAATTGTTTGAGGGGGCAACTGCATTTGGGCTACCAATGGAGCTATAGCATCATCTTTGACTGCTACAATGGCCAGGTCAACCCCTACCTCGCTAAAATTGGTATGGTTGGTAGCAAGTGCATTGTTGAGCTGCTGAGCCAGCAATTGGGCATTTTCAAGGTTACGGCTATAAACTACACTAATGTGATTCCCTTTTTGCTCAAGCGCAGTGGCAAGGTGCCAGGCAACGTTTCCTGCGCCAATCATCAAAATATTCATACAATAAACTTATTAATGTGAATCTCTAGTTAAAAACATCGAAAACTAACGATATGCAGGCTGCTGCTAACCTCCCAAAAACATGTACAT
>NZ_CANLRP010000310.1 GCF_947493425.1 uncultured Microscilla sp. | reverse complement strand
ATAAAAATAACGAAGTATCAAGGCGAAAAATCACCCCTCAGAGTGTAAATTTATTTTTGAACAATTCCTTAGATTAAATTACAGAATAATATTTGCAATTAGGCATTAAAAAAAGTACACTTGTAAAAGTTTACTCAAGTATTTAATGAAGTAAAATAGATTCGGGCAAAAAGTAAAACTTCATTGGCGAACAGATGAAACAACGGTTTTATAAAATACTATCCATTACGCTGACATTGTTGATCTTGCGTAGCTCGCTTCCATTGGGGGTATACGCAGCATCGAACAGTAACTCTACGGAATGTCACATCTCGCCCACCAAAGAGCTCAATTTTTGGCAAAAATTTCTGCAAGTATTGGTACAATCCAGTACCTCAGAAAAAGAAGAAGAAAACAAAAAAGAAAAGGAGAAAGAAGCTGAAATAGAAAACCTCAAGCTCCGTCGGTTGCTTGGTCACCTTCAGAAAGCACTCGTTTCGCACCAAACCCACCAATTTCAAGTATCTTATTACGAATGGCTACACCACGCTTCTCTTACCCTCAAGGCCAAACGTTTCCATCATTTGTATGTTTTTTTTCATAAACTCAAAATTCCTACAAGCATCGGTTAAAACTATATAGCAAACAAATTGTTGTTATGTTTCGTGCTGTTGTAGCAAAACTATTGAACCAATGGTAGTAGTGCTCACATCAGTTGTATTTTTTCCCATGTTCTTTAGGCTAATTTTTGTTTATATGAAAAATTTCAATGAGATGTCGTTGGCTAAAGACCAATGCCTTCACAATCCTCCCCTATGCTCAAGACAAATCACAGTAATATTTATTTTAATCTTTTCTGCACTATTGGTGGGCATATATGGCCACCTTGCCTTGGCTGGGTTCCTAAGTGTACTAGTGCTTAGCATTATATTTAAGCGTCAAATCAACCAAAATATCTCTAAAAAATACGCGCTCAACTCTATCTCACGGTTAATGGCTGAAGCCCAGTTTCCTGACCACGTACAACTACAGGTAAACTGTGTGCAACAACAACGGTATGTAGTACTTACTACCCAAAAGTCTACTTCTGGTCAGGTGTTAATTATAGAAATACTACACCCCGAACTAGTGGATATAAAACAAATGCGTCAGGCACTGAAACACTATGCGGCCCACCGGACAGAAGTGTACCTGATTATTAATAGTCAGTGGGAACAAGCAGAAGAGTTAAAAAGTCAATTGGCTCCTTATATCAGCATTTACCAGATATACAATCTACTGGACAACTGTTTGGTGCACCTCAAGGGTAAGTTAGAAAATAAGACTTCGATCTCGGTGTAAAACGTGCACAAGCCTTGTCAGGAAAAAGGGCTGTCAAATGAACGCTTTTATTTATAAATTTGTACTGAAGTTACGCAGACCTACTTATTTTGATGATCATACAGCTTTATTGCTCAATGGTTGGACTACGCATTATGCAACAATATAGCCATTCAACAATAGAAACAGGTGACCTTCAGAAAACTGCGTAACTTGAGATTTGTATTGTTTATACACTGAAAACCATCGACAAATATGAAAACACATACATTTGAGCGTACCAATATTAAATGTGCTGCTTGCGAAGAAAAAATTCAGGGAGCATTTGCTCAAGAGGCACGCATAGACTCTTTTAAAGTAGACTTGCAACACGCTGACCGTCCTTTGACTGTACAAACAGTGGATGATATGACCACTGAAGAGGTGTCGAAGTTAATTTATACGGCGGGTTATGAGGCCAAGCCTGCCAAGAAAGGGTTATTTAAGAAGTTGTTCAATAAGTAATTAAGGGATGATAAAAAAATTACTTTCCCAAGTTTGTTTTTTGGCACAGGTTTACCCTTGTACTTGATTAGCATCAGGTCTTTAGTGGCATTTATCCGTTCATTTTTTTCTTTAGGCAAAAAAACGAACCAAAAAAGCCCACCGCTGTAGTCTGTTCTACCTAAGTTTAAATTGCAGATTCTCAACGAATTAAACTCGCTTCGCTCAAACAGTAATTCGTTGCCCTCCGGGACGAATCCGCAATTTAAACTCTTAACGGTAACAGACTAAGGCGGAATGCCAAGTTGACTTTAGTCCAGCTACTACCTATGCCAATTTTTTAAGTCTGAGAATTAATTATTTCTTTATCCCTAAGTTATACTAAGGAATGGTGAGAAATTAAATTACCATTCTTGAGGTAGAGGTTTTGTTTTGAGACGAGGCTATTTTTTGCGCTCGTAGAGCTTGAATCCCGAACTTGATTCGGGGCAGCGCTACGGGCATAAAAATAACGAAGTATCAAGGCGAAAAATCACCCCTCAGAGTGTAAATTTATTTTTGAACAATTCCTAAGGGGCTGTCTCATCATAGGTTTTAGGAGGATATTCTTCTAAACACTAGCCATACCTGGCAGGCTTTTAAAACTTGCCAGGTATAAAATTTCTTGAAAAAGGTTTTTCCTTCATAAAATTTGGCAACCTTTGACTTACAAGACAGCCTCTTTTTACTATCTCCTCATGCAGTTCGATCTACGCAAGCCCCCCTACCCGCTCAATCAACTGGTAGAATCGGTGCTTTTCTATGACCAGTACTCCCCCACCCACCAAGTAGAACGGCTTTTGCCCGATGGCTCGCTCAACCTTATTGTAGAGCTTCATGGCGTTGCCCAACACATCTACGACAATCGTTTGCTTACCCCCATTAGCACCCACAAGCACGCTTGGTTGTCGGGCATGCACTCTGGCTATATTTCTATCGATTCGGGCATAGGTACTTCTATGCTCATCATTCGTTTTTTGCCTCAGGGTGCTTATCCTTTTTTACATTTTCCGGTAACCGAGCTTAACGACTTGGTCATAGAGGCTGACTTAGTCTTTGGGCAACACATTGCCCAGCTCAGGGAGCAATTGCTTGCCAATGCTGACAATGAAATCCGGTTTGAGTTGGTCTATAGGTGGCTACAAGCACGCTTCAGAGCTGAGTTTTTGCCTCCCCAAGCAATCAATTATACTTTGGGGCAAATTCACCAAAACAACGATACACATACCTTCAAAAACCTCCACCAACAATTGGGTTATTCGCAAAAACACTTGATCACCCTCTTCAAAAAATACGTGGGTTTTCGCCCCAAGCAATACCAGCAAATCACCCGCTTCAACCTTGCTTTAGCGCACATAGCTCAAGGGCAGGGTTTGCAACTGACTGCTTTGGGTTATGATTGTGGCTATTATGATCAGGCGCATTTTATCAAAGAGTTTAAGAAGTTTGCTGGGTTTAGCCCTAAAAAGTTTATCCGCGAAAAAGGCGATTATATTCATTATTTACCCTTGAGGTAAATTTTTTACAATTTTACTTTCTTCCTTTTTATCATTTTTGCAAAACACTTATTCTCAAAAATGATATGAAACACCTCATGATTTATTTAGTGCTGTGGGGCTGGACAACCAGTGCCTACAGCCAGGCTACCCCGGTGGCACAGTTGGCATTTTTCGAACATTTGACCAAGGACAAATGGGAAATGAATGGCGACTGGGGCAACGGCAAAAAATTTAGACAAATACAAGTATACAGTTGGGGCTTAAATAAGCGCATTGTCAAGGTGCAAACCTTTGGCACCGTTGACCCAAAAACAGGCGCTTTTGGCTTACGCAATGAGGGAATCAGGGCATGGGATGCTACCAAAAAACAGGTAGTTTTCTGGGAGTTCGATGTCTTTGGTGGCATTACTCAAGGCACTTGTACTGTAGAGGGCAATTTTCTTTATTATGACTATACTTACCAGGGGCAAAGCCTTCGAGACAGTTGGCAAAAAATTTCTCCCAATGCTTACGCCTACAAAGTGGGTACTTACAAAGAGGGGCGTTGGCTCAAAGTTTTTCTTTCTGCTACTTATAAAAGAATCACCAAATGAATACTTACTTAATCATCGTAAACATTTTGGGTGGGCTGGCTTTTGGGGTGCATACGTTTATGGGCGACCGCGAGCTGCACCTGATCGCTCCGGAAAGCAATGACAGTCACTGGCTAAAAAAACAAGAAACCTGGACAATGGGCCGCTGTGGTTGGCATTGGATTTCGTTTGATTTGCTGATGCTTACGGTGCTACTTTCATTGATTAATTTTACAAATTGGATTCCTCACCCAGCTTTTGTGGTGCAGTTGCTGGCAATATATACGTTGGGCTATGCTTTGTTTTGGTTGGTAACGGTGGCCATTTCCCGCTCTTTTGCTCAAAACTACCTCAAATTGGGGCAGTGGATGTTGATGTTGCTCATGAGTGGGTTGTTGTTTTTGGGTATATAATTCACCCTGAAACGCTTACAAAACAGCGCCTCACCTTAGGGAAGTGATCGCCCCGTGAACGGGATTTCGGGCGTAGCCCTTAACAATAACCCCAATAAGAAATTGAAGCTGTCCGGTTTAGAACATATTAGCTCGTATGTTTGTAAAAAAATAAGTTGTCTTTGAAAAGTACCAAAGCGTTTTTATTTTAAGAGAAGATATT
>NZ_CANLRP010000309.1 GCF_947493425.1 uncultured Microscilla sp. | reverse complement strand
CACAAAAAAATGGTTGATGTTGAATAAAGCTGCATTCGCAGAGAAGTCGGGAGACTTCTAACAATCAATCGTGTCAAATAGCCTTTCAGAAGACTTAACACAACAATGTTAGCACAATTAATGGGTTTAAGAAATAGTCACTACCTCCACAACAAAATGCTTGTCCAAACAGCCAATGGTACAATGGTACCCCAAATCAATTGGTTGCGGTAAAAACGGCGTTGGCGACGCTCCCACTCGTCGCGTTGATTGGTGCGGTTTTGCGTAGCCAATATTTCGTTTTGTTGTTGTAGGGCAAGTTGTCTCAGTTCTTCTTGCTTGGCAAGGGTTTTATCAAGGTATTGTTTTGCCTCACTATTTTCGGGACGGTAGTGTAACGCATCTTTTAGGTCAAACTCGGCATTGTTGTAATCTTGCAAATGATAATAAGCAATGCCCCGTTGCAAATAAGCTTGAGCATCATAAGATTTTTTTTGTAATACAACGGTAAAGTCTCTGATGGCTCCAGCATAGTCTTTCACTTTGAGTTTTGCCTTGCCTCTTTCGGCATACATAGCACTATAGTAAGGCATGCGTTCAATGGCTTTATCCAGGCTGGCAATAGCAGCGTCGTATTGCCCAGCCTTGACCTGGGCTTGCCCGGTGTGGTAATATTGTTTGTATTCAAGTACTTTTTGGGCTTGCGCCTGATAAGTCAAACCTGTGATCAATAATATTAAGTAAATGGTGTTTTTCATAGTATCCCAGTTTTAATTATAGCCTATACGCTGGCTGTTGATAAAACGCTTAATAATAGTAATTATTTTTGTCTGCCCTCTCTCCTTATTTATTACTTTTTTGGGTAAAAACCCACGTTGCCCATTATTTTGGCTTCCGCCAATTTTATTATCAAAAAATAAAATAAAGTTACCTAGTGTCATTTTGCAGCTTGTTTTCTCCCACCGCCAGACTGGAAGGCTTAAAAAATACTCAATCCAACATTAACCACTTGATTATCAACGTATAAATTCAGGACAGAAATCTTGCTAAAAATCTAACCCAAGCAAAGTTTAACAAAAAAAATCAACTAAAATTGGCGTAGGTTTTTAGTTGGCAAACGCAGGTGGGTATAGTATCTTTGCTCACATAATAAACAAATCACTACACAACTTACTCTCTTAACTTACTAAATAACACTATGAACACCCAACACTACTTTCAACAATTGACCTCTTTGGAGATAACACAAACACCTGAAAAAAACGCCCAAAGTATAAACGAGGTCAAAAACAGGATCAATCGAGGCATCAAAAAAAGGAAGTCTGCACAAGGTGGGCTTTCTTTTTAAATAATTAACGGCTGATTGCTTGCCGTCCATTGTATAAAACCAAGACAATCAAAACATAACCCAAACACTATGAACACCACCTACTGGCAAAATGCACAATCCTTGAACCAACGCCATGCCAACCAACCACCCCAAAAAAGCATTGCCCGCAAAAGATTTAAAAAACTAAGGGGCATTGACTTATGCTGGGAACTGGTGCAACCACTGTCAGAAGCAATAGTCCAATCAGACAAAGATAAAAAACTGAGGGGTTTTTCACCAGGGCAACAAGCCCTGTTTACCCTATGGCACTTGGACAGTGAGGTAACCAGTGGGGGATTTGTCCAGTTTTTTTGGAATGGTTACGCAGTGTATGTGCCTGTATTGAGCAACGGCTTAAGCCTGATTGAAGCCAAAGCTATGGAACGGCTCATCACCGAAGCCTACGAAGAGTACCAACTACAGCAAAGTACTTTTACCGAGTATGCTTCGCTCATAGACAGCCCACTTTATGCGGAGTTGGAAAAGTTGAACCAAATGGATTTTGAGTATTTCAGGCTACACAAAAAAACCATTGACAAAATGGAGCAATACATCAGAAAATATCCTGAAGAATTTATAGCTTTTACAGACTAACTACTATCTGACTATCCGTAGTTTTTTTAAAGGGGTAATAGCACCTGGTTTTTGGCTGGGTGCTATTTTTTGTTGCTTTTATTTTCTTTTAACTCCAGTAAGAAAACAAGCCCTTTTCCTGAAACTTTTCAAAAAAATATCAGTTATATGACCAATCACTTTCAATTAAATTTAACAAAAAAAATGAATAATACTATACTGGATACGCCCTTTATCACTTATAAATACTTTGAAGAACCAGGTTTATTTGTAATTGACTACAAACCCTCTACTGAGCATATGTCGCTTGAAGAATACCAAGAGTTCATTTTAGAACTAAAAGAACTCACCCTGGAACATAGCCCCCAGTTTCTGATCGACAACTCTGTCAATCGCTTGTATATTGTAGGACCCGAAATGCAAGAGTGGACAGTAGCACAGCTAGGACCTGCCTGGATAGGGTTTGGATTAAAAAAATATGTCCAAATACTCGCTAGAGACTTAGTAGCCAACCTATCAGGGCAACAAACAGTAGAGGCTACCAAGAACATTCCGAACATGTTTGAAACCAAGTTTTTTGAAAATACTGACGATGCCCTTGCCTGGTTTGGTATAAAGGTAGATTTGAGTAGCTAAACTCAAATCTAACCACCTTCCTAACCCATTGTTTTACAGTTACCTATCCTTCTTTTTAACTTGCTATTTTTCCAACAAAAAAATTCCTTTCTGGCAAAGCCAAAAAGGAATTCGTCTCATAGTCTATTGTGAGCACTTAACAAACTCACTCATTCACACTTTTTTTATTCATACTGCGCAGTAGCTTTTTTATAAGCCACCACCTGTTGATGATAATGGCTCAGGGCATCAATGTATTCACTTTTAGCTTTTTGCACATCTGCCTGAGCTTCCAACAACTTAGAAAGGGGCACCACTCCTGCCTTATGGCGGTCTTTGATCGTTTGCAAGAACTCTTCATGTTGGGCTACTTTTTTTTGCCCCAATGCTATAGCCTGCGCACTTTCGGTGAGGGCATAATATGTTTTTTGGATTTGTAGTTTGAGCAATTCCTTGGTTTCATCCAATTTGTTTTGTGCCATTTTTTCGCCCAATACATGTTTTTTCAGCGAGTGGCGCTTGCTCCATACATTAGATATTGGAATCCTAACTGCCAAAAACACCCCTACTCTTGCCAACCTGCCATCACTGCCGTGCTCCATTGCATCAGAATAAAAAGCACTGGCGCCTAGCCCTACTTCGGGCAAAAAATGCCCACGCTCAATTTGAGTTTTCATCTCTTCTGCCTTTACCACCTTTTGCAGCAATTGGTACTCACTACGTTTGGGTACACTAGCGGCGGCTTCTGCTTGTATGCTTTGAGGCAAAGTACTTGGGGGCAAAGCATCGGTCAAGCGAATGTTTTCGTTGTAGTCTATGCCCAAATGTTGGCAAAAAGCCATCAATGCCAACTGTCGGCCATTTTTAAGCTTCAATTTGTTCAATGCGACTTCGCTTTGCTTGAGCCCTACCTTTAGCACATCACTTTTATCAATCAACCCCGCCTTGAGCGCGTCTTTGGCTTCTTTCAGTACTGTTTCCAGTAATTTTTCATAAGCATCCAAGGTTTTTTGCTTCTCGTCAAGCGCCACAATCTGCCAATACATGCTTTCGGTTTTGGCAATCAACTCAGTTTTAGATAAGCTTACCTGCAGCTTGCTTACCTCTACCCCTAACTCGCTCAAACGATTGCCCGTTTTGATGCGCCCTCCAGCGTACAAGGGTTGCATTACAGTAATGTTTCCGGTATGCATGCGGTCGCCTGCCCCCAACGAAATCGCAGGCAAAAAAGCAAATTGGGTAGCTGTAGGCAAAGTTCGTGGGTCACCGTTGTACACAGGCAAGTTGCCCGAAGGATTGTCAAACTCTATCATTTTTTTGTTGAGTTGCACCGCATAAAAACCTGCCTCTACTTTAGGCAAGTGGTGCATCCAGGTTTCTTTGCGCACTGCTTCTGCTTTTTGTTGCTGTAGCTGAGCATATTTCATCTTTTTACTGTGCTGCAACACCAAATCTTTGCATTGTTGCAGGCTATAGCCTTGTTGAGCAATGGCGAACGCTCCACCCCACAGGCTAAAAATCAAGGTAAATATTATATGTTTGTTCATTTCTATTTAGTTTTTTTTAGTTAAGAGTTGGGAGTCCATAGTTGGGAGTTTTTTTAGTTCACAGTCAATTGGTAGTTGGTAAAAGCTTTTACTCTCAATTTTGCAAAATACAATAAAAACCTACTACCAACTCCTGACTACCAACTACCGTCTCCTGACTACCGACTACCGATAGTTAAGAGTTGGGAGTCCGTAGTTGGGAGTTTTTTTAGTTCACAGTCAATTGGTAGTTGGTAAAAGCCTTTACTCTCAATTTTGCAAATACAATAAAAACCTACTACCAACTACTACCGACTACCAACTCCTGACTACCAACTCCCGTCTCCTGACTACCAACTACCAACTCCTGACTTCCATCTACCAATTTCATAATCTGCTGATAATCAGGAAGCTATTTTTTGTATTTGATAGCCCATTCTTAGAGCTTTTTTTTGTAATTTCTTCAACTCCCTT
>NZ_CANLRP010000308.1 GCF_947493425.1 uncultured Microscilla sp. | reverse complement strand
CTATCAAATACAAAAAATAGCTTCCTGATTATCAGTAGATTATGAAATTGGTAGATGGAAGTCTGTAATCGCTTCGCCTTCATTCGTAATTCGTAATTCTCTCATTCGTAATTTAAAAAGCTTCGCGCTCATTCATAATTGACTAATTCCCTTCCACCATAATCTCATCGGCAAAAAGCCAGGCGCCACCACCTGCCCCCAAGTGCCATGCTGGTACAATGCCTTGGTTATAAGCCACTACTTTGACATAACGGGTTGCCTCACCAAATTTCACCTCAAAGGTTTTTACGATGGCACCCTCACTTTTAGGGCTTACATTGTTTTCTACCACCCCTGCTTTTGTAAATTTTTTACCGTCGGGCGAAGTAAAAAATGCTACGCGGGTAGGCATAAAAATCCACGAATTTTGATCTTGAAGGCAACGAATGGCCATGGTTTTTACGTGTTCTTCTTTACCCAGGTCTATGATTGCTTCTATGTTTACCTTTTGGTAACCTTGCCACATGCCCGTGCGGAAATCTTTGCCACCTGAAACAAAATCAATGAGGGCTTTGTTGCCACCTGCAGCGTATTGATTGGCGTACTGATTGGCAAGACTGATGGTTCTGCCTGCGGGTATTTTACTAAAACGAGTGTGAATAGTATCGCTGGTTTGTCCTTGAGTATTTTGGGCAAAAGCCCACACTGTAGCAGAAGTTTGTATAGTGACTGGGGCGTGGTAGGGCACAAACCTCAGGCTTGTCACAGCGGCGTTTTTGTTTGGGGCCACAGCATAAAACAACTTTGTTGCCGGGTTGTGATGGGCAATTTTAATTTGATGGTCTGCTCGCTCAAAAGTAAGGTCGCCCTCAAAATAAGGTACTGGCACAATGAGGTGTGCTGTAATGGCTGATACAGGAGCCGCGGTGGGTTGGCTACCCCAAGCCTTGTTAGGACGGTTGCCCATGACCAACACCAGCTCGCCTCCTATCATGATATCTTTATGTTTGATATAGTTTTTGGTGTAAGCCTTGCCATTGAGCTGGGCTGATTGTATATAAATATTGTTGGCTGAGACCTGCTCGGCTCTGATAGTAAAGCGTTGACCATTTTCGAGCTGTAGAGTAGCTTCGGGAAACACAGGAGAGCCTATGACATAGTCGTTGGAACCAGGTGTAACCGGATAAAACCCCATAGCACTGAGTACATACCAGGCAGACATTTGACCACAGTCTTCGTTGCCCGATAACCCGTGGGGGTGGTTATGGTAAAGGGTACTGAGTATTTGGGCAACCCGTTGCTGGGTTTTCCAGGGTTTGCCTACATAATTGTACAAATACGCCATGTGGTGGCTAGGTTCGTTGCCGTGGGCATATTGCCCAATGAGCCCGGTAATATCAGCTTGGTGCCGCCCTGAAGTTTCGGTAGATGCCGTAAATAAGTTGTCTAGCCACTTCTCTAGTTGGGGTTTACCCCCCAACATTTGGGCAAGCCCACTAATGTCTTGTGGTACATACAAGCTATATTGCCAGGCGTTGGCTTCGGTATAATTAAAGTTTACTTCTTCGGGGCGAAAGGGGGAAAACCAACGATTTTGACGTTTGGCACGCATAAAGCCGGTATTTTTGTCAAAAATATTTTTGTAAGCCTGAGCCCTTCGTATAAATTTTTTGTGCACCTTGGGTTGTTTCAGCTGCTTTGCCAGCATCGCAATGCACCAATCGTCGTAGGCATACTCCAGGGTTTTCGATACCGATTCGGGCTCTTCAGAGGCGGGTATATAGCCATATTTGCGGTAAGCACCAATGCCGAACTTGTCTTGGTTGGCACTGGTTTGCATGGCCTGAAGAGCAAGTGTAGCATCATAATCTTTGATCCCTTTCAGGTAGGCATCTACAATTACAGGCACCGCATGGTAGCCAATCATACACTGAGTCTCATTGCCAGCCAGCTCCCACACGGGCAAAGTGTTGCCTTGTTGGTATTGCAACAAAAAAGTTTTGATAAAGTCGTTGGTGCGTTTTTGTTGTACCAAAGTATACAAAGGGTGGGCAGCCCGGTAGGTGTCCCAAAGTGAAAATACGGTAAAATAAGGATGACTTGCCTGGTGCACTTGAGCGTCGCGCCCCCGATACTGCCCATCTACATCGTTGAACACATTAGGGGCAATAAAACTATGGTACATCGCCGTGTAAAAAACAGTTTGTTCTTTTAGGGTGCGCCCTTTTACAGCAATGCGTGCCAACTCGTGGTTCCAGGCGGTTTGCACTTTTTTGCGTACCCCGTCAAAGTTCCAGTCAGGGGTTTCTGTTTCCAGGTTTTTGCGGGCTCCCTCTATGCTTACCGCCGAAATGCCTACCTTGACCAATAGCGGTTCTTTAGCTACATTTCCATCAAATGAAAACGAGGCTTTGATGCTTTTACTTTGGGCTTTTTTGTTGGCGTTGGCTTGGTTATCTACCCAAAGCTCGTGCTGGTTGAAAGGCTTTGAAAACTGTATCACAAAATACACATGCTGGTTGGTTGCCCAGGCTTTAGACCTCCGATGCCCTTGAACCTCACGGTTATTTACTACCTCTACACTGGCATCCAATACTTGGTCGCGGTGTACCAGGTCAAGTATTACCTGGGCAGGCTTGCCTTTAGGAAAACTATAGGCGTGCAGGCCTACTCTGGGGGTAGCAGTTAGTGCTACTTTTATGTCATAATCATTGAGGTAAGTTTCATAATAGCCTGCTTGTGCTTTTTCTTTGTGATGGCTAAACCGCGAACGGTAACCCTTTTTGCCATCTGCCCCATTGTTGTACATGACGTCTCCAGTAATAGGCATCAACAATACATCGCCGTAATCTGACACACCTGTGCCGCTGAGGTGGGTATGCGAAAACCCATAGACCAAGCTGTCGCTGTAATGATAACCTGAGCAACCGTCCCAACCAGTGAGACGGGTATCGGGGCTGAGCTGTACCAAGCCAAAAGGAGCCGTAGCACCAGGGTAAGTGTGCCCGTGCCCTCCAGTGCCTACAAAAGGATTCACCAACGCAGTGTAGTCTTGCCCTTGGTAAGAGGGCACACTCCAGGTTTGTAAGGAGTCGGAGCGGTTGTTTTTATTTTCAGCTTGTTGTACTTTTTTTGGGGTACACTGTGCCAGTAGCAGTAAACAGGTGATGAATAGAAGGTGGCTTTTTATCATTGTTAAGCTTGGGTGTTTTTTTACAGATTGACAAATATAGTTTTTTTGATTGGAGCCACTAATGTCTGTTTCGATAAAGCCGTTTTTTTCTACTAAAAAATCAGCGTTTTTGTCACCTTTTTGCAAGCAATTACGTAAAGTGAAATTATTTTTAGATTGCTACAAGGAAGTGTCATTTTTTACTACGACATTTGCAGTATTATTTTTCTCATCTAACCCGTTGTTAACTAAATAGTTACACAACTAAACAGGGGAGGTGATTTTATCAAATTACTCAAAGTTTTTGATTGACTATTTCTCTATGAAAAAGCTATTGGAAAATCCCGCTATTAGCAGCATTCTTATCGCGGTTACTGTAATTATTGTATGTGTGATTTTGTCTAAAATATTGCGTAGAATACTAGACAAGTATTTCGACAATGCCGTGCAGCTAATGAAAGGTGACCCAACCAATTACAACTTCTTTAAAAATGGGGTTACTTTTATCATTTTTGTCATTGGTACCATCATCATATTCAGGTCTATACCAGCACTCAAAGGGGTGGGCAATACCCTGGTAGCAAGTGCGGGTATTTTGGCAGCCATTGTAGGCTTTGCTTCTCAACAAGCCTTCTCTAATATTGTGGGTGGCATTTTTATTGTAATTTTTAAACCTTTTAGGGTAGGCGATGTGATAAAGGTAGGCACTGAAAACCCCGGCACGGTAGAAGACATTACGTTGCGCCATACCATTATCAATAGTTTTGAAAATCGCCGCATTGTTATACCAAACTCTGTCATTAGTTCGGCTACTATTCTTAACTCTAGCATTGCCGAAGAAAAAGTATGTGTGTTTGTAGAGGTGGGCATTGGCTATTCGGCAAACATCGACCAGGCAATTGCTATTATAAGAGAAGAGGCAATGAAACACCCCAATTTTATTGACAACCGAGAAGAAGAAGATAAAAACGATGATACCCCGGCGGTAGTGGTAAGGGTGGTTGCCTGGATGGACAGCTCTATTACCTTAAGGGCTAGTGTGTGGGCAGACACATCGTTGAAAGGGTTTGTCATGAAGTGTGAGTTGCTAAAAAGCATCAAAGAAGCTTTTGACCGCGAGGGTGTAGAAATTCCTTACCCTTACCGTAACCTGGTGATCAAATCAAACGAGGCAAAGTCGTTGCCAGTGTAAGTATTTGGCTACGAAATATCGATCAAAACACGATATTTCGTATAAAAAATCATTTTTTTAGAAAAGGTAAAACTATAAAGTAAGAAAATTTGAAATTTATTTCACTGATTATCAGTGAGTTAAAAATTATTATCGCCATGTTTTTATTTTTGGTCTTTGGTTTGAATATATATTAACCAAAGATATTTAATAAGCTTTGTGGTTAGGAAAGAAAAACGAGAT
>NZ_CANLRP010000307.1 GCF_947493425.1 uncultured Microscilla sp. | reverse complement strand
TACGAAGACCGCCAGATGGAGAAAGTGGCCCGTGAAGCTAACGCCAAGTTGGGGATTGCTTATGAGTTGTTGTTGATTGATTTAAACCAGTTAGCCGATGAGTTGGAGGCTTACCGCGATGCTGAGTTGGCGGAGTTTGCGGACGCCAAAAACAAAGATAGTCAGCCTAAGCCGGTGCCGCCTGCTTTACAAAAAGAATGTTTGGCTTTGTTGCGTTCTTCTGATTTGATGACCAGGTTAAATGAGCACATCGGGGCTTGTGGGGTGGTAGGCGAGGAGATGAATCGTTTGTTACTCTTTTGTGTAGCAAGTAGTTACAAGATGCCGGATACTTTGCATGCTATAGTACAAGGGAGCAGCGGTAGCGGTAAATCGCACTTGTTGAACGCGATTCTTAAGTTGATGCCGGAGGAGGGCGCCCTGGATGTCACGCGTATTACCGACCGTAGTTTGTACAATTATGGAAAGTATGCGCTTTGTAACAAGTTGTTTGTGTTGCAGGATTTGGACGGTTTGAGCGAGGAGGCTTTGCTGTCTTTTCGTGAGTTGATTAGCTACGGAAAGTTGGCGAGTTCTACTACTACCCAGGATTTGCAGGGAAACAACAGCGGCGGTGTCAAAGAAGTATATGGCCCAGTGGCGAGTATGGCGGCTACTACCAAAACCGAAATTTATGAGGACAACGAAAACCGTTGTTTTACTTTGGCGGTCAATGAAACGAAAGCGCAAACGAAGGCGATTACTGATTATATGAACACTTGCGCGGCGGGTAAGGTGAGCAAGAAGCAGCAGTTGGCTACCAGGGAGTTACTCCAAAATTGTGTGCGTTTGTTGCGTTCTTATGAGGTGGTGAATCCTTACGCGGATAAATTGTCGTTGCCTGGTGAGGTAAAAAATCCTCGTCGTTTGCATAGTTTGTATCAATCGTTGGTGAAGCAAATTACTTTGTTGCATCAGTTTCAGCGGGCGCGTGATGCGGAGGGTCGTTTGGTGGCTACGAAAGCCGATTTGCATTGGGCGAATGAGATTTTGTTTGAAACTATTATATTGCGCATTGACGAGCTGGATGGTAGTTTGCGCCAATTCTTTGAACAGTTGAAAAATTATTGTTTTGAGAAGGGCGTCAAGCAGGAGTTTACCCGGCGTGAGGTACGCCAACGGTTCAACATTTCTTCTACGAGTATGCATCGTTATGTACATCAATTGTGGAAGCTGGATTATATTCAACAAGTGGGTGGTCATGCCAACAATGGCTTGATTTACAAGATTACGTATTGGGACGACATCCAGGCTTTGCGTGCTCGTGTTCGTCAGTTTCTCGCCAACCAACTCAAGGTGTTGTAAAAAAGTGGACTACCAGAAGTTGTTGAAAATCAATAAATTAGACTGGTAGTCCACCCTCAGAAATACCAGATGGAACGCCACTTTTTACTGATTATCAGTGAGTTAGCCCAAAAATACCTCTGATATTCCACATTCCAAGAAAGTGCGCGCTAGAGACTTTCAAATTTAATCTATAAAACCAATCTCTTTATTTATTCTTATCAATTTAGTCTATTAGTTATTAGCCGGTAGTCGGGAGTCCGGAGTCCGGAGTTTTTAGTCGGTGGCTTTCAGTTGATAGTTTTTAGCCTCGCTTCGCGCAACCATAAAACCATTTTAGCCATAAAGCCATCCAACAATTTTTTACCTCCCAACTCCCGACTATGGACTCCCAACTAACTATTATTATGGATTCACTAGAAATTACTACTCAAGTTTACCAGGTTCATTTGCGTGATTTTGCCGCCTGGTTGCGCAGTATGGGCTATTCGGCTTCTACTTGCGACAAATATCCTCGTCAGTTGCGGGAGTTTCTGTATTTTTTGGAGCAACGCGATTGTTTTTGTTTGGCTGATGTGGGGGCTTCTGATGTGTCGGCTTATTTTGATTATTTGTCGGGTCGTCGGAGTGTTAAAACGGGTGAGTTGCTGAGCCATTCTCATTTGCGTAGTGTGCGTAAGACTTTGCGTGGTTTTCAACGCTATTTGCGGTCTTTGGGTTTGGGTGTTTTTAGCTTGCCTGGTGCTCCTTTGCCTGGTTTGCCAGCGGCTGCTATTCGGGTATTGAGCCGGGTTGAGGTGGGTTTGTTGTACGATGGCTGCACGGCTGATCATTGGGGTTTGCGCGACCAGGCGTTATTGTCTTTGGGTTATGGTTGTGGTTTGCGTCGTAGCGAGATTCATTTGTTGAATGTGGGTGATGTTCACTTCAAAAAGGGCTGGGTACAGGTGTTGTCGGGTAAGGGTCGCAAGGAGCGTTTTGTGCCTATGGTGGGTCGGGTGAGGGATGATTTATACGCTTATTTGACGGAGGGTCGCCGTTTTTTTTCTTCTTCTGGTTCTTCTTCTTCTGGTTCTTCGGCGTTGCTTTTGACTTACCGCGGGCGTCGTTTGGGACCCAAAAGTTTAAGCGAGCGTTTGGAGAAGTTGGTGACTAAATCGGGGATTGAGGGGGATGGTGTGGGTTTGCATAGTTTGCGCCATAGCATTGCTACTCATTTGCACGCTGGCGGTATGTCTTTGTCTAAGGTGGGTTTGTTTTTGGGTCATCGTTCATTGGATTCTACACAGGTTTATACGCACATTTGATAATTACGAATTGTTTAATTACGAATTACGAATGGTAAAATAGACTCTGTTGGTTCATTCGTAATTCGTAATTGATTGACTTGTAATTGATTCACTCGTAATTCGTAATTCTCTCATTCGTAATTCTCTCTTATGAAAACTTTTGAATCTTATTTATCCGTTGATCGTGGATTTTCGGCGGGTACGAGTTATCACAAACGTAGTGCGGTGGCTCAGTTTTGTACTTATTATTCGGGTCGCGATGTGTCGGCTTTGGTTTATGCCGATGTGTTGGCTTATATCGATTATTTGCGTGGTTTGAGTTGTAGCGCGACTACTATTAATCGTCATTTGGTGGCTTTGGGCGATTACTTTGATTATTTGGTGGGTTTGGGTGCTTGTCGCAACAATCCGGCACAAGGGGTTCGGGTAAAAAAGGGGGTGGAGAAAAGCCGTTTTCCTTTGCTTACTTATGCTTGTTTGGAGCGTTTGTTTGCTGATTATGCGGGAAGTTTGCAAGACCGGGTTTTGTTGTCCTTGTATGTGTACCAGGGAATCAAGAGCAGCGATTTGCGTCATTTGGAGGTGGGCGATGTTGACCTGGTGAAGGGTAAAATCTGGTTGCGTGCTTATGGGGTGGGTACGGCTTGTACGGCGGGTCGTGAGTTGGGTTTGGTGGTTCCTCAGATTTTGCTTTTTCACGAGTGGCTGCGTGTTCGTTCTGGTGCTCGTTATTTGTTGGATGTTCCGGCTGATTTGTCTCATTTGACGCGTCCTTTTTTTCGTCGTTTGGCTCGTTTGAATTCTTTGGCTTGCAATGCGCACGTGATTCGTCGGGTGGTGCTCAGTCACTGGCTGCAGAGCGAAGATTTGCGTACGGTGCAGTATAAGGCGGGTCATTTGAAGGTGTCGTCTACGGAGGTTTATCAAGTGGGCGATATGACAGCACTGCAAGAAGAAATTAATCATCTACATCCTCTTAGTCGGTAGTTTTTTAGTCGGGAGTCGGGAGTTTTTAGTTAGTAGTTGGGAGTCGGTAGTCGGGAGTCCGTAGCTTTTAGTCAGTGGTTTTTAGTCGGTAGTTTTTCGCCTCGCTTCGCGCAACCATAAAACCATTTTAGCCATAAAGCCACCCAACAATTTCTTATCTCCCAACTCCCAACTCCCGACTACGGACTCCTGACTCCCGACTATGGACTAATCAACTCTTAACTTTCTTCTCTGGACTCCCAACTCCCGACTCCGGACTAATCAACTAATCAACTAATTCTAATTATCTAAAAATCAATATGTTATCTATTAAAAAAAATAGTACTGGGACTGGTATGCCCTGGAATGAATGGGCTGATCATTTTATTGTGGTGGAGGGTTCACTTGCCAGGACCTTGGGTCGTTATGTTCGTCGTGGTTTGATTTTGAAATCTGAATGCGACGATTATGCGCAGGAGTTGCGTTTGACTTTGTTTGAAAACTGGTCTTCGGTATTTTCAAAGTATGATCCTGACCGGGGCGATTTGGGGGTTTATCTTCGGGTGTATTTTCGTTCTCGTTTGTTCGATTTGGTGGCTAAACAGTATGGTCGTCCTTTGTTTGAGCCGCTGGATACGGAGGTGTTTTGTGCGGCTGATTTTGGGGGTGATTTTGTGCTGGATGAGTTGGTTCCGGTGTTGGAGGCTGGTTTGTTGTTTTTGGGTTTAACTACTCCTAAATGGCGTTTGTTGCTGAAGGTGTATTCTTTTCAGTGTTTGTCTATGGATGATTTACGTTTGTATGCTCCTGGTTTGGGTCGTGTTTGTTTGCGCCAGTATTTGCGTCCTTTTTCGGTTCCTTATAGTTTACGTTCTGACAATGAAAATATGGCGTTGATTTATCCTTTGTTGTGCCAGGTGGAGGCTCATTACAGTGAAGCAGATTCGGTGCGTCGTTTGCTTGCTACCAAGGTGCGTAAGCTGCGTGATTATTTGAATAAGCGTAGTGGTTATAAGTTTGACAA
>NZ_CANLRP010000306.1 GCF_947493425.1 uncultured Microscilla sp. | reverse complement strand
TGGTCTAAGAGCGACACTGATTGCTACTTTCGTAAATGCAAATGCTGCTTAAAACACTTTCGCAAGAAGTCTAATATGAAATGAGCATGTCTGCTCGGTCAAACTTTGGATGATTAAGTGGATATTTTTCTTCAAGTTCTTCTCTTAATTTTACCCCTTCTGGGCTTTCCCCTTTACCTTCTTCTATTAAGCCAATGTAGGTTGCAAAATCATCTTCTGTTGCTTGAAGTATTTCTTGTGCTTCCATTTTATTAAGGGTGACATTAGCACTTTGTCCATAAGTTTCTTGGGCAGGATATATTTCCCCGCTATCCATAAAAAATGCGTTATTTTTTGCCGAACTAAGCACCAAGGGCGAATGCGTTACATAAATTACCTGAGAATAAGTACCTAAAGCCCTCTCCAAATCAGGAATAAACTCCCATTGCCAACGTGGGTGGGCAAAGGCATCGGGTTCGTCGAGTAAATACAAGGTTTCGTCCCCTTCATAAAGTTCAATGATGCCCCTAATGGCAAGGCGTTGCTTTTCGCCCTCACTAAAGTTTTCAAAGATAATGTTTTCATTTACCCCCGTTTTCTTGATGTTCAAAGTAAGGTCGCGTATATAGCCCAACTCAAGCGCTTTGATCATCTTTTCAAACAAATCACTTTCGTCGCTCAAAAATGGAAAGTCTAGTATTTGGTTGATGACCTCGCCATCAAATTTCAGCGCGAGTTTCTCAGTTGTAAAAACTTTTTCTTTTTGGGATTTAGAGCTTAGTGCTTTGAAACCTTCAAAAAGAGTAAGCACGTCAGGAGGAGCATTCCAGAAGTTATCTCTAGTAGGTGTATTAGTGGATTCAATAGCCTGATGAGGTTTTTGTATTTTAAAAGAAAAGTCGTGAAGCCCTTCTATACCAAATTCTTTTTGCAAAAAATCTTTTTTTATTTTATCAAGTGGAGAAGCAAGCAAGGCAAACAAAACAAACTTGTATTTGGTGGGAGTATAGTACTCAAAAGCAGGGGGATTTTTATAAAGGCGAAATGTATCTTCTATTCTCTTAGAAGTGCCCGCATAATAAGCAAAAATTTTACTAGGGAGTAATGCCACCTGCGCTTGTTGGTCTTTTACCTTTTCATCGTCGCGCCAAGCACTAAATTTCACTCCTTGGCTTTCTAAACGCACCTTGTGTTTGTTGGGTGTTTCTATTTCATACTCTATACTATAGTCAAAGTGAGTATGTTGCATTACATCTCTTTGCACACAAGCAAAAATATGCAAAATAGCCTCCATCAAATTAGACTTACCACTGGCGTTTTTTCCTACAATCAAAGCTATAGAGTAGCCAGCATCAATTGTCCAGTTAAAATCTTTGAGGTTTTTGTAATTCTGGATACTTAAATGAGTAATCCGCATAGATAGTTTGTTTTGGGTTTCAATTAGTTAAATACCGCTTTTTCAAAGTCTGTCAAAGCTTGCTCGCGCAAATCCTTACTTTTTTGTTGCAGTTGTTCACTCGTTTGCCTGAGTCGTTCTACCTCCTGCACTATTTCTTCTTGTATGTTGAGCGGAGGCACCGAAATAAGTTGCCCCAAAATTGTTTTTTGATTGATAGAAGGTTGCCCCGTACCTGTTTTAAGTTGGTTTAAATCTAACAAATCCAAAGTGATTTTTAAATATTGCCAACTAATTTTTTCGGATAATTTATCTGCTACAAAAGCATTATTATCTACCCAATACTTGCCCGTTACCAAGTGTGTATTGCCACATTGCGCTCCCACGCGCCCTATAATCAAGCGTTCGCCCTCGTGCGTAAACTTGCCGTAGTTGCCCTTCTGCCCATTGGCGCCATATACAGGGTACAGCCCTGTAGTTAAGTCTTGATTAGACAGAGCTTTGCCACTTTTTAGCTTGATCAACTCCTTAAGCTCCACCAAGTCATATTTGCTAGTAAGCACAGGCTTTTCCACTTGCGCCAAACTCCAATCCTTGGTTTTCGCAAAGTTGAGAATTTGCAAGTGCTTCCCTTGTTTCCTCAGCTCAGGTTTTTTCCAGTCTTGCCCTAATGCTTGTTTGGGGTATTCGCTGAGTTGTTGGGTGTATTCTTCAGCTTTTGTTCCCAGTTCTTCAGCTTTGGTAATGCTGCTTTCATATGCTTTCACTATTTCCTTTTGTTGGGCTAACGGGGGTAACACCAAGGTTTGACTAGGCAACAAACGCAAAGGAAACTGCGCCCTTACTGAGCCCGTGCTTAAGGCTTGCAATATTTGTTGCATTGCTTCACTTCTTAGATAAAGCCACAAATAAGTAGGGGCTACCACCTTAGCATCAATGCCATATACCCGATAATTAGTAGTACAGACAATTTTATCCGCAAGCGTATTAACCGCCACCCCGCCTTTATGAAACTGAGGTTGCGACAAAATCAAATCGTTTTTGTTGGCTTGCCACAAATCGGTGTTGGTTTCAGGTGGGTCTCTCAAAACAATCGAGCCCGATTCAAAAGGTATTCTGTCTACCAAAGGTATGTCATACTGATAAGCCTCTTTTTTTATTTTTACCTTTCTTTGTTTAATTACTTCGCTCAGTTTTACTTGGTCAAACCTAGAGCGAATGCCCAAATCTGCCTTATAAAATTGCACATCCCAAGTTTGGGCTACTTGAGCATAGTTCAAAGCTTTTAAATATTGCCACTTGTTTGCCTTTCTGTAAGTGGCTTGAGGTTCAGAAAGGCTCAATGAAAATTTTCGTTAGGCGGAGCAAAGGGGGCAAATTGGTTAAACTCTTTGAGTACTTCAGGCAAATCGTTGTCAGTTTTGCGCCCCAATCGCGAAATGCCTATCTTCTCCACCTCAGCAATGGCAAATTCATAATCAAACTGTGTCTTGATTTCAGCCATTACCTTTTCTTCGTTTTCTTTTTTAGTGCCTATATCTTGCTTGGCTTTTTGGGCTATTTTATCATATTCAATGGCTTCTTCTTCGCTAAATTTGCTCAAAAACAGCAAACTGGTTTTAGTGCCCAAACCCACCGAAGCAAAGGCGTCGTTGGGCAATGATACAATCAAACATATTTTAGCCTTACTTTCTACATAAGCCCTTACCTTACTAAAGCTATCGCTATTAAATATACTTTCGGGCAAAATAATGCCCATTCTGCCCCCAGGACGCAGCAAATGCAGGGCACGCTCTAAATAAAGCACCTCATAGTTGCCAGATATTTGCCCTATGGGGTATTTGTAAGTTGCATAATCATAAACCTCATCCTTTCGGGCTTTAAGCCCAAACGGCGGGGCAACAATTGCTACATCAAAGCTTTCTTCTTTGATATGAGGGTGAGGCTTGAGCCCGTTGACATTGTAAATATGGTCAGGTGAATGATAACCTTGCAAAAATAGGTTTAGTCGGGCGATGTTGGTGGCTTGAGAATTGAGGTCAGTGCCAAACATATTATAAGGGGGTAACGATTTTTGGCGATACATTTTGCCTACCTTCACCAAAAAGCTCCCTACACTACAGGCAGTATTAATTACCTTTTCTTGCACCTGTGGATTGAGCACCTCTACTATAAAATCTATCAAAGGGGAAGGTACCATTATTTGTTCTGTTTTGGCATTGAACACCCGCGTTAAGAAAGAGTCATAGGTTTGATATAACTCTGAAGATGCGTGGTCTAGTCTTTCGGCTAATTTGAGAAAAGTAGCAGTTTTGAGGCGCAAAGTATCTTTTACTCCAAATATTGAATATTTATCATTGGCTTTATGAAATAATGTTAACAGCATATCTTCAGGGCTTTGATGAACATCAAGTTCTTGATGAAGATAATTAAAAAAACTGTGGTTGTTTTTTGGCTTATGTAGATCATCAGAAGCATAGTCTTCAGGCGGTTGCTCATAAGCTTTTTTCATAAACAACACCTTAGACAATTCCTCAAAAGACATTTCAGACGAAAGGCGTTCATCGTTGCGCACCAAAAGATGGCACTCCTTTAGTAATTGTTGAAGCCTTTCTTGTTCCCGCTGTTCTTCACTACTCATACCTTTGTTTATTTAAGCCAAAAAACTGTACTTAGTTGATATTTGAAATAATAAACAAATATATAAATATACTATTTTATAAGAACAAGTTTTAGTTTTGAATGCTTTTGTTAAATTCAAAACAACATATAATTGACCCGCCACGTTTCGGTCGACTATACCGTTCTAAGTATAATGTCTTAAAAATATATAGTATATTTGCAGTAGTTCTTACCTACTATGTATGTAATTTTAATCTTTACCATTAAGTCTAAGCTTATGCACAAATACGCGAGCGATAACGAAAAAAATGCGGCTATCAACAACAGCAACGCTATACCAGCTGATGCGAAAATTACTAAACAAAGCGGCTTGCCACCTATACAAACTAAAGAGGGCAGTAAGCCTCCTATTCAAGCAAAACAACGCCCTATACAGCGTAATAAGGGCAATGAAAAAAGTGGTGGTAATGTAAATGAAGACCAGGTGAAAGCCAATGTAAGCTCGATCATGGGAGTAGATGTTACTGGCACTCAGGTAAACCAATAGTCCGTACAAAAATAGTCAAGTAGATTGTGTTTTATGTATTCATAGTCCCCAATTGAATGACTTCCTGAA
>NZ_CANLRP010000305.1 GCF_947493425.1 uncultured Microscilla sp. | reverse complement strand
TACGACCAGGGCGCCACCCACAACTACCTCAATGGCAACATTGGGCGCATGGTGTGGCAAAGCAGCATAGACCAGGTGCAGCGCCAGTACGACTATACCTACGATGGGCTCAACCGATTGAAAACCGCCAGTTATGCCTCGTCGAACAGCGCAGAAAACGGGCGCTATGATGTAAACAACCTGACCTACGATTTGAATGGCAATATCTTGACCCTCAAGCGCCAAGGCTTGCTGGAGCGTAAACTCAACCTGGCAATGGTGTTTGGTACTATTGACGACCTAAGCTATACCTACGCGGGCAATCAGTTGTTGGGGGTAGCCGATGCCGAAGACAGCCGCAACACTGGGGTAGCCGGAGATTTTAGGGATGGGCACACCGCTACCGTGCAAGACCCTGACTATATTTATGACGACAATGGCAACTTGATTGCCGACCAAAACAAAAAAATAACAAGTATTGTCTATAATTATTTAAATTTGCCTACGATTATCAATTTTGAGAAAAACCAGCAAATCGTGTATACCTACGATGCCGCCGGAATCAAGCTCAATAAGGTAGTCATAGACAGCACGGGCGCGCAAACGAGCCGCACCGATTATATAGGGAGTTTTGTATACGAAAACGATGAGCTGCAATTTGTGCATACGGCTGAAGGGCGTGCATTGGCACCTGGTGCCCTGGACGGAAACGCGGCCTTTGTGTATGAGTATCATTACAAGGATCACTTGGGCAACTTGAGGGTGGCTTTCAGAGAAGGGCAAACCCAAACTACCCAAGCCACCCTGGAAGACATAGTGATGGATAAACAACAGGGGTTTGAGTATAAAGACGAGGTGCGCACGACTGACCCTACCAACGCCAACAATCATGTGGCAAAATTGACTACTGCCCAACCTTTGGGTATGTTGCGCAACCTGGAAGTAAGCAAAGGGGACCAGGTAACCGTCAAGGTAAAGGCTTATTATACGGGTAGTCCTACTAACAACCAAGCAGTAGATTGGGGGCTTACCTTGGGCAACCTGAGCCAAACGGCAGGTAATACAAATAGTGGGGAGGTTTCTTCGCAAAACAGCCCATTTTTATTAAATTTGGGCTTGAGTATTACGCCCAGCAACGGAGGCAACAACCCAAATGCGAGCGTGCCAAGCGGCTATTTGAAGTCAGTGTTTTATACACAAGACGGTACTCCGGTGGCGGTTTCTTTGCAGATCAAACATTTGCAGGTAAACGCTGGACAATGGCAAGCGTTAGAGCTTAGTTATATTGCTACTGAGCGCGGTTACCTTCAGGTATTTGCCGCCAACGAAAGCGACCAAACCGTGTTCTTTGATGATATGGTGGTGGAGCATACGCCCCAATTGATTGTACAGGAGAATCATTATTATCCTTTTGGAATGAACCTGCGAGGGATTGAGAAGCAGGGAAAACCTGAGCATAGGTGGAAGTTTGGGGGTAAAGAGTTTGATAAAACTTTTGGTTTGAATTGGGGGGATTTTGAAGCGAGGCAATATGATGCATTACTCGGAAGATGGTTTGTAATTGATCCTAAAGTTGAAGAGTTTTACACAGCAAGCCCTTATAATTATGCATTGAATGATCCTGTAAATATGATTGACCCTGATGGTAAAGCACCTTTGGATCATATTTATATGAATGCATCTGGTCAGATATTAGGCATACACAAAACCAATGATGATTCACCTCATCGCCTATTTATAGCAACTGTCAATGGTTCAGGAAATGGTGCCAACACTATGACGGTAAATGCAGAAGTCAAAGGGGTAGATCAGAATATTTTAGAAAAAGCGAGGACAGGGGGAACTTTGCAGGAAGCAGTGCAAGATGCTATATCTGAAAGTAATGGAGAAGGTCAGCCTAAACTTACAGGGGGGTTAAGGCTTATGACGGATATTAACCCTGTAACCTCTGGATTGAGTTTGATTTTTGGTGTTGCGAAGGGTGAGAATATTCATGGGGAGAAAATGAGTGCAGGAAATTATTTAGAGGAGGGTGCCAATGTAACTCCTGTAGGAAAACTAGCAACTTTAGGGAAGTTAGGTTTTTTTGGTCTTTTTAGAATTGCAAAGAATGCTTACAAGCATAAAGGTGCTATATCAAAACTAGCTAAACAGTATGGGATTCTGGCATCTCAAACTGAAGTTTCCACCTCAAAAATTGATAAGTTAGCCAGCCTTATGTCTAACTCTAAATTTGATCATTCACTTAATCAAATAGCTGGGTATTATCATAAAGGAAAATACACAATTAGCGAGGGGCATCATAGAGTTGCAGCAGCACTTAAGGTTTTAGCTGAGACAGGAGATGCAAAGCATATTGAAACTCTTTTAAATAGAGCTAGTATAGCTGGTCATATACAAGGCGTAAATCCCACAAAATACCTTAGTAAATCATCAATTAGAAAGTTTGGTTCAATGAAATTTAAGAAGTGAGATGAATTTATTAATTTCCATAAAAGATTGCATAATCCAAGGTCATAGAATTCCCGATTTTGATATATTTGAAGGACAAATGGTAAGTATATATAGTCCTGTAAATTATTTAGAAGATAGGCTCCAAAGTCAATTAGACGGCTTTAATATTTTTCATAAACCTCTGTATGTTGATGGTAAATTAAAAAGTGATGGTAATATATGGTATTGTTTTAAAAAAATAACTTTATATCAGTACATAGCCAAGTATTCTAAATTATCTTCAAATGAGATAAAGTTGATACTAAATGTGTTGGAGATACCTTTAGATACTCTTGCAAAAAATATAAGAGGTGCGTTTGCTCGTCTTATAATTAATATTGAGATAGGCTTTAATAATTCAAACTTTTTGTTGATAAATACTGCTGGGCTTGATCCAAAAGGTATAATTGACTTGTACAACTATTTATATGAAAAAATAAAAATTAACAATGAACTTTCCATTATAATTATTCAAAGTCCTACGTCTATATTTCCTATTTCACATTTTAAATTGCAGATAATTAATGAAGATAATTTGCTATCTGTAGCAGACATTAGGTGACCACGCTGTTTCGGATTTGTAACCCGAAATTAAGTAATATGAGCATTTGGAGTTTGGTTTTGGAATAACCAAAACCGTAAGTAAATAAAAAGTAAAAGCCCAAATGATTTGGGCTTTTTTATTATTGAGATAGAGCTCTTCGCAAAACAGCCCATTTTTATTAAATTTGAGCTTGAGTATTACGCCCAACAACGGAGGCAACAACCCAAATGCGAGCGTGCCAAGCGGCTACTTAAAGTCAGTGTTTTATACACAAGACGGTACTCCGGTGGCGGTTTCTTTGCAGATCAAACATTTGCAGGTAAACGCTGGACAATGGCAAGAGTTAGAGCTTAGTTATACCGCTACTGAGCGCGGTTACCTTCAGGTATTTGCCGCCAACGAAAGCGACCAGGAAGTATTCTTTGATGATATGGTGGTGGAGCATACGCCCCAACTAATTGTACAGGAGAATCATTATTATCCTTTTGGGTTAGAACTGGAAGGGCTCTCGAAGCACGGAAAAACTGAACACAGGTGGAAATTCCAAGGTCAGGAGGAACAAAAAGAGTTTGGGCTCAACTGGTCACAATTTAAGTGGAGAAACGCGGATGTTGCCTTGGGTAGGTTCTTTTCAGTTGATCCGTTAGCGGAGAAATACCTTTACAATAGTACTTATGCTTTTAGTGAGAATAAGGTAGTCAGGCACATAGAACTGGAAGGCTTGGAAGCCACAGGTTCTCCAATGGTTGATGGAATTATAAATTGGGGAATTAATCAATATGTTAAATTCACCAATGGCATAAAGCGTATAAAACAAGCTCGTAACAAAAGCTACGATAACGGTTCTGGAAATATATCATCAGAAAACCAAACTGTTATGCGAACTCTTGATATGGGCGAGGGAGCCAAGAAAGTCAACGAAGTAGTAGAGGAGGTTGGTACCTATGTAAAAATGGCTGCTGATGAAATACCAGTGGTAGGCGAGACGATAGATTTAGCACAGGGGCATCCGCAAAACCTTTTATACGGAATGGCACCTTTCGGTAAAACGGCTGCAAAGAAAGGGAAAGGCTATATAAAAATCTTTATATCTAAATCAAAACACCCTGAAACTGCTCAACATGTTGAAGAAGCTCAGAAAGCGGGAAAAGCAATAGATAGAAGTGGAGCTAAAAAGCGTCGTAGAGCATCTCTCAAGGGTAAAAAAGGTGCACCAGGAAAAGATAGAGATGAGTATCCTCCAGCAGTATTATCTACAGGTGGTAAAGGCGCTAGTGTTAAAAATATTACTTCTGGTGACAATAGGGGAGTTGGTTCTTCAATGGGGCACCAAATGAGAAATTTACCGAATGGAACAAAAGTGAAGATTGTTGTTAAGGAGTATCCATTCCACGAAGTACAGGTAAGCCAAGCAACACCGTCTTTATAGGGTGTTATTTTTTAAAATTTTGTGGGTAAAATTGATGAATATCTTGGATGGGAGCCTCCATGATGTTCTCGAGGGTATACTTGAGCCATTTGTAGGGGTCTACCTCGTGTTTGTGACAGTTGGCGAAAAAGGTATAGATGACCGCTGACCTTTGAGCGGCATCGTGTGATCCTGCAAAGAGGTAATTTTTCCT
>NZ_CANLRP010000304.1 GCF_947493425.1 uncultured Microscilla sp. | reverse complement strand
TTTGGTCTAAGAGCGACACTGATTGCTACTTTCGTAAATGCAAATGCTGCTTAAAACACTTTCGCAAGAAGTCTATTCTAACTGCTATCAAGTTGACTTTCCCTTCTTCTTCATAAAACTTGTATCCCTTCCGTTTTAGTGTATCTTTTATCCCATTAAGCGAAAAATCAGGTTTTACCCGTTTTTTGGCTTTTTTTACTTTTTTAGGTGTAGGTGTACTCTTTTTATTTACCTTTTTCCCCTCAAAAATTGGTGGTTGATACACCTTAGTATTATCCGCTTTTTGTTCCATCATTTTTAGTTCAAGTGCCCGTAATTTGCCGTTTACTTTAGAGTCTATTTTAGGCGACGTTTTTTGGGGAGGTGGTTTTTGATTACCAAGATTAACAGTAGAAGGTACTTTAAGCATTTGCCCAGGAGCAATTAAAGCCTTAACACTCCCTAAATTATTCAACTCAACTATTTTCTGCACTAATAGGGCAATCTCGGTTATAGGAGCCAAGGGGTTATATTTTTTGGCAATTGTCCAAAGTCCTTCTCCCGCTTGTACAGTGTGTTCGCTTATTTTAGGTGCTTTCTTTCCTAAAATTCGTTCTGGGCTGGCTGCTACCAAGGCTCCATAAGGCAACTGTTGTTTCTGGGTTGGCCACGAGGTTTCTTTTCCCATCAGGCGTTCCAGGCTTGGCTCCACGATTCGGGGTGGTGTTGATCCCTCGTGTTGCTGTTGTGGATCGTGTTCGGCATTGGCTTGGCTTGACATAGTAAATAAGGTTAGAGTAATATAATATTTCTCAGAAATGGCTCCAGTGCAATTGGGCACTTTTTCCGAGGCAAGAGTAGGCATTTTGGCAGATAAATTCCAAATCAAAACCTTGATGAAACTTTGATTTGTGTGATTTACTCATGTATAGTCACACAAAAACATATAAAAATACTATTAAAACCGAGAACTGGCACCTAAAAATAGTGCGATAAGGCTCAAAACCGTCTTTAGAGCCACTTACTGCGACCAAAAGTGATTTAACTATAACTATTAAGTGAATATATATGATTATTTAAATTAGGTTTAAAAGAATCAAAGTTTCATCAAGATCGAGATTTGCCCCCAACCCCTGTACTTTCCTAACATTGTGCCATCAGTAGCTCACTATATGGTGAGGCATCTCCTACTGATTGTTTTATGGTTTCACTCGCAACAATCTCTTATTAAATGATCTATTCTATACTTCAACTTATTCAGGAATCACTGCAAGATTTCATGGAGCTTCAGTTTCCTCAAAAAGCGTATGAGGTAGCAGTAGATAAACTGGTGACACGAGAGGGTAAATCGACCACCGATGCCCAATCTGGGCGGATAGTCATTACTTTATTACATGCGCAGGAAGAACGTACTATGCAAAGAAGCCGCACCAGTGACCTTACTCAGCCTTATCATTTAAATCTCTTGCTGTTGTTTTCGGTGCACGAAAAAGAGCAAAATGCGAGTGGCAATGCTTACCTGGAAGCGATGAAATACTTAGACATGGTTTTAGGTTATTTTCAACAAACCCCAGTATTTTCACCCCAAACCCATGCATTACCTCCCAATATTCAACACTTGCATTTTGAACTATTCAATGAAGACCTTCGGGAAAGTTCTTACATCTGGACAATGACTGGAGCCAAACATACCACTTCTGTACTTTATCAGGTGCGTAGTGTGACAGTAGGGCAAGCATTGGTTGGCTCGCAGCTCGCTGCCCACAGCCAACAGCTATTTGGTACGTGAACTACCCATGATTAAGCATTAATCACAAATAATCAAATACCCAAAAAACTACCTAAACCCATTAGGCAATACAAACAATTAAATCATCTTAAACTCTCTAAAAAAACGATTATGTATCACAATCATCCACCTACTGTTTCATACCCTACTACCCATAGGCAACCACCATCCTCTCCATTGACTCCCAATACATTGACCTTCGAGCAACCACAGGAACTTACCTTGGAGAGCGGGCTTGTTGTATGGGATATCAAACCAAAAAAGCCGAAGAACTCCCTTCGGGTCACCAAACCAGTGATAGAAAATCCCCAGGTTACCGAGATCAAAGTATATACTGAGAAACTTGTATTAGGGGGTGACTGGCAAGGCGAAGTAATTGCCCCTATTGCTTCATCAGGAGGGTTAGATGGCGCTAAAGCGACCCATTATTTAGTGAGGAATATTTGGTTAGAATTGATTGGCTATCAGGTTGAGCACTACATTTTTCGTATCCAGGCAGCTTTTATGGTACCCTTGCCCAAAGTGGTATATCTGTACCAGCAAAACAGCCGAATCATAGTAAACAAAAATGTGGTAAAGTGTAATGGTTAAATTAAGAATTGAAAACTCCTAATTCTCAAGCAGTGCCTTGCCGCATTTCAATTGTTTCAGCGATTAAATTTGTTTCCCATAGTGCAAGGTGCTGTTTTTTAGTAAGTCAAGAGTTGAGAGTCGGTAGTCGGGAGCTACCATAGGCTACCAACAATAGACCAATAAAAGAATCAAACTCTAAACCCAACCCAGTGTAGTCGCAATGGACTGTCGACCGTAGACCGTGGACTAAAGTAAATCCACTACATGGAGCTAACCAAGGCTTAAAAAAGCCAGCATAAGCTACCGACTCCCGACTACCAACTAAAAAACTAAAATGAAAACATTTACCCTATTTTGCATGCTCCTCTGGAGCCTTGCCCAGCCTTCCTATGCCCAAACCCAACTGCGTGGACAGGGTACCAGCTTTGCCATTAGCACGCTGACTGCTGCGACTGCTTATATAGAAGAAAGCGCCTCTGCGGTAGACGATAGTCGCCCAAATCCTGATCCAGTGTTCATTGTTCCCGCCGACCCGGTAGATGCCTGCAACAGTGGTAAATCGGTAGTACTTTCACCCATCATCATCAGCGAGCAAAGTGTGGGGTCGTTTGCCATTGGCAAGGGAACCTTAGTGCTTGCATTTGATCATCCCGATTTTGTAGTAAGCAAGCTGCCCAGGGTAACTATCACGGGTGCCCCCGGTGATTTTCTTGCCCCAACAGTATCGCTCAATTCGGGCAAACTCTATATAAGCTACCATTTTGTGGGTGCCACCAAGATAGGGGGCATTGTACTGAGTGGACTGGAGACGAGGTCAAACAGTAAAAATAAAGGCATAGTAGCTCAGTTAAAGCCCGTAAGTGGTTATGAGCATTTCGAGGGATTGTACCCCCACGAGGTATTTGCTACCGTGCGAGGCATCAATACAACTAGCAGCAACGCACTCAATGCCCCCACAAATATTAGTGGCGTTGGGGTGGTATGCACCGGGGGCAACGGCTTTGTGTATACTGCCGACCCGGTTCCCGATGTGACAGGTTATTTGTGGACGTTGCCTGTGGGTTTCCTTGCCAGTGGCGACCCACATGCGGTGCAAGTAGGGGCACAAAAGTATTACACTGCCGACAATACCATCACCTTGGATGTGGCAACTTCGGCAAGCCTGGGAAACAAGCTGCTCCAGGTCAAAAGTGTGAACGATTGTGCACTGAGCAGCACCAGCCGCCACAAAACTATTCGAGTGGCAGCCCAACCCAATCCCAAGGTAAGTTTACCCGCTACCAGCTTTCCCGACGATAACTTCTCACCCGTAAACATCACCGTTACCAACAGCCCGGCGGGGGGAGTGGGTGTGCTTCGGGGCGATGGAGTATTAGGCAATAAATTGTATCCGGGGTTACTCTTTCCAGGTACAGGCTACAAGGTGTATTATGATTATGCCATCAACAACTGTACAGTGACCGTGAGCACCACTTTTAGCGTGTACGATGCCGATGCCGTAGTATTGGGACTGGCCACAAGCTATTGCAGCAATGTAGCGGCTTCTCAAACCGTCACCATTGCCAACCTGAGCTCGCCATCGGGGGCAAAGCTTTACAGCCCTGCCAACCAAGCCATCCCTTTAAACTTGCAACTGATTGGTGGCGGTAGCGATTACCGCTATACTTTTAGCGGCCAAGACTTGTATAAACGCTACGGCGCCGGGGCTTACCGTTTCGAGGTGACGCAAGTGGGGGCAAGCGTGCCTATTAAGGTGGCTTTTCAGATTACCCGCCCACCCGCTCAAAACATTAGTGGAGGCAATGCGGGCGCCCAGGTATGCGGCGATGGTAGCACGATTTATAACTATGTGTCTACCGTTTCCGCCACCACCGATGAATTTGAATGGTCGGCACCCGCAGGGGGAGCTACTTTTGTAGGGGGGATTAATCGCCAGGCAAGCGTAGCCGTAGTGTGGGAGAAAGGAAATGTGGCAGGAACCAACAAAATCCTCCGCCTTGCCCAAACCCGTAATGGCTGCACTACCATTACCGACTATGCAGTGAAAGTTTTTGCCCTGCCCCCACCCAGTATTGTAGGAGATTTGACCCCCTGCGCGGGTGAAACGGTGACGTATACTCTGAGTAATGGCAGCAGTAGTGCAAGTGGCGGCACCGCCTATGCTTGGCAGGTAGAAAATGGGCAAATTGTAGGGGCAAGCAATCAAGCTCAGGTAACCATCAAGTGGGGTAATTCAAACGGTAGCGGCAACCTCAAAGTGACCCAAAGCCTAAATGGTTGCACCAAAAGTGCTGAGACCACTATTACTATAGAGGAGTTGCCCACACTCAGTATTGCAGGTTTCAATGCCGAGCGTAAGTATTGCGCGGGAGATGGCACCCCAGTGAAACTCACCCCTGTATTTGGCGGCAACTCAAGCCCTCCCGCTGACTACTT
>NZ_CANLRP010000303.1 GCF_947493425.1 uncultured Microscilla sp. | reverse complement strand
ATCTTGAAAGTTTTGCAACCCTAAAGTAAATAGTTTGAGTACATTTTCTCTCCTAAACACCTTTTAAAACACTTTCTTATATACAATAGTCCATCGTATTTAACTTGGTTGAGTTCCTGCTTTGAACCCAAACAATCTACCTACGTTCTCTTTTACTCAACAATAAGCCTACCCTAAACTCAATTCCAAAGTGATTCATCGTACTGGTTTGTGCGTCGGCAGGGTTGGTCTGATAAGTATTGGGGTTGAGCGATGCGTTGAGTTCTGTGTAGTCGCTACTACTCAACTGTAAAGTATAATAAGGGCGTACCCCCAGCATAATAGGACCCAGCAGGGCGTATACTGGTAAAATAAATGAAGCGCCCACGCTAAAATTGTTTACGATTTCGGTGCTGCCTGCGCCTGTTTTGTCATTGATGGTGTTGATGCCTATATCAGGTGCAATGCCTATACCTATACCAAAGTATTCGCTGCTGGTAGCCATTAGCCCCAAACCTAATTGAATGTTATGCATATTAAATCGCAGCTCACGGTCAATAGGGGGTTGCCCTGGTGGACGTTCGGTTGCTGTTAAGGTTTGCCCAGCATTGCCATAGCGAAACTCCAACAAAAATGGCGTGTGCCCCAAGTAGCCATAAGTACCCAAAAAGGCAGAAAAGCCAGTAGGTGCCTCTACCTTGGTCATTGCCTGATCGCCTGTTAGACGCCGGGTTTGGTTAAACTGCTCTATGACATAATTAAGCCCGTCGGCTTTTATATTTACTTGATGATACCCACCTCCCAATATAGTGTGCAAATACTGTCTGCCCTGCCTTTGAGCGTAGGCATATTTAGAGGTAAACAGGTCGCCAATGCTTAGAAACAAAACTAGCAATAAAGTAGTAGAGAGTGTTTTCATAAGATCAAGGGTTTGATAAAGCGTATAATCAGCCTCTATTCCAAAAACTATGCAAGTATCCATAGATTGCCTTGTGTTCTACCTGAAAAGATAAACACTACAAGTTGCAGCTATTTTATACAAAAACTTATTTTGTTGATATAATATTCTGCAATATATTGGAATAGTTTTGCCTTATGTTGGAATATTTATTGAGTATTTGAACTAAACGTATACCAGTATATTCAATTATTAAATTGATTTAAATGTTTGATCATCTGATTAAAGTTTGTTTGGTGATATTGGGTATAAGTTACTTGCCTTATCAAACCAAGGCACAAACAACACAGCACCTGAGCCAAGAGTTGCGTCAAGTATTTTTGACCAATCAAACCCTACATTTTTTTGAGGATGAAGGAGGGATGTTAAGCCTTGGTCAGGTACATAAAAAAAAGTTTAAACCTGTGACCCGTAAGGGAAATAATTTTGGTTTAACAGCTTCTACCTATTGGTTTCGTTTTAAGCTCAAAAACCAAGATTTGAAGCAAACCGACTGGTTGCTTGAGCTGGCACACCCTTTACTTGACACTGTAGATATACATTATCAGAAAAATGGTCAATGGACAAGCATTAGGTTAGGCGACAAGTTGCCTTTTGCTCAACGCCTGGTCAAGTTAAGACATTTCGTCATACCTATTCAGTTTATTGATACCACTACGCGTACATTTTATATGCGTATACACACTACCAGTACACTTCAAGTACCGCTCATGGTATATCAACCATTGGCTTTTCTTGAGTATCAAAATACAGAGCAACTCACTTTTGGGCTATACTATGGAGTACTGTTGGTCATGGCACTGTATAACCTGTTTATTTACTTTTCTTTGAGAGTAAGGACTTATTTATTATATGCTGCTTTTATACTACTAGGTACACTATTTTCTTCGGCAATCAATGGGCACGCTTTTCAGTATTTATGGGGCAATATGCCTATTGTTGGCAATTATTCGCTGAATTTTGTGGGTGCTTTATTTCATCTGTTTTTCTTATTATATGCCATTTCATTTCTCGAAATCAAAAAATACTTACCACGTTGGCGCAACGTTTTGTATGGCTTAATTGGAGGAACAGTTATTTTGGCGATTACTTCCTTGGTGAGTATTCCGCTTTCGATCAGGTTTCTTACTATTTTAGGGGTTGTGAATATGCCTCTGGTAATACTTTTATCAATAAAATGTTATCGAAAAGGCTTGATTGCCGCACGTTTTTTTATTCTGGCTTGGGTAGTTTTTATAGTGGGGGTAGTATTGTTTAATTTGCAGTTATCTGGAGTATTGCCCACCAATGTATTTACCCGAAGGCTAGGCGAGATGGGGGGCATCATTGCCGTAGTATTACTTTCGTTGGCTCTAGCTGACCGTTACCGACTTCTTAAACAAGAAAAAGAAGTTGCTCAAGGCAAAATGCTGGAAATGCAAAAAGATGTAAATGACAAACTGGAACAAAAAGTTCGGGAACGTACACAACAACTACAGGCAAAGAGCGATGAAGTGATGACCCAAAATGAAGAATTGCACCAACAAAAAGAAGAGATCATAGCCCAAAATGAGTTTATTGCTGAAACCAACCTTGAGCTTAAACGTCAAGGTAAACAAACGCGTGAAAGTATTCAGGCAGCCAACGTTATTCAACAAGCCATACTGCCCCGCGACGAACGCTTGAATGAGCTATTTATAGCCGATTACTTTGTGCTATACCAACCCAAAGACATTGTTTCCGGAGATTTTTATTGGGTAAGCAAGGTGAATACCGCTTTGCAATTAGACAATTTGTCTTTGCCAGAGGAAGGAATACAACTTACTACCAAAAGGCTTACTGTGAGCAGAAACGAAACAATTTTTTTGGCGGTGGTAGATTGTACCGGGCACGGGGTACCAGGGGCTTTTATGAGTATGATTGGTAATTCACTGCTCAATGAAATAGTAAACGAAGCCAGGATTCTTTCACCCGCCAAAATTCTGACCCGTTTGCACGAAAAAGTACAACAAGAGCTTAAACAAAACCAAGACTCCCGTCTGAACCACGGGATGGATGTTTGTTTGTGTAAACTAGAGCAAATGCCAGAAAAAAACGTGAAGTTAACCTTTACTGGTGCCAAACGCCCTTTATACTATATAAAAGAAGGTAAATTTGGTGAGCTCAAAGGCGACCGAATGTCGATTGGAGGGTGGAGCAAAAAAGCCCGTGAAAGCTTTACTGAGCAAACCCTTGAATTACAAGGTGGAGATATTCTTTACCTTACTACCGATGGTTATGCAGATAACCCCAACCCCCAACGTAAAAGTTTTGGGACAAGTCGCTTGAAAAAACTATTGGCAGATCAGGCAGGCATTGCTATCAAACAACAACATGAAAGTTTAATAAATGCATTGGTTAACTATCAGGGAGATGCCGATCAACGTGATGACATTACTATAGTAGGGGTAGAGATATAATGTGTGAAATAAGGCTTTACCTGATGGTATTTATTTTCTACCTTAGTAAGCAACCCGTAGTATGATGGCACCTACTCATAAGATATATTTAATCTTTGTTTTGCTACTTACTTCATTTGGTTAATTGTCTATACGCCATAAACTCATGTATGATAAAGAAAGGTTTTTACAGCTTTTATGTTCGACCGATCAAGTCAATGTTGCGTTGGCACTGGAAATAGCCAAAGGGATGCCTGCGATTGATTTGGATCATTACCTGGAGGTGTATCAAGTAATGAACGCTTTGTTACGCCCTGATACAAAGGAGGGGGTAAGTGTAGAAGCCATTACCAGACTCAATACCGAAGATTTAAAACTGCCCAAGCATCAATTAGCCCACCTTCCTAAGCAAATAGGACAACTTGCCCAATTACAATCTATAGATGCCTGCAATAATTTTTTGACGAGTTTACCTGATAGTATAGGGCAACTCAAGCAATTGAAAAAACTATATTTGCAGGATAATCAGTTAAGCGACTTGCCCAAAAGTTTTGCCCAACTGCTACAATTAACATTATTGAATTTAGATCAAAATCGCTTCTCTACTTTACCTGTGAGCATCCAATCGTTTGAATGCTTGCTTGAGCTAAGCCTTAACCATAACAAACTCACCCAATTAGCCCAACATATAACCCAATTTACCCAACTTCAAAAGCTGTATTTAAGCCGCAATCAACTGACTGTTTTGCCCAACGGCATAGGGCAACTCGTGCAGCTCAACGAACTAAAGGTAAGCCATAACCAACTTACTGAGTTGCCCGAAAGCTTAGGGCAGCTTACCAGCTTGTACAATCTGCATTTAAGCCACAATCAACTTGTTACTTTGCCCAAAAGCATAGGGCAATTGACTTGGCTCTACCATTTGCATGTAAACCATAACCGGCTCACTACTTTGCCCGAAAGCGTTGGGCAAATGACTTGGTTGTATTACTTATATTTGCACAACAACCAACTAACTGTTTTGCCTAAGAGCATAGGACAACTTGCTCAATTGCAAATACTGGATGTAAGCCATAATCGGCTCACTACTTTGCCCGAAAGTATAGGTCAGCTGAGGCAATTAAAAAGTTTGAATTTGAGGGGAAACAACATAGCACTAGCTGAACTTGATAAAATAAAAGCGTGGTTGCCCCATTGTGACATTTACTTTGATGAATGATTTATTTTTTGAATCAGCATTGCGATGAACCTTAGTTTTTAGCGCACTTACGCTCACGCGACGAAACCAGTGGAAATAGTCAATGAAAGTATTCAATCTCTGTGTTTGCCTTTATTTAGGAATAAAAGGTAACTCTATGGTCTCATCAGAAATTAAAAATAAAATCGTGTCAAGGTTTGGCCTAAGGAATGGTACCAAAATAAATTTACATTCTTAACCTCATCTTTTGAGGCTATACTTTGTTAAAAAATAGCCG
>NZ_CANLRP010000302.1 GCF_947493425.1 uncultured Microscilla sp. | reverse complement strand
TACAGTACAAGTAAGCATATTTTTGCTAAAACCTTGCGAAGGCATTGGTTTCAAAGGACTTACATTGAGCAATTTTTCAAAATGCTTAAGCATGTATTGCAAATACAAGAAGCTAGAACTAAAGACAAAAAGGGGTTTGAGTTCAAGTTATATCGGTTTGCCTACATAGCTTGGCACGCGCAAAAGTTAGTAAAGTGGGTGAGAAAAAAAATGAAGCATTTCAAGAAAAAAGGATTTATTACCATACAACGAATCTTGGCTTCTGACCTAGATATTTTAGACCTTTTGCAAAATCAGATAGCAATAAAGTACTGAAAATAAACGACTTAAATACATTGAAATAATTACAACTTAAGCTTAAATTTGACTCAAAGTAAAATATAGGTTTTCAAAAGCCATTCATCTAAAAGTGGATGGCTTTTTTGTTTAGTGCAAATCATATCTAGGGCTACCACGGTGTTTGAACATGATGCAACATAAGCTCATAACTCTTGCCTTGATTTACAGCTTGTGTTCGAAACAAAATAAGGTTAGATTAGTGCAGGAATAATGGTAATATAGTAGCATGAAACAATATGGAGGAATAAGAGTAAGCAAGGTGATCATTATATACTTTATTTCATTGGTCTTGGTCAATCTGGTAGCCATCAATCGTACATTGATCATCATACTTACCTATAATTTGAGTTTATCAGGTATGTTTTGGTTAATAGCACTACAATTTTGTAATCAAGTAAAGCTATTTAATGAAAAGATGATTATTTCTAATGCATTTAGGGTGTGGAAGCCTATACATACAATCAACTATGATAACATTACAAAGCTTATTGTAAAAACAGAATCTACCTATGGCAACCTCAACTTGCTGATTTATACAAACAACTCCTTGAAGTCAAGTTTTCTGTCAAAGTCATCTATTGTTTACAGGTTTACATTACCCAAACCTACACCCTTTGTGAAAGAATTGGCCAAACTACACCTTGACTTGGTTTGGAAACATAATGGAAAGGTCGTTAAAAAGAAAACTCACACCCGCTGATGATTATATTTTAATAGTTGCCTAGCACTCCCTACGTTTTTACTCCAAAATACCCTTGCTAAGCCAAACTCATTTAAATAATCACCTCATTGCCTCGCCTGCCCTGGGCTTATCACCAAAGAGTACATAAAGAAAAGTGTCAATTTAAAGGTTAGGTAAACTCCGTACAAAACCATTAAAAACGCTTCAAATAATACAAAATTGACTTACGCCGTTGCTTGTGTCTTCACAAGCAACCAAAAGACAATGTGTCATTAATAATCGCAGAACAACCTTCTACGCTCGTTTTTCGGGATACTAAAAAACGCCCTCAGGTGCTGGAATCAGAGTCGCTTGTTAAAACCCTTCCGTAGAAGGCTTGGATGAATGGAAACCTCCAAACTTACTTGAGTAGCAAAACCTCTCAAAATACTACGGGACGCCAAGCAATGAAATTTACTACGTTAGGGCAACCATAAAGGATGGCCCCTACAAAAGGCATTTGAATGGGTTTTGACACTGCTCTTACGCCGTTGCTTGTGTCTTCACAAGCAACTTAATAATCGCAGAACAACCTTCTACGCTCGTTTTTCGGAATACTAAAAAATGCCCTCAGATGCTGGAATCGGGGTCGGTTGTTGAAAGCCTTGAGCTATGCTGGGTTTTTAGCATCGCTTGCGCCCATTCGTAATTAAAAAGCCTCGCGCTCATTCGTAATTCGTAATTTAAAAAATCGTAATTCTAAAATCTCCTTCAAATAATACAAAATTGACTGATATTAAGATGAAACAGGCGAGGTTCTATTAAATATTTTGTTGGATTGTAATCGTTTATTTTATTTACTTGTATCTTTGAATATTAAAGTACATACATTATTTATTGAACGATGCAAGCGACGACTGAGACTAATATCACTGACCAGCAGGTGTTTGACCTGATAGGGGCAGAAAAGAAAAGACAACTAGAAGGTATAGAACTGATTGCTTCTGAAAACCTGGTTTCTGAGCAGGTAATGAAGGCAATGGGTACTGTACTCACCAACAAATATGCTGAAGGTTTGCCTGGCAAGCGCTACTACGGTGGTTGCGAAGTGGTAGACCAAATAGAGCAACTGGCCATTGACCGAGCTAAAGAATTGTTTGGGGCAACCTGGGCAAACGTGCAACCTCACTCTGGCGCCCAAGCCAATGCTGCAGCATTTTTGGCCATCTTGAATGCGGGTGACAAAATTTTAGGCTTCGACCTTTCGCATGGTGGACACCTTACCCACGGCTCTACGGTAAACTTTTCGGGTAAAATATACCAACCTTCGTTTTATGGGGTAGAAAAAGATACTGGCCTCATAGACTGGGACAAGGTAGAGCAAACTGCAGTAAAAGAGCAGCCTAAGCTGATCATTTGCGGAGCTTCGGCTTATTCGCGCGACTGGGACTATGCGCGTTTGCGTGCCATTGCCGACAAAATAGGTGCTTTGTTATTGGCCGATGTGTCGCACCCTGCCGGATTGATTGCCAAAGGTTTGCTCAACGACCCACTGGAGCACTGCCATGTAGTAACTACTACCACCCACAAAACTTTGCGTGGTCCTCGTGGTGGCCTGATTATGATGCGCAACGATTTTGAAAATCCATTTGGCATTAAAACTCCTAAGGGTAAAACCCGCATGATGTCGTCATTGCTCGACTCTGGTGTTTTTCCGGGTACTCAGGGAGGTCCTCTTGAACACGTCATTGCTGCCAAAGCCATTGCTTTTGGTGAGGCATTAAGCGATGGTTTCCAAACTTATATTGAGCAAGTGCGCAAAAACGCTGTAGCAATGGCAGATGCATTTGTAAAAAAAGGCTACAATATCATTTCTGGTGGTACCGACAACCACTTGATGTTGATTGACTTACGCTCAAAAGACTTGACTGGTAAAATTGCCGAAAATACCTTGATCAAAGCCGATATTACCATCAACAAAAATATGGTGCCATTCGACGACAAGTCGCCATTTGTTACTTCGGGTATGCGTATAGGCACACCTGCGGTTACTTCTCGCGGTTTGGTAGAGGCTGATATGGCTAAAATCGTTGATTTGATTGATACCGTGTTGATGAACCACGAAAACGACTCTAAAATTGCAGAAGTAAAAGAGGAAGTAAACAACTGGATGAACCAATATCCTTTGTTTACCTGGGGTGAGTAATAGTAACAAGCCATTAGGCACAAGTAGCAAGTGTTGACCTGCTTTGAACGGCAGGTTTAACCAAAAAAGTGGTTACTTGATTGTTTACCTACGGTGAGTTCGTCACAGCAAACTGCCCCGATGAATCGGAATTTATAAAATGGTTGCGCAAAGCGGTGCATAAACTTTATAAACCCAAACCTTTTTACTTTTGATGAAGTTATAAATGAACTTGTTCAATGTCGAATTGTTAAAGATTTGTATAAATCGGTACTTATACATCGAGTTTTTATAACTTTGGCAGGTAGAATAATCAATTCCATCCTTTTGTTGTTGTTTCAAAAGGATGGAATTGCTTAAGAGTAGTTAAAGAAACATACATAACATAAGTTACAGTTTATAAAATTAGCGCTTTGACTGTACTCTTAATAGTCGCTTGAAGCTCGTAACTTTTACCTTGTAGCTTAAATTATACATAACAGCCAACACCATGAGTAATAAACCACTGGATCAGATGGGGGACGATGAATTAGATGACCTGATCACCGGACAAGAGGAAGCAGCCACTACTGAAGTGGCTAAGGTGGAAGAAGAACCTGAAGAAGAAGAAGAAGGAATGTCGTTTGTCGACCATCTCGAAGAGCTTCGCTGGCACCTTATCCGTGGTATTATTGCCGTAGCAGTGTTTACTATAGTCGCCTTTGTATCCAAAAAGTTTGTGTATGGCGTATTGATACTGGGTCCATCTAAATCCGATTTTTGGACGTTCAAAATGTTGTGTGCATTTGGCGAAATGATAGGCTCATCGGTACTTTGCTTTAAGTCACTTGCCATTAAGTTTCAAAACGTCACCATGACGGGGCAGTTTATGATGCACATTACCTCGTCTATAGTCATTGGTATTATTTGCGCGTTTCCTTATTTTTTCTGGGAAATTTGGCGTTTTATAAAACCTGGGCTGTATAAAAAAGAGCAGAAAGCAGCTCGTGGAGCCACTTTTTATGTGAGCTTCTTATTTATGACAGGCATACTGTTTGGCTATTATATCATTGCTCCTTTGTCTATCAAGTTTTTGACAAGCTATCAACTAGACGCCAAAATTGAAAACATCATTACCATCGCCTCTTATGTGTCTATTCTGATGACCTTGGTGCTTGCCTGCGGTATATTGTTTCAATTGCCCGTAGTAGTATACTTCCTGGCAAAAGTAGGGCTCATTACTCCTACATTTTTGCGTGCCCATCGTCGCCATTCGGTCGTAATTATTCTAATTTTATCGGCAGTGCTTACTCCCCCCGATATATTTAGCCAAGTGTTTATTGCTATGCCGTTGTCTTTCCTTTACGAGGTGGGCATTTGGATAGCAGTACGGGTAGAACGCCAACGTTTAAAAGAACTTGCCGAAGAGGAAGAGAAAAAAACGGTGAAAGAAGAGGTAAAAGAGGGGTAGACTCCAAGAGTCAGTGAAAATTAAAAATCCTGAAATTTCATAGAGAAATTTCAGGATTTTTAATTTATAGCTGATTGCTTACTGCTACCTGCCCCTACACTGCCACCTCTTTCGTCTCGGTCTGTGTCTCCACAAATCGCCTCATTACAGCGTCTGGGAAGAGTGTTTTTCAAGGTTTCGATCAGCTCGTAGACACACCATAGCCGTCAGGCTAAACAGAAAACCATAAAAACTAAGTGTTTCTTCTCTTTTACACAGAAATATTTGAAACTAAAAAAACAGCTTGCTGCTGG
>NZ_CANLRP010000301.1 GCF_947493425.1 uncultured Microscilla sp. | reverse complement strand
AAAGTATGCGAAGCCTGTTCAATTTAAAAACAGCCCAGCTTCCAGCTCTTTTAAGTCTTTCGAAGAAGACTTGAAAGCACCAAGTAATGACAAGTCTGTGACTTGTTTTGCGATAGCAAAGTATGCGAAGCCTGTTCAATTTACAACTGCCTGGCTTAAGCGCAGCAAAATAAACCAAAGCCCAAATCATGTAAAACTGATTTGGGCTTTTTGCTTTATCTCCAGGCGAATTAAAAGTGTTTCCTCATTGGTTTTATAAAAAAAAGGTTATTTCCGTGTGTTACCTGGCAAAGAAGTGTAGGGGCAATCCCTTGTGGTTGCCCTAGTGAAGAGCAAACATGAGTATACAATAATCCTTCAGCCCAATTCTTTATAAGAGCCTTAAGTTTAAACGTAGTGGTAACTTAAATCAACAAATAGTAGGAAGTTTGTAACTTTCCAAAATAAACCAAAGCCCAAATCATGTAAAACTGATTTGGGCTTTTTGCTTTATCTCTGGGCGAATTAAAAGTGTTTCTTCATTGGTTTTGTAAAAAAAGTAGGAAATATTTGATTTACGTATTCAGTCAAAACTATCAGTTAGTTAATTGGGTAAATGAAAAATAATAAGGAAGTAATATGGTTTTTTACTTATAAAATAGCTGCCAAGTACCTGAAGAATCAAGAAAAATTTTTTTGCAAAAACCTTCCGTTATTCATCCACAAAGAAGTAACTAATATAAGAACGACCTGAACTATACCACCCAAAGTGGTCATACTGATGAATACATTTAGAAAAAAACTGAAGCATTATTATGCTTGGTGGGTATTGGCATGCTGCCTGGCATGGAGCCCAATGGCCTACACCCAAACCCGTCAATTGCCCAAAGTAGATGCGGCAAAACAAAAAGCACAACAAGCACTAGAGGCACGAAAAAAAGCAGTGCACGAAAAGAGCAAGGCATTTTTGAAAGAAAAGCTTGACCCTCGTGCCCCTTACCGCCAACTAAAGACCAAAGGAAAAGAAGACCTGCAAAAGCGGTTTGCCATTTTGAAAAACGTCTATGGAGAAAGCAAAAAAGAAGTGACTGGCTTTCGACTCCCTCCTTTGCTCAAGTTCAACGGCTTGCAAGCCAACCTCGAACGACATACCGCCCAGCGACAAGGCAATTACCCCTTGGGCATACCCGGTGATTTTACCCGTTTTCAGGTCAATGGTGGGGTCAGTGTATTAGGCGTACCGCTCAAAGTACAAGGCTTGTTTACCACCGAGCAATCGGAACTGCGCCAACCCATGAACCAATTTTCGGTAGGACTAGACATAGCCACTCTTCAACGTCAACTTCAGCAACGTGTAGATGCCCGTTTGCGCAAGCTACAACAAGTGTACAACGTACAAGAGTACCAATCGTTGGACAAGCTCTACAAGTTTGAGCAAATCAAAGAAATAGAGAGTTTTACCCAAAACGAAGTACGCCAACACCTGGGCGAACTGCAACAGTTGAAAGACCTGGAAGAGTTGAAAAACCTAAAAGAGTGGGAAAAAAACTGGCAGCAAAAACTCAAAACTAAAGGCACTGCCTGGGCAAAAAAAGAAAAGACCCGCTATTACCAGCAATTGGGGCAAAAAATCAACGATAATCCTACCCTTGCCAAAGCTTACACTAAACTAGGCGTAAACCCCGAAGACCTAAGCAATCCCAAGGCATTGGAAAAAAAGCTGAAAGATAAATCAGCGACGCTGAAGCAACAAACCACGCAATTGTACGAGCAAAAGAAAGCAGGCTTGAAACAAAAATACCAAGGCACCAAGGGCAAGGCTTTGAAAAAGATGAACAAACGGTTGGGCAAATTTTTGGGGCGACAAAACCTAACCGTAAGCGACTTGAAAAACCTCTACGAAAACCGTGATTCGTTGGCAAAGCAAGCCCCCGAACGTTTGCTAGGCTACGAAAATGCCCGAATACTAAAGTCGTTTAGAGCAGGCAAAAACAAAGAAGGTTTGCAACAGCTACAACAAGCAGGGATCATTTCTTTGCCCACGTTTTTGGCGGCAAGCCTACAAACCCTGACCGTAGGCACCAGTCATCCTCAGTTTACCGACTTTACCCTGAGCGGTGCTCGTATAGATGGGGTGGGCATAGAGCTACAACCGGGGCAACTGCACTTGGCGTATTATGGCGCCAAAAACAAAGTGGCCACTGCCGCCAACAACGACTACACCCGCAAGTTGAAGGCTTACCGGGCGGGTTGGGGTAAAAAAGAAGGCACCCACTTGTTTATAAACCATGTACAAGGGCAAGACGACCTCACTACCTTTAGAGGCGACAGCATTATTACAGGCATTGGTGATACTTCGTTTTTTGACAAGCCTCGACGCAATACCGTATGGGGGGCAGATGCGAAGTGGCGTTGGAAACAATGGGAAGTGGAAGTAGAGTTTGCCCAATCGATGACTACGCTGGACTTAAGCCGTGAGAACCTTCCGGCAACCAATACCCACATTGCTGAATTTTTGCAACAACCCCTCACCGACCAGGGAAACCTACAGGTAGGGCAGGCGTATGGACTCAGGCTACATTATCAGTTGGGTGAGCGCACCACCCTGCATGGCAAACTAGAGCGAATTACGCCCGGTTTTTTCTCGTTGGGGGTGCCTTATTTTCGCAACGACATAGAAGGAGGAGAAGTGAGCGTTGAGCAAAAGTTTTGGAAAAATCAATTGACGGTTACGCCTCTGTATGGCTACTGGCACGACAACCTCACCGGACGAAAAGAAACGACGTCTTTGATGCAAGAATATGGGCTAAATGTTAGCCTTACGCCTCAAAAATGGCCATTTATGGCGCTGGATTACCGTAAAAACCTGATTGAAAACAACGAGTTGAATAATGTAGAAATACTGAATGTACACACCGGGTACAACTACACACAAGGCAGTACACAAATGCAAACCACCTTGACTGCCTTGTTGCAGGAAACCCGCACCCAATCGGAGGAGTTTAACCTGAAAAACATCTCTATCAGAAACTATACATTACAACAAGTGACGAGCTTTAGCTTTCCGCTCCAGGCCAGTGCCCAATTAAATTTTTTAGACCAAAAAGGAGGCAGGGAAGAAGGCAAATGGTTGACTGTGGGTGGTTCGTTGACTTATACTTTTTGGGGTGTTTGGCAAAATAGTATCAAGGGTAACTACGGCAAAAACCAAAAAGAGGGCATCAAGTATGATTGGGGGCTGGAGTCTTCCCTTACTTTTCTTAATTATTATACCTTTACTGTGGGTGTTGAGCAAAATAAGTTGGATACATTGTTACCACTCAACAATTATGAAGAACTTCGGGGAAAGGTTGTGTTAAGTGCGAGGTTTTAGGTAAAGCTTCAAGCTTGAAGCGGCAAGTTACCAGTCACAAGTCACAAGTTCTCAGGTGTCGATGCCTATCGGTACTTCATTGACAGTGTATTGATATTTCTTACTTTAAACAGCCGAACAAACCATTAGATAGTCCCTGGTACCCTCTCAGGGAATTTATAAATAACTGAAAATAAGTGTACTATGAATTTTTTAGTTGCTTGTGGAGGGTGTCCCTAGTTCCCAGCACCCTCTCAGAACCTCAATTCCTCAGAACCCTACTATAGTATTAGCTTGACTATATATAATTATATTTCTTTCTTTAATTAGTATTTTTATACTAATTTCCGTTTTTCAAATCCTCAAATCATTCAACAATGAAAGAAAATCTGAGCCTAAACGATAAAGTAGCTATAGTAACAGGTGCCAGCAAAGGCATAGGAGAGGCCATTGTGCGCTTGTATGCTGCCCACGGAGCTAAAGTAGTAGTGAGTAGCCGCAAACAAGCCGCAGTAGACGTGGTAGCCGAGAGTATTCGCCAGAGCGGGGGAGAGGCTATAGGCATAGAAGCCCACATGGGCAAAATGGATAGTATTAAAACTTTGGTAGACAAAACCCTTGAGCACTATGGGCGCATAGACATTATAGTAAACAATGCGGCCACCAACCCCGTATTTGGTGCGGTAGAAAACTGCGATGAGTCAGCTTTTGATAAAATAATGGATGTAAACGTCAAAGGTTGTTTTGAGCTTGCTAAGCTTGCTTTACCTTCTATGAAAGCCAACAAAAGTGGGTCTATTATTAATATGAGTAGTATAGGAGGGCTTAAGCCTGAACCAGGTTTGGGTATTTATAGTGTAAGCAAGGCTGCCTTGGTAATGCTTACCAAAGTAATGGCCAAAGAGTGGGGGCGACACAACATTCGCGCCAATGCGATTTGCCCTGGTTTGATCAAAACCAAGTTTAGTCAAGCGCTTTGGCAAAACGAACAAATAAGCGACCACTTTATGAAAGGCTTGCCAATTGCTCGTTTGGGTACTCCCGAAGACATTGCCCGTTTGTCGCTATTTTTGGCATCAGAGGCATCTTCTTATTCTACTGGTGGGGTATTTACTTCAGATGGTGGTTTTTTGATATAATTAATCTGTATGAGTCATCAGTGTATAGCAACAAGCGACAAGGAAAAGTAATTGAATAGTTCGCCTTGTCGCTTGAAGCTTACTCTACTTTTTGCACTGTATCTTGATGAAACCGTTGCTCAGCAAATTTTTGTTCGGTGGCATCATACCATTGTCCTATGATGTACTCATCGTTTGTGCTACGGGTGAGCTGTTCGCTGAGCAATGCTTGTTCGTATTCTTTGATCACCATTACAGGGCCTCCGGACAAATGTTGTACTTTATCTCCAATTTTAAATTTTCTCATATTTTTAAAAGTTAGTAAGGTCTATCAAAAAATGATTTCGCAATTGGGCAACCAATGGCTTATTTCATCGAGGTGGTCGGGTGAAACCGGGTTATTTTGCAAGTCAATTAGCTGAAGATTTTTCAAATAGCCAATGCTGGCAGGCAACCTGTTGATTTGGTTGTTGGCTAACCAAAGCTTATGAATATTTCCTTTTTTATTGGTCTCAGTAATGGGTTTAAAACCCTGCACTTTCAGTGCAGAACTTTAGTATTGCGAAAAAATCTATT
>NZ_CANLRP010000300.1 GCF_947493425.1 uncultured Microscilla sp. | reverse complement strand
CATCTCTCCAGAACAAGTCAATGATGCCCTAAACAGGTTTTCATTTGGTAACGAATAATCTGTAGAGTTTTAAGATATGAAACAAAAAAATAACTATTTGCAAAACTTTAAGCAAGAGTTAGCAAAAACAATGAAGAGGAAGTTGGTGGCTGAAAGAAAGGGTATTTTATGCCTTGATAATCTGGAACTTGTTGCTGAAAAATTGGATAAGCATTCAAAAAAATGCAGGGAATGTAGGAGAATGAAAGAGATTCTTCTTGAATACATTATGGAACTTCAGTATCTTGATTATAACTTGTTTTTTGATCCGAAAAGAAAGCATGAGCTTGATGCTTTGGTGGAAAAGAAATGTTTGTGTGTGATCAGGCATTTAAAAAAAAAGCATCATTATAGAGGGGTTTTAGAAAATAGAATTACTTGTGTATTTATTGGATTCTTCTCTGCAATTATGTTGCTGATTGTTAACTGGTTTATTGCCTTTGGTTGGCACTGGCTACTATCTTTCCCCACGATAACTATTGCTTGGTTGATTGGGTACACTCTAGATAAAAGAAACATAAAAAAGGGCTGGGCTATATGACGCAAAATGAAGATTGGGCAAAACATAACCGTCAAAGAAACCGAAAATGGCTTAAACATAACATTCGTCGCTTAAAAAAGATGTCTTCGGTAAAAAAAAGGCATTGGCTGGGTCTACGCCTTATTGAAACCACTCTTATTAATTCAATGCGAGCATTGGTGTTCGAGGCAGAAACAGATGAGGTAGCTAATACTTATAAAACTAACTTTGATCGGTATTTTAAGTTAATGGAAGCTCCAGATTCTGAGTATGTAAGTAGGGCGGAGATTAGGCATTGGAACAAAAAATTGATTAACCCTGTAGTAGATTATCTTCATGACCAAAAAGACTATGTTTTTAGACATGCTTTTAAACGTTTTTATACAGTCCGTGGTGTTTGGATAGGGGCATTGTTGTGGGGGGTGGGTGTTGTTAAAATGTTTAACTTTCCTTGGCTCTGGTATTATTCTTTGTTTTTGGTGATTGTGGCTTTTTTGGTGGGTAGTTTGATGGATTTTATTAACGTGAAAAAGGTATAGTTAAGTGTATTGAATTGTAATGGTCTAAACTATTTCAGCCAGTCCAAAGCCACCTTTTTCCCAAAAAAGTTTGTTAACTTGATGACTTCATCTTGTTGTAGGGGGTTGTCATATAGATGAATAGATTCTATTCGCACGGGCAAAGTAGCGTTGCAACCTGTAGTAAATACCACCCAAAAAACAGCCCAACGCTTAATAAAAATTTATGCTCAAGGCAAGCTCCTGAGCCAACCTACCCCCAACCACCGCTTTTATTTGGGGACCTCCGAGGCCAGTGCCGGGCGTTGGGTAGCCGCCGAAAACCTTCAGCCTGGCGACAGCTTATGGCTATTTAATCAACGAAGAATAGCCATTGATAGCCTCATAAAAGTAGATACTACAGTAAGGGTATACAACTTTGAGGTGGCCAACTTTCATACCTATTATGTAGGCAAGCAAAGTGTATTGGTGCACAACGATTGTGGTGCTTTGCCTAAGTTTTTTGTGCAGGTGCAGCCCTCAGGTAGTAGTGCTGCTTCTCAGGTGTTACAGCAGGCCAAAAGCATTGCCAATAGGTTGACTAGTACCCAAAAGCCAATGAAAAAATTTAAGGTACAACAGTCATTGGTGGGTTTGATCAGTAGTGCTGGAAACTCCTCAAAATCATTGTCTATAGCCAGTCTAAATTTCCTTGGTAAAATCAATAAAGGGGTCAAAAAAACAATTGAAAGCAAGTGGGCACAAACAACTGATGAAATATACTTGGGAATCAACCTGAACTATAATGAAAACAAGGAAGAGCTTGGCAAAGATATAAGTCCTTACAACAAGAAGTATTTATTGGCAATTTATCGGGATATGACTTTTGCTCATCATATGGCACGCATAGATCGAAACAGCAAAGCTGAAGGTTTACATTGTTTGATGTTTCCTATCATTCCTGACCCAGCAGCTGGGGGCACGGTTACCAAAGAGGTAAAGGAACTGTTACAACCCTTGCTAAAAAAGCTTAGAAGAGGAAACAAAAATGTGTTTGAACATCAGATCAATTACTTACCAATTGCTATTCCAGAAAAGAGGCTAAAGAACCCATTGACATACCAGCAATACAACTTTTTTCTGGAGAAAGCATTGGAGAGCATTACCAACAAATACAAAAGCCGAAAAAGTAAGAAAATTAAAGCTAAATCAGAAGACATCAGGAACGAGTTTCTCCATCTTATTAAACAGGCACGTCGCTATTTTGGCAACAAGGCAGCGGCAAACTTCTCTAATAAGGGCAATTACCGCAAACGCATTGGTCCCTCAGAAACAATCATAAGTCAGTGGAAGGCAACCTATGAACCCTTGGCAAAGGGCTTGGAAGGTGTTACCTACCACTTACTTGAGCTGGGCATTGATGTGTTCTTTAAGCACAAAGCCAAGCCGCGTTTTAAGGGAAATGTATTTACTGTGGCTACTAAAGCAAAAACCATCAGCGAGGCAGGCATTGCCCGTGCCTTACAAAACGAGGAGTTCAGAAAAATGGCTGTTGAGCTATACAAAGGGGTACAACAAAATGAGGGCAAAAAATTTAATTTCCCCGTGGAAAATGCCAATTCTAGAAAACTACTCAAGCAATTGCTAAGAACTTACCTTGTGAACGGATTATTTGAAGAAGACAGAAGAACCAGAAACAATTTTACGGAAAAGTTTCGTAACCTGACCATGCAAAAGAGAGGAGTCAACCTAAGTGGGGAAGCGGTAACTGGGCACAATGGGCTTTTTATTGATGGATTAAGGCATTTGAATATAACGGATATCGAAGAAATAGAAGGCTTGTGTCGAGCCTTATTCATTGAAGCTATAGCTACCCAAGACATACTTTACCGCATGCAGTTTTTGGACAAAGTAGATAATAAATTTAAAAATCAACGCCAGAGCAGTTGGCAGGGCAACAAAGATTTTTTGAACCAGGTAATTTATCAACAAAACGGGAAGCACATTGTGCATTCAGACTGGAAGGTATATGGGATTAAGGGAAACAACAAAAGTGGGGTCACTTCAAAGAGATTGCTCAAAACAACCCCTGGCACTGATTACATTACTCCCAACGATGTAGCCACCTTTATTACCGACAACGACCCTCAAACTGCCTTGTATTGCAAATATGTGGGCAAGCAAGACGACCCGGCCAATAAAATAGTAGAGGAACTGGTTTTCGCGAATATGATTGACCTGACCAAACTAAGTAAGATGGAAAGCGAGCACCTTTTTCAAACTACTGGGGTAAAGCCCAGTGTATTGTTTCAGTTTGGTGGTGCCTGGTGGAACACCCAAGTAACCTTTTATAACAGAGGAGGTACTTGGGGTACTTTTAAGTATTTGGTGACTGGTGGGGTTACTTTTGCTACATTACCCTTGGCAGCCGCCCATTATTCGGCCCGCTACAAACCTGGAGAACCACTTCCTGCTTGGGCAAACCTGCTCAAAACCGGGGCAGAATGGGCACTGGAAGAGTATTTTGGTATCAAAGTTAAATAAGAGTTAAAACTTCGAGTACACCAATGATGGTGTACTTGATTAATCATCATAAATAAACTCAAAACGTATTTGAGTTTTAGGAAGCCATTTTTTCAATTGATCTTTCATTTCTTCAGATAGAGGAGTTTGTTTAAGGCCTAAAAATTTAAGCGTTTTTATTTCACTGATTTCTTTGGCTACCTTAAATAAAGGATTTCTGTTCAGGCTTAATCTCTGGAGGTTTTTCATTTTCTCGATAGCAGGTGGAATCTCTACAATATCGTTTCCATCCAAGCCTAAGTCATTCAAGTATATAAGATCTGTAATTGAGGGAGGAAACTCTGTAAAATCAACATTGTTAAATTGAAGATATTTCAGGTTTATTAAATTGCCTATATTCAAAGGATTGCTCTTGAATTGACTGCTTGTCATTTGTAACTCTTCTAGTTGCTGTAATTCGCAAATGATTTCTGGAAAATCTCCCTCGTAAGCCAGCAAAAGTGTTTTTAGGTTTTGCAGATTTTTAAATTCATCGGGTATTTTTAGTGCCCTGCCCAGAACATTCAGGGATTCTAAATTAGTCAGTTCTCCAATTCTGGGGGGTAGGCTTCTGTCATCTGGTAAGTCCATGCCCATTTCTTTAGTATTAAATATGGTTTCTTCCATGTCTTTTAGGTCATACTTCCAGCAATCGAGGGTATGGCGGTAGGCAAGGTAGCCCTTGAGCTCTTCGGGGGTGCCATTTTTTTTCATGTCCTTGAAGATTTTGTTAAAATCCCTTGCCCACTTTTTCATACTTCGGGCACTGTATTCATCATACAGGTGCTCGTCTTGCTTCAAAACCGCCGTAATATGCTCTACTCTATCTTTTCTTTTAAATAGTCCCATAATGTTTGACTTTTTAAAGGTAAGTGTAGGCAAAAAAGAAGGGAAATCAAAAAAAATGTTGCCTATGCACGAAGCATCTTGGTGGAATACCCAGCTCACCCTCAGGATAAAAAATACGGCAGGGCGCAGAACCATACAGTTCTTATATGGTGCAAGTGGAGTGCTGACTACTTTACACTATTCGGCTCGTTTTAAGCCAGGCAAACCTTTGCCTTGGTGGGCAAATTACCTTAAGGAAAAAACAGAGTGGTTAATTAGTAATTGGGACTTGTTGCCTTGGTAATGTTTGATAGTTTTTGTTGTATTATGTTTGTAGCTTTAGGTTGGTGATTGAGTTTTTAGAGTCTATTCAGGAACTGTGTCAAAAATATGTAAAGCACTGATAATTAATATGCATTTTTTGAAATGGCATATTTTGCTGAACACTCTCAGTTTTTACAAAAAAAGTTTAGTGGATATCTTTATCTCTAGATTAGTTCAATGTTACTTGGGAAATAATTAATATGAGCTCGCTCTCTTACAAGAGTCAATGTTTTTATATCCTGCAGCTAGGTATTTCAGTATTCATACTTACCTTAAGCATTAAAAAATAATTGAAGTATCAGGTAACAACATGTTCGCCATCCTCCATTTTAAAATCTGTGAATGGCTCCAATAGACAATGTATCTTTAAAATCTATTGG
>NZ_CANLRP010000299.1 GCF_947493425.1 uncultured Microscilla sp. | reverse complement strand
CATCTACCTGTATAGGCTATGCTAAGATAGTAATTTGTACTTTTTAAATTTAATTCAAAGGTATAAGTCCATAGCTGGTTCGAGTAAATGTTCACCTTGTTAAATGCTGTAAACCAGTGTTTTATATTAAGGTTGCGTACTCACTTTATTTTCAAAAGTGTTTTGGTTTTATGCCTAAACACCCAATTAAATAGTTTTTAAATTCATCAATAACTGATAATCAGCAAATAACTTTGACTAAAATCACTGCGGAGTATTGATACAATTAGTCGGATAAATAAGTGCTTCTTTGTTTTATGGGAGCAAAAGCATTGCCCATGGGGTAGTTTTACAAACTGCCGCATGGTGCTGATTATATGGTATATTTATCAAACTAAATTTATTCGTGATGAAAACTAAACTATTCCTCATTCTTTTTATTTTTTTTAGCGTGACTGGCTTTGCCCAAGAGCGTACCATTACCGGGCAGGTGACCGATGCGAACAAGGAAGGTTTACCAGGTGTAACTGTGTTCGTAAAGGGCACAAATATAGGTGTTACTACCGATGTTAATGGCAGGTATACAATACAAGTACCCGGTACTGCCCGTGTATTGATTTTTTCTTTTGTAGGGTTCCAAAACAAGGAGGTACAGCTAAAGGGGCAATCAGTGGTGAATGTAGTGCTGAAAGAAGAAGGAGGTCTTTCGGAAGTGGTAGTGACTGCCTTGGGGGTACAAACCAAAACACGTAAGGTCAGCCAGGTTTTGAGGAGCAAAACGGTGGGAGCAGGCAGTGCCAAAGCCAAAGATGCCAAAACCTGGAAGCGGTCAAGCGGAGATGTAAACCGGGTGCGTCTGGAGATAGGCGATAAAGAAACTTTGCCGCTACATAGTCGACAAATAGCCGTCAAAGTAGAAGGGTTTCGTGCCAGGGTGGTCATGGATTGTTACTTTTATAACCACTATAACCGTCGTTTTGAGGGTACATTCAAGCTGAAACTACCCAATGGAGCCAGCCCCTCGTTTTTTGCCTTTGGCGAAACCAAAAAAGTGTTTGACAAAGCTAAAGATGTAAAGATTACTGCTATTGACTATGCCCAAAACAAACAGTGGAACTTTCACGGAGACAGTCTGTTGGCAAATCGTACGGGCGAATGGTCGGCAGTAAAACGTGCCAGGGTAGTGCCCAAACAAAAGGCGGCTTATGCTTATACTCAAACCGTGTACAATCAGGTAGATCCGGCACTGATGGAATGGTCGGGTGCCGATATGTTTAACTGTAGGGTGTATCCGTTGACAGCCAAAAAGATGCACCATATTGTCATTGCTTACGACTTTGATTTGTTGGAAACTGACGGAAACCAGGTATTGCAGCTTGCCTTGGGCAATGCCCCCAAAAAGAAAGTAAAAACAACCACTAAAAAAAGCCCGTCAGCTAAAAATCAATCCAACCTAATCAAAACTCCTTCGCTTAAGGTAAACCTTGCCATTGCGCAAGCCAACCCTCAAACCCTCAATATTTCGCCTGCTGCCCAGCCCCAACAATTGGGCAACAATGTGCACCTGCGCTGGATAAACCCTGAAGAGCGAGAAGTAAAGGTGACCATACCCAGGAAAAGCCAATTGGTACTAAAATCGGTAGGGGGGCAGGCAATCAATTATTTTGCTACTTCGTTTAAAGCCAACTTGCCCAAAATACCCCGTAAAAACATGAAGGAAAATGTCGTGTTTTTGTTAGATGTATCGCTGAGTTCGCAACCCGATAAATTCAATGTATGGCTTACTACCTTGCGTGCATTGTTGCACGAAAACCGCGATGTGATTAAACGCTTTTCGGTGATTTGTTTTAACGTAGAGGCGTTTTGGTGGAGAAAAGACTGGACAAAAAACAGTTCCGGAAACATCGCCAGGTTTATGAAATTTGCCAATAAACTATCGCTTGAAGGAGCTACTGACTTGGGCAGGGCACTGGACGAGGTGTATAGCAGCAAGTTGAAAAACAAAGCCAAATACCTGTTTTTGTTGAGCGATGGCGACCTAAGCTGGGGAGAGGATGGTTTGTACCAGTTGTCGAAAAAGATAGCTCCCCAAGACGAATTGTATGCTTTTAGCACAGGGCTTTCGGGTACCGACCCGCGCATATTAGACCATTTGGCGCGTAGTACTCAAGGGGCGGTATTTTCTATATTAAACGAAAGTGAAGTATACGAAGTAAGCCAAAACTTTAGGTACCAGCCCTGGCGTATCAACCAGGTGACAATGCCCGGAAGCAGTGATTTTTTGCTTGCTGGACGTCCCCAATACCTGTATCCTGGACAAAAAATAGTGCTTGCTGGGCGTTACACGCGAAGCATAGCAAACAAGCTCACTATAGAGGTAGGTCAACCTGACCAAACACATTTTTTGAATATCCACTTTAGCCAACAGGTGGCTTCAACGCTTGCTCCCAGAGTATACGGACAAATAGCTACTACGCAGCTGGAAGATTTGGGTAGCTTGGGCGAAAAAGACGCGATAAAGTATGCCACCCACTTTGAGGTTCCAGGGCAAACTTGCTCTTTTGTGATGCTGGAGAGCGACCGCGACTATAGACGTTATAATATTCAACCCGAGGATAACCTGAAGTTTGTCCAGCAAAACCCTGTAAATAAATTGCTGCCAGGTTTGCTCAAAAACATTGCTTCTTTGGGCAATCCCAAGGTTGATTTTATCAATTTGGTGAAAAAACTCAGTGGTGTAGACAAAAGCCATAGCGGGTCTGAACTTGAGCTTTCGAAAACCTTGGATAGCTTGATCAAAAGCTTACCAGTAGATGATTTTATTGTACACTCGCCTCGTTTAAACGGCAGGAGAAGAACCAAATCAGGAATGTCGAACGATTTGCTGGCTACGCTACAGGATGACTCCCCCGATTATAAGATCATTCACCGGGCAGCAGATCGTCGCCGCAATAAAGGAGACGCCATGCGTTTGTTGAGTTCGTTGGTAGAAAAGAATGCAGGAGACCCTAATCAGTTGCGTGATGTGGGATTTTCGGCAATGAAATGGGGGCTAACGGCACACACGTATTTTATATTTAAAAAACTGATCGACTTGCGTCCTTACCAACCCCCTTCTTATCAGCTTATTGCTCAGGCATTGGTGCAGATGGGCAAATATGAGCTGGCAATATTGTATTATGAGTTGGCAGTCGAAACTGAATGGGATGATTGGGAGTCACACGACTTTAAAACAATTGTAGCCATAGACTATCTTCGTTTATTGAGAGAACTCAAGCAAAAACGAGGGTTTAAGCTGCATAAGTATGTAGCACAGCGCTTACCTGAGGTGAAGGAGTTGATCTATGATGAGGACTACAGTTTTAAGACCAAAGATCTGATGGTGTACATTACCTGGAACACCGACCAAACCTATGTTGATTTATTTGTAAAGGAGCCTTCTAAAGAGGTGTGTTCTTATAAAAATGATGAAACCAAAAAAGGAGGGATGATGACCGAAGATGTGGAGGGCTTGGGACCCGTGTTGTATTATGCTGATAAAGCCCAAAAAGGAAAATATGAAATAAGAGTAAACTATTATAACCAGCAGCGGGAGCGTGCTTCTACCAAAACAAGGGTGTATATGGTGGTTTATCGTAATTGGGGCAAGCGCAACGAAAAAGTGACGCGTAAGGTGATTACGCTTGACAGCAAAAATGCCAATACAGCAGAAGCGGAAGATAAAATGGTGCGCATTGGTAAAATAAGGTTTTAGAGCTTGAGTTTTATGTATAGTACATTCCTTGGGGGAGCTTGCCCCAAGGAATGGTTTAACCAAATTTAAGGATATTGGTAAATTACTTCTACAGGGAGCTTTTCATAACTATGGTGTGGCGCACTCATAATGTCCTGACCTGAGGCAATGCCTTGGGGCAACAGGTTGGGCACTTTGTGGGTATGTAGGTATACTCCGTTTTTGTCTTTGGCATAAGGAAAAAGCGCTTTGTTGGTGGTAAAAGTTTTAGGGTCTGCCCAGCCCAACCTATAAATAACTACTCTGGGCGAAAAACTCTCCTGAGTAAAAACTTCCTCTATTAGGTACACTCCACGCCTGTCTTTACAATAAAAATACTCAACAGATTTGGCGTCTGGATAGGTTGTATGTGTGACTGATTGGTTGGCAGGGTTGGCTTTAAAATGTCCTATTTTTATAAAGGTCTGCGCATCTATTTCTTTGAGGGCAATGCTTTTATGACTACCAGCATTGTAATAAAAAACTTGGTTGTTTTTGCTAAACATTCGGATACTTGTGGTTAAAAAAATAAATAATACTTAGGATAGTTGCAAGATAGCGACATTAGTGCCATCAAAACGATTTTTGGACTAATTTTCTGCTCAAGAACAATTATTTACCCTACTTTGTTTTTAATAAAACTGACAAATTTGTGGTGATTTTAAGACAAATGGCGGTTTTGATTTGGGCATTCGTTGTTGCATGAAAAGACACTATAAAAATGGGTAAATCAGCAGATTTAACTTATCTTGGTTGATGATACGTTTACAAACATCGTTGAATAATTAAAAATAATCACTAAGGAATGGTGTAAAAATAAATTTCTATAGTAACGCTAAAATATTTTGTTGCTAGACGCGGCACGGCAATATCCAGTAGTGCGGTCGGTAGACTTTTAATAAAACAGCTTTTTATACCTGCCAGGTTTTCAAAACCTGGCAGGTATGGGTAGACCCCTCTTTATTATAGGTTTGCAAATATGAAATTTCAACTGCCTATACTAGTGGATATTGAGCGAGCTTGAGGGATGGTCGGCTAATAGCATGGCTATTCGTCTATTTTTTAACAAAGTATAGCCTCAAAAGATGAGGTTAAGAATGCGTATTTATTTTTGAACAATTCCTAAGAAAGAAACTGAGAAATAAAGTGCTCGATAAGCAAAAAATTGAAAAATTGAATAACCGGCTGGAAAACCTCAAGGTTAAAATTGAGTTTTATAGTTTATTGCTATACAGCGATAGAATATCGGCAGACAAGCAAAAAGCGCAAGATATTGTAGACAGTTTGCTGGATGAGTTTGCCGCTACTAAGCGAAAATTGGCGGAAGCTGAAATATAGATTACGGACACCTAGATAAATAATTCAAGTTGCGGCTTATGCCTCAACCCTTTTTAGTGTATAAGCAAAAAGAAATAAAAACACTTTTAGCAAAAAT
>NZ_CANLRP010000298.1 GCF_947493425.1 uncultured Microscilla sp. | reverse complement strand
TATCACAAAGCAGCTTTCAAACTATTTTTTCACTATAGAAACCAAGGTTTACTCATCATACATTGAATAGAACAACCCAATTTTTAAAGTATTTTATACCTGACAGCCTACCTGTCAGGTATGATCAATCATTAAAATAATATTTTTCTGAAAATGATTATGAGACAGCTTCTATAGAAGCTCCATACTAACTGACAAAAGTCATAGCAAAGTAGTGTACTTGTGTGTAATTATGCAGTCTGTAACAGAAAACAGGCATTAAAGACACATAAAGTATGAATAAACATTTGATAGATAAATACAACATTCCGGCACCCCGTTACACCAGCTATCCTACAGTGCCTTTTTGGGAAAACGAACGATTTTCTGCCCACCAATGGAAACAATCAGTTGCCCGCTCATTCAGCGAAAGCAACCCACAAGAAGGCATCAGTCTATACATACACCTCCCCTTTTGCGAAAGCCTTTGTACATTTTGTGGTTGCAACAAACGCATCACTAAAAACCATCAGGTAGAACGCCCTTACCTGGAAACAGTGCTCAAAGAGTGGCAAATGTATAAAGACTTATTTGACACTCCTCCCCGCATCAAAGAGATGCACTTGGGTGGGGGCAGTCCTACTTTTTTTAGTGCCCAAAACCTGGGTTGGCTCATAGAAGGTATTCTTAAAGGTACCGAATTAGACAAAGAACCACTGTTTAGCTTTGAGGGCAACCCCAACAACACCACTAATGAGCATTTACAAGTACTATATAATTTAGGCTTTAGGCGGGTTAGCTATGGCATTCAAGACTATGACTTGAACGTACAAAAAGCCATTCGACGGGTACAACCCTACGAACAGGTACAACGGGCACACGAGCAAAGCAAGGCGGTGGGATACACCTCTATCAATCACGATTTGGTGTATGGCTTGCCTCTACAAACACTGGAGAGTGTGTTAGATACCATTCGCAAAACAGAAGCACTGGCTCCCGATAGAATTGCTTTTTATAGTTATGCCCATGTACCCTGGGTCAAAGGCAGTGGACAAAGGGGCTACTCAGAGGCCGACTTGCCCAAGTCTGCCGCCAAGCGTCAATTATACGAAGAAGGGCGCCAATTGCTTGAAAGTGGAGGGTACCGGGAAATTGGCTTAGATCACTTCTCTTTGTCTAATGATGATTTGTACCAGGCATTGGAAGAAAAACGACTTCATCGCAATTTTATGGGTTACACCTCTTCTAAAACCCAGTTAATGGTTGGGCTCGGAGTTTCGTCCATTAGTGACTCTTGGTATGCTTTTGCCCAAAATGTAAAAAAAGTAGAAGAGTATCAGCACCTCGTTAACGCTGGTGAGTTGCCTGTGTTCAGAGGGCATCACCTCAATACTGAAGACCTCATCATTAGACAGCACATACTAAACCTCATGTGTCAACTGGAAACCTCATGGACAAACAAAGAAGCAAAGCTGGGAGGTTTTGACGGGTTGATGCCCCACTTTGAGGAGTTTGAAAAAGACGGGTTGATTAATGTAAGCAATGAAGGGATAAAGATAAAAGCCGAAGGCAGGCCTTTTATTCGCAATATCTGCATGGCATTTGACGCTCGTTTGTGGAGAAACAAACCAGAAACCCGCATTTTTTCTATGGCAATTTGAGTATAAGAAGTCAAGGTTATAGAACAAGTGAATGATTATGCAACAGTAGCTTAGTAATGTTTTTAGAACAACTTCCAAATTTTATTTTGACAATATCACTTATCTGCAATTGTAAGTTTTTTATTACATCACATTTTATGTTTTTTGCTTAACTTAAATGTTTTAAAAAAACACCTATTTAACAAAAAATTAACATTAAATATGTGATAAAATGCTTGCTACACACAAAAAAAACACTTTACTTTATTGCATAATCTTAACTAACACTGGTACTTTTTATTGAGTACCTATACTTTTACAACCTAAACTAACATCCATTATGAAAAGAATTCACTTTTCAGCAATATTTGCCTTGGCACTTATTGTAATGCTCAACGCATGTAAAAATTCGGAAAAAGAAGTAAGCGTTCCTGCTGCTAACGATTCTCAAAAGTTTTCTAAAAACATTACAGTTTTTGACAAAAGCGGTCAAAACTCAATTGTAATGCGTGTATCTGCCGATGACAAATCATTGATTGAGCAGTATACTGCAGCAAACTTTGTTTTCACTGCTTTGAAAAAGGGAGAGACCATTGCTCGCCCACAAACTACTGGTACCGAAGAAAACGGCGAAACAGAAGACAACGCTGCCAATGCTCAGCACGTTTCTTTTGAAGTAATGCAAAGATCTTTAGCTCCAGAATTTTCTAAAATTGCCATTACTTTTAACCACCCTGACGATCAATCAAGAGCTTCTTGGAAGTATTACTGGCACTACAGCCAAGCCAATGTTGACAAAAGTGCTTTTATTGAGCGTCATAACATGTGGAGACGAGTATTTTTTGGTTTGAAATACAGACCAAACTCTGGCAGCTCTTGGTCTACTATTGTTTCTACATGGTACAAGCTGTCTAACAACCAATCATACAGCGTAGACAGAAACCCTTGCTACCAGTTTAGATTCCACGTGAAGACTAAAAAGCAAAGTGCTTACACTGCTTACTTTGAGTAGTAGTTAGTGAGAACTACGTAAAATTATTTGATCAAAAAAGGTTGTTTTGAGAAGGTTTGCCTTCTCGAACAACCTTTTTTTTTAATCACTAAAGAAGTCGATGATGTACAAATTTCTTTTCTGGTTATGGCTATTTATATGGTGCATACAACCCAAACAATCGATCGCACAAACATTTGAAAGTAGGCCTCAGGAGTTTTTGATTCGTACGAAACCTCAGAGTGACTTTAAACAGTTGATGGAAAAAGTAAAAAAAACTCATCCATTGATTGCCCCCTCTATTGAAATGGTGCGATGTATAGCACCTACCCTGTCGATATGGTGTGTACGCTATACAAACCAAGCAACCCTGCCTCAGTTTTTGACCGCTCTACGTGCTTTCCCTACTGTTACAGCTATACAAACAAACCATCTTTTGACAAAACCCAGAGGTCGCCTCATCAATGATCCCTTGTATACCCAACAATGGCAATTGGTCAATGACAATATAAATCAAAACACATTGGACATTGACATTGACGCTGAAGAAGCCTGGCAAATAAATACTGGAGGCTATACCACCCACCAAGATACCATTGTAGTGGCCATAATTGACGAGGGTGTACTGGACAGTCACCCAGATTTGACCCATAATATTTGGCGTAATACGCACGAAATTCCTGATAATGGGATAGATGATGATCAAAATGGTTGGGTAGACGATGTGTTAGGCTGGAACTTTAAAACCAACACCAATAATGTCAATAATGAGGGCATTGGTCACTGGCACGGTACCCCAGTAGCGGGTATCATTGGGGCAGAAGGCAACAATGGCATAGGAATAAGCGGCGTAAACTGGCGAATAAAACTCATGTCATTGGTAAAAGGGCAAGATGAGGCATCCATTATTGCTGCGTATGACTATATATTGACTATGCGCAAAAAATACAACGAAAGTGGGGGCAAGCAAGGGGCTTTTGTGGTAGTAGCGCATGCCTCCTGGGGGGTTGACTCATTAAAAGCGGCAGATGCTCCTTTGTGGTGCGCCATTTATGATGAATTGGGCAAGGTGGGGGTACTTAGTGTAGCCGCTACCACCAATAGTAACACCAACGTAGATACAGAAGGCGACATGCCCACTGCTTGCACCAGTAACTACCTGGTGACTGTAACCAATACCGATAATTTTGACCAAAAAATAACAGGCGCTGGTTACGGAAAACAATCGATTGACCTGGCGGCTCCTGGTTTTAATAGCTTTACCACTTTAAACACAGGTACATACGGGGTCTTTGGTGGCACTTCGGCAGCCGCTCCTTATGTATCGGGCGCCATTGCTTTGCTGTACGCCATGCCTGCCAATCGCCTGATGGACTCGGTAAAAGCAGCTCCGGCAGAAACTGCCTTACGCCTTAAACAATGTATTTTGGCAGGAGTTGATCCAGTGGCTGGTTTGCAGGCTTTCACTGTGTCGGGAGGAAGATTAAACTTGTATGGAAGCATTCAGCAATTGAATACTTACTATGGGCTCCACCAGTCCGCTTCTATACCTGGCTCGCTCCGTGCCTACCCCAACCCAATAAAAGAACACTTATTTTTAAAAGTAAGCCTGACCAATACCACTCGTTTGGCAATACAAATCACCAACCTTTCGGGAAAAACCATTAAATCTCGTCAATTGGGCACACTGCCCCAAGGAATTCACAGAATAAGGCTGGAAATGGCTCACCTGCCAAATGGCATATATTTATGCGTGGTGCAAAGTTCTGCGGGTAGGCAAGTAATAAAGCTGATCAAGAAATAAAACGCTCAACTATTTGATTTTCAAATATTTAACACACAACAAAGCGGCTAACAATGTACCGTTAGCAAACATCATTTACCCACATAAAGGCAGTGGTGCATTGTATGAAACTGATACTATTTTACTTAATTATGGGCAAAAAATAAAAAAACTTTAAAAAAGTTACTTGAGGGGGGAGATATATCGCTAGTAAAATGTACTACCTGTAAACCTTACAAATCACTAAATACTAAATAAAATAGTCAGTAGTCATTTAATCATCGTGTTATGAAAAGTTTATTTATTGCCGAAAAATACTACACCCCTCAAGTATCTTTTAATATAGAAAACAGTTTATTTGAAATTACAGGAGAGTCTTTCAGTGAATACTCTATGGATTTTTATGAGCCAATCCTCAGTTGGCTTGAAGCATACACCCAACAATACTCCCAAACCGTTCTATTTAACTTCAAGGTTTCTTATTTCAATACCAGCTCTTCGCGCCGATTTTATGAAATACTAAAAATATTGGATGGCTACCACAAAGCAGCCAAAGGCTATGTAATGGTCAACTGGTTTGCTTCGCCCGATGACATGGACATGATAGAGTCTGGCGAAGATTTTAAAGAAGATTTTGATATGCCCTTCGAAATTGTTTTGAAAGAACGCAGCTTGGTAGCTTAAGCCTTTACTGCCCAGGCAATTTAAAATTTTACTAACAAACAACCCATCACTAAATGAAACAATAGTCCATAGCATTTAGTCCGTAGTCCATAGCGGATTCGAGTAAATGTTTACCCTATTAATCATTGTAAACC
>NZ_CANLRP010000297.1 GCF_947493425.1 uncultured Microscilla sp. | reverse complement strand
AGCGCTGCTATGGGCGCAAAAAATAGCCTCGTCTCAAAACAAAACCTCTACCTCAAGAATGGTAATTTAATTTCTCATCGTTCCTAAGATAAAATATATTGGAGCAAATAACAACAAAAAACCCAACACCTCTAAAAGAAGCATCGGGTTTGGTCATTGATTCATTAATCTATAATATTAATCCATAATTAATGCGAATTTAGTTAAGCGCAATACTGTTGCGGAGGTAATGCTTGATTGCCATAGAAAAAAAGTAAATGCCGGCAAATACAAACATCAGGGCGCAAAACTGAAACATTTGAGCAGTAGAAGCCCAATCGGCAACGTAGCCCAGTATGATCGAGCCTAAGCCAATGCCCAAGTCAACCGCCGCATAATAAGTAGCGTTTGCTACTCCACGGCGTTCGGGTATTACCATATTCATGACCATTGTTTGCAGGGTAGGAATAATAGACCCACAACCCAAGCCTATGATAAAACCAGCCGTGAGGTATACTACCAGGCTGTGCCCGGTGGCAGACAGCAACAAAAAGCCTACAAAGCCCAATATAAAACTTAATAGCATAATTTGTTGGGGGCCTTTTTTATCCATTAGTTTGCCCGCATAAGGGCGCGAAATGCTTACTCCGATTGCCAGCAACAGAAAAAACATGCCACTGTGTCCCACACCTGTTTCGGTGCCATATACTGCCGCAAAAGCAAATATGCTGGCATAGGCAAAGCCAAATAAAAACACCACTACTGATGCATGGCTTGCTTTTGCCTCAAACATTTGCCCTTTTTTGCGGGGGGCAGGAGCCACTTGTTTGCTTTCGATGGTTGTTTGGGCAATGCTGGGGTACTTTACCATATAGGCAAGTATCAGCGATGCTATAGAAACCCCAAAGCCTATATAAAATAGCAGCGAGAAGTTGTTGTTGCCCAGTATCCAAAGCCCCGCCAAAGGGCCCAGTGCCATCGACAGTGTAACCGAAAGCCCAAAATAACCTATGCCTTCGCCTCTGCGACGGGCAGGGACAAGGTCAGCCGGAATGGTTCCCCCGCCGGTAGTGACCATGCCCCAGGTAAAGCCGTGCAGAAAACGTAAACTTAAAAGAAGTAAAAAGGTAGTGGCATAGCTATACAAAAACATAGAAAAGGCATACAATACCATAGATATGATGTAGACTTTGCGACGCCCGAAGGTGTCGAGCGCGTAGCCGCTAAATGGCCTGATCAACAAAGCCGACAGTGCATATAAACCTATGATGTAACCAATCTTTGTTTTATCTTCTTCGAGTACTTGAGTAACATATAGAGGCAATACCGGAAGTAAAAAATAAAACCCGGCTGCCATGAGCAAGTACGACAAGCAGAACAATACGAAGTCTCTTGTCCATAGTGTTTCTTTGTGTCTCACAACCTGTGAAATTTTAATGTTCTTTAATATGTTCTAAATTTTTTTGGCTTGTAGCCAATTTTGTTGGTATAAATAACCTGATATTGACGATAGCCAGCAGAAGAAGGATGACTGATATTTAAGTGTATAGTGTTGTATCTTTTAAGAAGCTGGCTTTGCTACCAGCTTCATTATTTCAAAGTATTCTACCTTCCCCTTATCGGTCAGGTGTGGGTAATGTAGCATCCAGATAGACTCCAACGCTCGTTTTTTATCCATCGCCACTGTGCCGTCTCTTTTGCATTCTTGTTTGATCCACACTTGGTTGAGCCAAAATACACGTACAATCCAAACTGTGTTAGAGAGTTGGTCATAAATGCCTGGAATAGGTTCGGGCTGAAACAACCCACTGCCTATATAGTAATTGATCAAAGCCCTGCCTTGTGCCGTTCGGCGATGGGCACGTTCGCGGTATAGCTTGCCCACTGTGGGGTAGTCGCGTAGTATTTCTATAATATCTAAAAAGAAAAAACGGTAACGATCCTGAAAATCAATCATTTGCTTAAAAAGCGCGTGAAAATGGTGCAATGTTACCAAGCCATTGGGCAATATTTCTATTTCCTTCGATTCAAAAATGTATTTATATACATCTTCGATCAAGTCAGTCTTGCACTTGTAATGGTATGATAAATTTCCCCGGCTAATCTCCAGTGCATCGGCAATATCACGCGAAGTGGTATTTTTGATCCCCTTCTTGTTGAATATCTCAATCGCCATCTGTACTATTTTTTCTTTGGTAGACGCCATCTTTACCAGTTTAAATTTTACTTTTTATCAAACATAGTGGACATAGGCAATATAGGTAGCCTTTCCCTAAATGATATTACAAATATAGGGCGAATAGTTTATATAAAAAAGTAAAATTAGGGCAAAGTGACTAGAGTAGACGAAAAAAATATTAGGAGGTGCCCTTTAGACCAGTCGACTTACTGATTTCTTCTACCAGAAAGTTTACATTTTCGCTAAAATCAATGACCTGCAGGATACCTGTTTCTTCATAATGATTGATTACAAACGAAATGTTGGTATAATAACTCTCTAGCTTTTCCCAGATGGCTTCTACATCATGGGTATTGGCTTGTTGCATGCGTTCAATAATCATTTGCTCGTTAATGACCAGCGATACAGTGTTGATGTTTTGGTAGCCAAACAGAGGGGCTATTTCGGCAACAGATTCTGCCTCAGAAGTGTTTTTGGGGAAGTTGATAAAAACGAGTAGCTCTTCGTTTTGGTGTTGTTTGAAGCTTTCGTATAATAGTTGCTCAGTAACTGAGAGGGGAATTACCTGACCTTTTTGAATATAACTGGACAATAAACTACCCAACTTGCTTTTTTCTCTTACTTCTTTACGCATCAAATCACTTACTGATAAAGATACGCCTTTGTAGTAATCTGCTATTTGCAAGCCAGTATGACTGCTGCCAGAATAAGGAGGACCGTATATAATTAAGATTTGCTTCATTTAATTCACCAATATAAAGAGTAAGGGTTGGAGAGGTTTGTTATAATCAATTGATGTATAAATATTTTCTGCTCATAAACCCTATTAATCTATCACGAAAGTCTACTAACAAAGTTCGTTTTTTTTAGGTAAAAATCACATAAGTATAAAGGTTTTATGCGAAATAAAATAATGGCAATGATTTTTTTAGTAGTTATATTATTTTTCTTAGAGTGCAATTGCCAAACTTTTATAACAAAGCAACTATAGCTTGATAAACTGAAGATAGTCTGCCCTACCTGTATTGAGGGTAAATTCTCTGATGGAGTGGTCGTTATTGCGAAAAAAACGAAACGAGCCAATTGTACCTTCAGCGAAGTCGGTATCGGTAAGGTGCAATAAAAAAGGTGGGCTGAAGTCTATACTCAATTGTAGCCCTTTTTCAGTGACAAATAAATCGTACACCACTTTGAGCGTTGCACAATAGTAACTGCCTGTGTAGGGCTTGAGCATTTCTACATCTACATGATGACTGATGGGTACCTTGGCAGCAATAATTTCCTGATCGGGAGTCTTGAATACCATAAAGGGTACCCTTGCACCTTTCGATTGCTTAAACTCTATTATAATATTGTATTCAGGTTCTGTAAAAACACCTTCAGCTTGTGGAGTGAGTTGTAAAATATCTTCAGCACCATATTTTAACAATAGCTGTCCTGCTTCTTGAATGACCTCTAGGGGAGTAGCTGCCCCCAGGTCATAACCTCCAGTGTATTGTGTTAATAGTTCTTTGGGCAGTTGGAGCGCAGGGGTGGCAGGAGAGTGGGTAGTTGTCAAAGCCACTGGAGGCAAAGGAGCATTGCCCAGAAATACCTCTGCTACTTGCTCAGCTATAGTCCAAGGCGATAGGGTGGCAAGGTTTGCTAATATGATTACAGATAGTTTTTCTTCTGGAAACCGAAGCAATTCGGCACAATAGCCCGCAAAAGCCCCCCCGTGGCGTTGTATAGTTTTGCCTTGATGTTTGCCCAGTATAAGTCCAAATCCATACTCAAAAGCGGTGTCATCGTTGAGCCTGCCTGGTGTAGTCATGAGCTTTATCAAGTCAGAATTTTGTTCGCCCAACTGGTTGTCATAAAAATTCTGATCCCAACGTATTAAATCCTCTATAGTAGTATAGAGCCCCCCATCACCTACCACGTCTATTTTAGAGGTAAATTCTTGATAACCACCTTTAGGGTCAGGTAAATAGCCTACAGCTTTATGAGGAGTAATTTCGGCAAAATAGTCGTGGAAATGGGTATTGTGCATACCCAATGGCTCAAAAATATGCTGGTGAGCAAACTCCCGTAACGATTGACCGCTTACTTGTGCCACTATGTACCCCAATAACAAGTAGTTAGAGTTACTGTACCTCTCTTCGTCGCCTGGCACAAAGTTAAGGTCGGGTTGATGCAAAAGTAATTGCAAGGCATAGGCAGTATTATAATGGGCGTGTTCATCCATTCCCCGCAAATGGGCGAGTTCAAGGTAGTCTTTTAGCCCACTGGTGTGGTAAATCAAATGTTTTATTTGCAAAGGGTAGTCATAATCGGGCAGGTTGCTTACAAACGTTTGTACGTTGTCTTCCAGGTTCAAATCACCATTTTCTATCAACAAAGCCACACAAGCTGCAGTAAACTGTTTTGCGGTAGAGCCAATGTCAAACACAGTACTTGAGCTGATGGCGGTGTTTTCGGCAAGGTTGGCAAGCCCGTAGTTTTGTTGTAATACACACTGCCCCTTTTGTATTACTGCCAAAGCAAGCCCTGGGGCATTTTGAGTGGGGAATTGGGCGAAAAGTTGATCGATGAAAGTGTTCATTTTTTATGGTTTTATGGTCGGTTTCCTCATTCGTTTATTAGTCCGGAGTTAGTAGTCTGTAGTCCGTAGTCGCTTTGCGTAAGTTAATTACGAGTTTGAGAATTACGAGTTACGAGTTGGGCGAAGCCATTCGTCTATTAGTCCGGAGTTGGTAGTCTGTAGACCGTAGTTGCTTCGCGTTCATTCGTAATTAGCTTACGCAGAGCTCCCTTTGGTCGGTTCGTAATTGGCCCATTCGTAATTGAATATTAGTCCGGAGTTGGTAGTCTGTAGACCGTAGTTGCTTCGCGTTCATTCGTAATTAGCTTACGCAGAGCTCCCTTTGGTCGGTTCGTAATTGGCCCATTCGTAATTGAATATTATTCCGGAGTCGGTAGTCGGTAGACCGTAGTCGCTTCGCGTTCATTCGTAATTCGTAATTCCCTCATTCGTAATTGAATATTAGTCCGGAGTTGGGAGTCGGTAGCCCCCACAGGCATTGCCTGATCTTCAGGCAACTACCTGATCTAGCGTTTAGCCCACTACATGTGGTTA
>NZ_CANLRP010000296.1 GCF_947493425.1 uncultured Microscilla sp. | reverse complement strand
GGCATTGATATAAAATATTGTTAAGCTACAAATATAATAATTTTATATGAAAAGAATTTGGTTCCCAAACCACTAGTATATTAAAGCATTTGGAAGAAATCGAATCTTTTCTTGATGAGAATCCAGTGATTGAGTTTGTAGATGATATAAATATATCTAACCAAAACCGACTTCAAAGCTCATACCGTGCTAATTTAAGACCAATACGAAACCATCTACTAGATGAGCATGGGTATTATTTACGGAATGCTTTTAAAGTTAAATTCACATTTTATAGCATAGTAATTAGTATAACTTTATTTTTTTTTAACCTTTCTTATTGGCCTCTTGCCTCGTCAATTATCTTAGTAATTATTGGCTATCTAGTGGGAGATATTGTAAACGGGCAATATGAAAAAAAAGGACGTATGATTCAAGTATTTGATTTTCGCAAAGCTGATTTACTCGCTAGACGCCCTCCCTTTAATATTCGTGATTGGTTTTTAGGACGGCGTGATTGACACCAGCCCTTTTAAAATTGGCTTGGGCTTTTTTATTTGATTATAAACTGAAAAAGAGGAAGTTATGAGTTGAGCCCTGTACTAATTCAGCATTTTGGAACCGCTTTACAAAGGCGTGTTAGGAGAATTTTAGTTAATTAACTTATCTATAAATGAGAATAGTAGAGTTTATTTTTTATAAGTATTATCGTTGGAATCAAATGATTAAAAATGAAGACCAGGAAAGTTTAATTAACCATGCGGCCGGATTCATGCTACTGACATTATTTTTTTATTTGGTCAGGCTTTTTCTTTTTTTCCTGTCATTTGTTTCTACGAAGGCTGAGTTTGGCATGGGAGCAGCAGTATTTTTATTAATTACCTTTGTTTTAGTTCATTCGTGGCTATTTTCTTTCTTTAATAAGAAGGGGAGAAGCCAGAAGATCATTCAAAGCTTCAAAGGACAAAAAAATAGAGATTTAGAGGTGATTTTTTGGCTTTACAATATTGGTTTATTTTTAGCATTGGTTACGATTTAATTAACTCTATAATGACTTTTGGAGATATTTTTTACATCACTTTTTCCGCTTTTATGCTGCTTGTTTTATTTGCTAAATTATTAGATAACAGATTCTTAGAGACTAAAAAGAAAAAAAAGTTTACGCTGGTTTTAAACAATTGTCGTGTAGTATTTATCAACTTTTACCTCATTTTTTATTTGCTTATTTTGGGTACTGTAGTTTGTTTACCTGTTTTAACATCTTCTACTTCTTTAGCTTATAGAGTCATTGCGTTACTTTTGCTTCTAATTTGGACAATTACGTGTGTGAGTATTCGTATTGAAAGAAAATCGAGATTGGATAAAATGCCTTAATTGGGTTGTATGTTTTATGCATCTTCATTAGGAATATATCAATTGATGAAAGAGTCCAAAACTGTGCTTAAGTTGTTTTACACCAAAATTAAATTTATATTTATTTGATATGTGTAAAAATATACCCAAATTTACTCGCAATTTAAATTATTTAAACCAACCAAAATAAGCCCCATGAGTGAGTCTTTGCCCGAAAATGCTTACAGTGAGCAACTCCCAGCTCAAGCAACGCCCGAAAAAAAATGGATATATCATTTGACCCAATTAATGAGTCTCTACAAAGACTCGTTCAAAGTATTTGGCAAAAACCAACGACGCTACGAAACCCACGCCCACCAATATTGCCAGCATTTGATAGAAAGCAAACAATTTATCAATCAAATCAGTTTTGATAATTTTGTCGCAAAATTGGGAATTACAGGTCCTCGCCTGTCTTACACCAAAAAGTTCTTGAAATTTTGTCTCAAGCAAAATATCCAGCAAGTGGTGCCCGACCCCATCAAGCGCAAAGTAGCTGCCCACCAGATTATTCTCCACTACATAAGCGAAGCAGGCGTATCGTCTGGTAGTGAAGACACTTACATTGCAGCACTCAACCTGTTTTTTGAGTTTCTCGACGAGCGTGGGTTCATGTTTAACTATGCAGCCACCCGCGCCTATCTGGAGCATTGCCAGTACAAAGACCTGGCAGCACACACCAAAGCACTCTACCTCACTTGTATCAAAAACGTAGCAGCACACCTGCAAGACCACAGCCACGAATACCACATAAGCGATGATGATTACAAAGACCTGGGGCGCATTCAGCGGATCAAACGCGCCAAGTTGAGCACCCAACGCTATTATAAAGACCCGCTCAACGAGCAAGAAAGAGAGTTACTGTTAAGTTCTGAAGTAAGCCCCTCTCCTACCTACCAGGCAATGTGGTCGTTGATGGCTTTTTGTGGGTTGCGCATCAAAGAAGTGTTAAGCCTTAAGGTAGGTGATTTAGACTTTGGTAATGACGTGTTGTGGGTGTTGGGCAAAGGACGTAGTACCAAAGAACCTTGCCGTTTTTTTAAGCGCGCCCAAGCCTGTGTAAACGAGTATTTAGAGGGTAAAACTCTTACTATCAATGACTTATTGTTTGAAATGAGCTACGCCAAAGCAGAAAAAGAGTTCAGGGATTCGCTGGAACGCATGGGGTTGTCCAAGGCTGTTCAACAAGCCCAACGCCGCAAAGTAACCTTGCACTCACTGCGCCACACCTGCGCCCAACTCATGTATGCGCGGGGCAATAACATAGAAACCATCCAAAAACAATTGCGTCATCGTGCCATCGCCTCTACTATGGTGTACTCAGAGAAGGTATTGATGGAGCAGGCATTAGCGGAGATTGTGGAGTAAAAGGTGCATGGACGCTGAGCTTATTCAGAGTATTTGTTGGTCAGCATTAGATCAGTGGATTAACCTACATAAATGTATGTATACTTTCAGCTTTTGTCATTTTTCATTTTTTTCCAGGATTTCTTTTGGCATTTATTTACATTGACAGTTTTGTTTGGTTATATCTGCATGGCTGTAGTCTGCTATTAATATAAACTCACAATTTTTACTAGCCTTTGATTTTTCTTGTATTCTCTGTTTGCCTTCGCTGTATAACGAGTCATTAAGTTTAAGTTTATCGTTTGATTTATGGACATTAAATATCCCACCACCAATGTGGTACAATACACAAGAACCATTTTCAAAACCAGCATATACAACATACCCTCCTCTACCCGAATAAGAAACACTTATGTAAGAATCTGGTAAACTTTGACTGTCATAGCGACCATAAACAAAATAGTCTGTAAGTCTATCATTATAAATTTTGGTGATTACTTTCCCATTTCCAAAGCATAAATATTGAAACTCATAGCCTGTCAAACTACAATTAGTGCACCCTATAACCAAAACCAAAAAAACACTTAATCTTTTAATCATAATGTGGAAATCTTTGTTGGTGACTGTAGCCCGGCATAATGCCATACTATCTTCCTTTTCTATTAAAAATAGAGGTTAATGCTGTTTTTTGCACCATTATTTATCACACTTAAACGTCTATCGTTCTACCCAGCTTTTAATTTTGTTGAGCCCAGCAGAGTAAAACCCTAGCTTCGGTTCTCAAATCGTGTTTCCACGAGATGGCCAAAACCTTGAAAAGCACTGTTCCTAGGCTCTGCGGCGGAGATAAGATTTTATATGTATTGGATACACTTTTAAAGGATGCTCAAGCCAATGACACCAATCAAAAACTATCCGCATAGCCTCCCCTTTTTCATAAGAAACAAAAAACCCTGCACTAAATTAGTACAGGGTTCTGTGCTTTAATAGACGACTATCCCAAATCATCTGTCTTGCAAAAGTACAGACAATCATATACTTTCGCAACTCATAAACTCCTCTTTTTCAATTCATAAGAAATAAAAAAAGCCCAAACCATTTGTACATGATTTGGGCTTTGGTTTTTAAATTAAAGTTGAGTTGAGCCCAACTAGCGAGACTTTATACTTTCAATACGAATATTCACATATGCAAGTGTCCAAATAAAAAGCAGAAGTAAAGTTATGACCCTGTAAATTAAGGAAATCGGAGCCTCTAAAACAGGCATACAAATTACAACTCCTAAAATAATCAAACAAAAAATCAAATATACGTTAATAAATACAACACGACGATTGCGTAGCTTTACTGTAAACTTCCTTTCCTTCTTAAGCTCTAAGAATTTGTTATTAAATAACCTAATAACTAAAACAATAAGTACAAAAACAGAATAAGTTATGTAAAAAATATCTCCAAAAGTCATCGCGCTTATTTTTTAGTTTCGTCTCTGATAAAAACTCTTGTAGACGGTTTTTGTAATAACATCTGTCTACCACTGTGATCGTAATACTTCTTAAACTGATTAGCCAAGAAGCTACCAGTACCTAAAGCACCAACAGTACCAAGTACCCAAGGATTAGTTGGCGGCACCTTTTTAGCCAACTCTAACACACCATAAAGAAAACTTGCAGCTCCAAGATAGCCTATTGCTTCATCTGGTAAGGATATTGGTGCAGAGAATGGATTCCAACTAGGATTTTTTGCTATCTCAGATGAGAGGGACTTAAAATAACCGTAAAGGTTTTTATTTGAGTTAAATACATTTTCTGGTGAAGTTTGAGTAAAGACAGGGGGTTCTATTTTCTCCAAAAACCTAGCTGTTCTACCTGATCCAACAGTTTTTCTCCAAGTCTTTTTTCCTCGCATTTCCCAAGCTTGATTGGCAATAAGTTTACCCTGCTTAACACTTGCGTTGATCTTGACTGTATAAGTTTCCGTGGAGCCTTTTTTTAAGGTTTGGTTGGAGCCTAGTCTTGGGCCATAAGTAACTTTTTTTACTTCTTGCGTCCAAATTAGAGTACGTGAACCATCTTTTTCAAGTTGATATATGTAATTCTGTGTGTAAGTGGTCTTTGTTTTACCTTCTAGCCCTGGGTCAGAACTAAATTTTAGCCTCTCATGTCTGTCTTTTCTGCGATTCTCCCAATTTAAATCACTCATATCATTCGCGGCTTTTTCCCAATCTACATTACCATTTGAAGGTGCGTCACCCATAGGCGCTAAACCCAATGGGTCATTGAAATAAAGAGGGTTATTGTAAGCATATTGATAGGGATTTATACTAGCAAAAGCATCTACTAAAGGATCAATTTGATGAAATCTCCCTAATTGTGGGTCATAGCTTCTAAATGTAGTTGTATAAAAGTTCAAATTAAAGTCCATTTCTTTCTCTATGCCTCCATTATATTGATACCTATGCTCAGGCCTCCCCTGCTTCTCAATTCCTCGCAGGTTCATTCCAAACGGATAATAATGATTCTCCTGTACAATTAGTTGGGGCGTATGCTCCACCACCATATCATCAAAGAATACTTCCTGGTC
>NZ_CANLRP010000295.1 GCF_947493425.1 uncultured Microscilla sp. | reverse complement strand
TGGAGACTTACATTCATCAAAACTTTCAAGTCTCCTAAAGAAGACTTAAAAGAGCTGAGGAAACTGATGGATAAAAAGAAGTCTCCAGGCTTCTAGCCATAAGACTAACTTTCGGTCGTGCACTATTTTGCTGCGCAAGCAAGTCTGGAGACTTACATTCATCAAAACTTTCAAGTCTCCTAAAGAAGACTTAAAAGAGCTGAGGAAACTGATGGATAAAAATAAGCCTCCAGGCTTCTAGCCATAAGGCTAACTTTCGGTCGCGCACTATTTTGCTGCGCAAACAAGTCTGGAGACTTGCATTCATCAAAACTTTCAAGTCTCCTAAAGAAGACTTAAAAGAGCTAAGAACAGAAAAAACCGCTTAGCGAACCATAAAACAATGAAGCCATTGACAAAAACTATCGATCAAACAACACGCGTTCGCCTTTTTTCGATTCGTCAAACTTGCCTTCGGCATAAGCCAAATGCCCTGATACTATAGTATGGGTAATGTCTGAATGGAACTCTTGCCCTTCAAGTGGCGACCAACCCGCCTTGTATACAATGTCTTCTTTTTTGACGGTAGTGGTTTTGTTCAGGTCTACCAACACCAGGTCAGCCCAATAACCCTCACGAATGTAACCGCGTTTTTCTACCTCAAAACAGATGGCAGGAGTATGCGCCATTTTTTCTACTACTTTCTCCAGGGTTAGCCTGCCTTCGCGTGCCATTTCAAGCATCATTTGCAATGAAAACTGCACCAGTGGTAGTCCTGCGGGCGCTTTCCAGTAATGGTTTTGCTTTTCTTCCCAGGTGTGGGGGGCGTGGTCGGTGGCTATAATGTCCAGGCGATCATCGTTTAAGGCTTCCCACAAGGCCTCACGGTTGCTTTTTTCTTTAATGGCGGGGTTGCATTTCATCTGTGAACCCAAAGTATCATATTGGCTTGCTTCAAACCATAGGTGGTGTACGCACACTTCAGAAGTAATACGTTTTTCTTCTAAAGGAATGTCGTTGCGGAAAAGCTCTAGTTCCTTGGCAGTAGAAATATGCAAAATATGCAAACGACTGTTGTGTTTTTTGGCAAGTTCTACCGCAAGGCTGCTCGATTTGTAACAAGCTTCTACATCTCTTATTTCGGGGTGGGCACTCATAGGCACATCATCGCCGTATTTTTCTTTATATACTGCCGATTTAGCTCTTATGGTGGCTTCGTCTTCACAATGGGTAGCTACCAGTATAGGTGCCTGACTAAATATTTTTTCCAACACTTCGCGGTTGTCTACCAACATGTTGCCCGTAGACGAGCCCATAAATACTTTGATGCCACACACTTTTTTGGGGTCAGTTTTTAGCACTTCTTCTATGTTATCGTTAGAAGCCCCCATAAAAAATGAATAATTGGCAAGTGCCACCTCTGACGCCCGTTGATATTTTTGTTCCAGTAGTTCTTGGGTCAATGTATTGGGTACGGTGTTGGGCATTTCCATAAAAGTAGTGGTTCCTCCTCTCACTGCGGCTTTTGCCTCGTGGTAAAGGTCTGCCTTGTGGGTAAGCCCTGGCTCACGAAAATGTACCTGGTCGTCTATCACTCCTGGCAATAAGTGTTTGCCTTTGGCATCTATGTGCAAGTCGGCTGTAGTACCCGACAAATCTTTCCCTATTTTGTCAATCAAACCATCTTTTATCAACACATCTTTTTCTTCAGTAGTCCCTTCGTTTACTACCAGCGCATTGGTTATTAGTATAGTTTTCAATATGTTTTTGTTAAATCGTTCAACAAATAATTTGGTTGAGGAAAGTTAGAACGAAAAGCCTGAAACCACAATAGAATCAACGAAAATATGAGGGCACTTCTCCATGGTACTGCTACAATTCACAAGGTGACTTTATAAAATCCAATGTTTTGGCAGTTACCCATCAAAATATGCTCTCTTGACATCAAGCAGGCGTAAATTCAGGCAAATACCACCAAAAAACTACATTACTTTTTATCTTTGTAAAAAGTACCTCCCTCATTTCATATTTTTACTTTTATGTCACAAGCCATTTACCATCAAGACCTAACCACTCTGATTAAATATGAAAAGATATTGCCCAATCATTTATCTTTACTCAAAGAAATTGCTGCTTGCTACAGTAATATAGGTATGTATAAATTGGCGGTTAATTACCATAAAAAAGTAGCCAAGGTTGCCCCCAACGATATAGAGAATGTATTGCTGATGGCTTTGGCATATTACCATAACAATCAGTTTTCGAAGGCACTCAAACATTTTTTAGTAACAGACAAACACCAGTATCTCAACAATATACACCTTGCGTTTGCCGGGTATTGCTACCAAGACACCAACAACTATGAAGCGGCGCTCAAATACCACCTCAGGGCATTTAAAGCATTGCCCACAGATGTGTGGAACCTGGGACATATTGGCTACTGTCTGCAATGGCTCGAAGACTTTGACCAGGCAATGGAATACTACAAAATAGCTGAAAAACTCAACCCAAATGAAGATGTAGTTTTGATGAATATTGGATGGATTAACCTAATAAAAGGCAACCTGAAAGAGGCTGATACATATATTAAAAAAGCCCACCAACTTGCTCCTTATGATGCCCACACATTGATGAACCTGGGGCATATTTGTATGATTAAACAACAGCCTGACAAAGCTTATGATTATTATAAGGAAAGTATCTTAGGGTTTAGCAACAAAGAAGAGTTCGTTCAACTGATGCGCGAAGATTTGCCTTATCTTACTCAATACCATCTCGACGAAGAAAGCATAGAAAAAGTAAATGATCAAATGATTAAACATTATGAGCAAAACAATTAAAAATTTCTTGGCATAAAACCCAACAAACCAGCGTAAATTATCGTGAATTTATAGTGAGGGTCTTACATACTTTATACTATCTCAAAACACTATATAAATCTACTACTCCAACAAGGCACATTATTCCTAAACTAAAGACCTTTCTTTATAGTTTTATTTACAGAAATCAGGCAAAAAAGTAAAAAAATACCCGGATTCAAAAAAAACTACTTGATGTAAAGAACTCATCAAATGACATTTTTTTTCAGATATATCCTGTTGTATTTTTGCATTATCATTTTTTTATCAAAACAAGTCTCACAGGCTCTTTTGGTTAACCATAAATCGTTCATTTTAACAAACAATTTTGCCCATGTCTACCGTGCAGTTTAAACAAGAACTTTCTCAATTGCTCCCTTATGAGGAACTGCTTCCCTCTCACTTTGAACTATTGCACACTATTGGGGTTTGTTACTATCACCGTTATGACTACCGCAAGGCCATTACTTACTTTAAAAAAGCTGAAAAGAATGATCACGATAAAAAGCTTGATTTCAAGAAGTTAGGCTATGCTTATCAACAAATAAAACAACATAAAAAGGCCATTGACTGCTTTCGAAAGGTAGAACCTGAATACCCTGAAGACAGTTGGCTGATCCGCCGTATGGCAATGGCTTACCAAGGCGCCCGACAGTACAAAACATCTATTACTTATTTTATCAAGCTTGACCAACTCAAGCCCAACGATACCTATGTGCTGGATAGCATAGGCTGGAACTACCAACAACTCAATGATTACACGTCGGCACTGAAGTATCACCTGAATGTATATAAGGTAGACAACAAAGATCCGTGGAACCTTGACAACATTGGGTATTGCTATATGAGCATCAAAAGTTACAAAAAAGCGATGACATTTTATGCTCAATCGCTGGCAGTAGACTCAAGCAATGCCTGGACAATCAGACAAATAGGTTGGGTACATTTTGTGTGTGGCAACCTCAAAAACGCATTAAATGCTTACCGAAAGTCGTATAAAGTTGACCGAAAAGCAAGCCCTCAATCTCTCATGAACACTGGGCATGTATACTATTGTAGTGGGCAAAAAAAACAAGCAAGAGAATATTATAGGCGTAGCTATGAAGCTTTTGAAAATAAAGAACGTTTTTTTGCTGATATGGACAATGACTACCCAATGCTTTTGCAGTATATACAACTACCCACCAAGGAATTTAATGCCCTAAAGGAAAAAATAACCACAATGTAGGATATGGCGCTAAAAAACGCCCATTTTTCAAAACATTCTTTAGTTTAAAATACTGGAACGAAGCTTGAACACAAACTCATCAAGCCGTTTGGTGTGTTTTATTGTCTAAAAGTTACCCGGATAAACAGCCATATTACCACCATAAAGCAATTAATTAGTTTAATCATTCAATTTCAAAACGGTTATTGATGGGATTTTTATAAAAAGGATATAATTTAGCGATTCAAATCAAACGCATCAATGTCTAAGGCAACGTATAAAATAGAAATTAAAGCCCTGCTCGTGTATGCCGAAATACTTCCTTACCATCCCTATGTTTTCAGGTCACTGGGAAGCTATTACAAAGAGTTATACCAACACAAAGAAGCACTCACGCACTTGCTAAAGGCAGAGGAGTTAGGCATACGAACCGTTGACAATCTCAAAGATATAGCACATTGTTACCGAAGGGTAGATGATTTCTCTAAAGCGCTCGAATATTACCTTGCATCTGAGCAAAAGCAACCCCTCGATGTATGGGAGGTGCAAGATGTTGCCTACTGTTACCGTCAATTATCAGATTTTAAAAAATCGATGGAGTATTATCAGAAAGCCGCGGAGCTCAAACCCAATGATTCGTGGATTTTAGATAATATTGGCTGGTGCTACCAAAAGTTTGATGATTATGCGATGGCTCTGGAGCACCACTTGAAAGCCTACCAGTTGGCAAACAAAGATTCTTGGACTTTACGAAATATAGGGTTTTGCCACCAAAAACTGCTTCAATACAAAGAAGCCATCATCTATTATGATATGTCGCTACAACAAGAGCCCAACAATGCATTTACATTGCGTAAAATAGGTTGGTGTTATGTGGTAGAAGGTGAGTTTGACAAGGCACGTAAGGCATTACACCAAGCCATTGATGCTGAGCCCGAAAATGATATGAATTGTTATGCCTGGATGAACCTGGGGCACACCTATTGGCAGGGCGCTCACCTACACCTGATCCGGGATTGCTACCAGAAAAGTGTGTTGATATACTCTCCCGATGATTTTATCAACGATATGAACACCGATTATGAGCGCATTGCCAAACATACCAATGTATCGCTTGAAACTTATAACCAAATGCGTGATGAGGTTGTTGCCTGGAAAAAACAGCAAGCAGATTCTTGAGAATTACGAGTTTTTTAATTACGAATTACGAATTGTTCAATTACGAATGAGCGCAAAGCGACACTAAAAAACTATGGTCTACGGACTCCCAACTCTGGACTAAATTACGAATGAG
>NZ_CANLRP010000294.1 GCF_947493425.1 uncultured Microscilla sp. | reverse complement strand
TGGATATTGCCGTGCCGCGTCTAGCAACAAAATATTTTAGCGTTACTATAGAAGTTTATTTTTACACCATTCCTTAGCAAAAAACAGGTCATATTTTTTACTATAAAGGCTTTGTTTCAAAAAAATAATCACATCTGCTTACCCAAAAAAGAGGCTGCATCATTTGTTTGTCAGCCCCTTTTGACACTCTTTAGCCTTAATAACTTACTACTTTCTTACTTGCACCAACGGCATACGACTAATGGTACTTGGTTTAAGCGTAGTAGGATGTTGTTTGCCCTTGGTCAGGGTTTTTACTTCATCTGCTACAAAAAAATCTAGCTCACGCAAATATACAATCCCATCATTATTAAAGTCTGCCTTTTTCTGTACCATTGCTTTCAGCAAAGCATAAGTAAACGCACCGTGTTTCCAGTCGGGTTGCTCCAGTGAACTCTCGCTTCCGGTAGATGCCGACATCACAATTACCCCATGCTCAGCCGATGTAATTTCTCTGATGGCTTCGGTATTGTTTACTTTTGCTCCACGGGTTTTTGTCAGATTATCGCCCAAGGCACCACTATGGCAAGCATCCAAAAACAGCATTACCTTAGAGGGCAAATTACCTAATACATCTTGAAAATCTGCCCAGTTTACAGCCGTGCTTCTTAACCTTTCAGGGTCGCCATCGTGGGGCAATATATAAAACTTACCCTTTTCGTTGAACCCATGACTGGCGATGAATAAAATAGCTACATCTTTATGGGTTACATTTTTCTCTAACCAATAAAAAGCATCCAAAATGTTGGCACGGGTAGCTTGTTTATTGGTCAATTGTTTTACCTGTACATCTTTATAAAGCAATCCTTTTTGGGTTTTAAACAAGGCAGTAATTGCTTCTGCATCCGCGTGGGCATAATCAAGGTTGTAAGACTGTTTCTTAAAATCAGATACTCCTACACTTACCACATACAAATTAGGCTTCAGCATATTATTTTGCTTCACGTCAAACTCCAGGTCATCGTTGTTCTTTTTACTGATACTTCCAGCTTCACGCTTCAAGGTACGGGCTTCCGACAAGGTAGAAGAACTCGTATTGGAGGCAAACACCAAAAGGTTGGTTTCGGGGCCTTCCAGGGTTACCTTATATTCAAGTACCTTTTCTTTGTCCGACTTATTTTTTACTACCTCAAACCCTCTCGTTTTGGCTACTGCTCTACCATTTACCAATAACTTTACTCCAGTAATTTTTGAACCAGAAGTAATACGGGCTTTTACAGTAAATGTTTTACCTTTTACTTTCAAGTCACCTTCGGCTGGGTTTACCCACTCTACTTTAGGTGGCAGGTGATCCATAATGTTTTCGTTCTTTTTTACAATGTTTTCGGTTACTTGTACATTGTTGGTATTGTATAACTTCATGGCTTTGTCAAATGAACCATGCTTAATAATAAGCTTTACCAAATCGGGCTTGTAGTATTTTTTGCGGAAAGTAGCCACCGGATAATAAGTCCCCAGTTTATTACCTCCACGGTTAATATGCCAACCAATGTAACGTTCCCCTCCTGCCGACGCAGCATAATACCCTTGAGGGGTCCAACAAACCCACTCGTTGTCAGTGGCTACAAATAAGGTAGCCAGAGGACGTACTTTAATTCTACGTTGTTTGTAAAGGTAGGCTTCATACATATTGGCGTTGGTATTTTCATTGTTTTTGCGAAAAGCCACAATCGCCTTTAGCCAAGGCTCTATTCCTGGTTCGTTTATCAGTTTATCAAGTCCGTTGCGTTTCCAGGCTTTAGGCCAGCTAGGGTGGGTAAATCGCTCAGCAATTGTTTTGAGGGTCTTTTTACTGGTACTAAACCCTTGTGCATCAATATTCCATAGCCTAATGGTTTGGTCATCGCTACTTGATACCATCAGTTTGTTGTCAGACGATGGCGAAACTCCTCTGATAATTGAAGTGTGCCCTACTAATTGCTTCAGCTTTTTACCTTTTTTAGAGTACAGGTTCATATTGAAACTATTTCCTAAGATAATTCTGGAAGCATTGGGCGTGTAGGTAAATACTTTGATAGAACCATCTACACTACTTCGGTTTTTGATAAATAATTCGTCCTTAATTTTCAGCTTATACTTGCCTACTTTTGTAAGCGTGTTTTCTTTATACAAAGTAAGCGCTTTACGAAAATCTGATGGATTTATTCCATCAGTGTATAGCTTCATTTTGGTAAAATCAAACGCCTGAGTAAGTGGTCCTTTGTTACTGCCACTTTTCCAGGTATTACCAAACGCTACCTTAGATCCTTTCCGGGCAAAACCTACATTATATTTGGGTTTACCTTTGCCTTTTACGTGCGACACCACCTTGCCTGTTTGGGTGTTCCATACATATACTTCTTTATCATCGCCTCCACCTGTAGCCATGTATTTACCAGTAGCCCCCCAAAAAGCGGCACCTGTAGCATACTTGTGCTTGGTAATGGAACTCAACAGATCGGCACTGGGTACACTATAAATGTTTTGATACTTGGCTGCTACCAATAGCTTTTTGCTATCACGGGAAAAACGAATTTTTTTGACAATGGTAGTATTAGTAGATATTTCTTTCAGAAAGTTTCCTTTGTTATCCCACAAAAATATGCGTTTGTCATAGCCCCCTGTGGCAAAATACCGTCCATTGGGCGAATAAGCTACCACCTGAACTCTATTATTGTGACGGGTCAGGGTTTTTATTACCTGACGGTTTTGCCAATCCCATATTTTTACTGTTTTATCATAACTCCCCGAAATAAGCTGGTTGCCATTGGGAGCAAATGCTACCTCATAAATACTATTGCTGTGCCCCTTAAGGGTGGTTACCAAACGTTTTCGGTTTACTTCCCATATTTTAATGGTTTTGTCGCCGCTACCACTAGCAATGTATCGGCCATCTTTTGAGAAAGCCACCGAGAAAACCACATCAGTGTGGCCGGTCAGTTTGCCAATCATCTCATTACGTTTTAGGTCTATTATTCTTATCGCTCCATACTCTCGGTTGGTACCATAAGAGAAAAATCCCCCCACTACCAACAGGCGTCCGTTAGGTGAGAGTGCCGCAGAATAAATCTTGCCCTGCGAACCATCTCCAATCTGCCCTCTGATTGTTTTTTTGAGTTCGCCACTGGACGAATCCCAGATACGAATGGTTTTATCGTGACTTACCGAAATCACTGATTTACCGTTAGGTGTAAACAAAATGTCAGAAATTTTAGCCGAATGCCCTTGTGGTTCTATCACCAACTGGGTATTATTTTGTGCTTTTGTTAACATAGCCACCAGCAGCAAACCGCACAGCAGCCATATTTTATTATAATGTAAGATTCTCATAGATTAAATAGGTATTTTTAGTGTTTCAATATATAAAAACGTAAGACTATGCCAAAAGAGTTGTTTTTACTCCAAATAATAATTTCTATATAGTGTCTAATATAAGGATAAGATACAGGTTTTTGGTGGCAAAATCTATTTTTATAATAGATTCATAGCTAATCTAAATTTAGGAAGGATATACTCTTTTGCCGAAAAACTGGCAATGATATGATGTACGAGATTTGAACGCTGGAGATTAGATTTTGGGCTAAATTATCAAAGCCCAGGGAGTATGAAATTGGTTTTGTGAAAACATAAAAACGCCCCACTATTTTTCAATAATGAGGCGTTTTTGTATCACAAAAAGTTTTTGGTCTACATTTTTTCAAAAACCATTGCAGTAGCACCACCACCACCATTACAGATGGCAGCCATACCGTATTTGCCGTCTTTTTGCTTCAATACGTTGAGCAAAGTAGTGGCAATGCGGGCGCCAGAGCAACCTAGTGGGTGTCCCAGAGAAACAGCTCCCCCGTGCACGTTTACTTTGTCTTCGCTCAAGTCCATATCTTTGTTAAAAGCCATTGTTACTGCGGCAAAAGCTTCGTTTACCTCAAAATAATCAATGTCTTCTTTTTTAAGCCCAGCCAACTCTAGGGCTTTAGGAGCGGCTTTGCCAGGGGCAGTCGTAAACCACTTTGGCTCATGAGCAGCATCGGCAAAACTTACTACTTTGGCTATAGGCTTTAGGCCTAAAGATTCGGCTTTTTCTTTGCTCATAATCAGCAATGCAGAGGCACCATCGTTCAAAGTAGAAGCGTTGGCTGCAGTGGCTGTACCCTCTTTGTTAAACGCAGGACGTAATTTAGATACTTTCTCGAAGTTTACACGTTTGTACTCTTCATCTTCTGTAATTACCAAAGGATCGCCTTTACGCTGAGGAACCTCTACTGGTACAATTTCTTCTTTAAAAACGCCGCTTTCGGTAGCCGCAGCACTGCGCTTGTATGATTGAATGGCAAATGCATCCTGAGCTTCGCGGGTAAACCCATATTTTTCAGAAGTAGCATCAGCACTCACTCCCATAGCCACCTGGTCGTAGGCATCAGTTAACCCATCATAAGCCAAACCATCTATTGTAGTTACATTGCCATACTTGTAACCAAAACGAGACTTGGTCAAGTAGTGAGGTACGTTAGACATGCTTTCCATTCCACCAGCAATAATTACATCATTTTGACCTGACATAATGCTCATTGCCGCAAAAGAGATAGATTTGATACCTGAAGCACATACTTTGTTTACAGTGGTACAAGGCACCGTGTTGCTGATGCCCGCATACAATGCAGCTTGCTTGGCAGGAGCTTGCCCCAAACCAGCCGAAAGTACGTTACCCATAAATACTTCTTGTACTTCTGAAGCATCTACTCCGGCTTTTTCCAAAGCTCCTTTGATGGCAGCTGCTCCTAATTGAGTAGCAGTAAGACTTGACAAGCTTCCCATAAAGCTACCAATGGGAGTGCGAACAGCAGAAATGATATATACTTCTTTCATATTTTTTTGAAGTTTTAGTGTGTGATTGCTTGAATAGTTCAAATTGGGTTGCAAGTAGTGAAGCCTACAATCTGGCATTTGTTATAGGTGTGTCCCATTAATTGATAAGTAAAACTACAAAAACGACCTATTCCACTTAAACAACCTTCCTCATTATACATCTATAAGGCATTTTGTTTCTTTGAAATACTTTCATTTTTTACGTCTTATCTAAGCCTTCACTTCTCTATACAAATCTAAATACAAATGCAATCAATTCCCATTTTATTACAATCATATTCTATTGATTGAAGCCTTCCCGGAAACATCATTCATTTTTAATCGTATTTTTTGAACTATTTTAATGTATTATACTTAAACAAAAATGGTTTTGAGGATGGATTTTGACCAATTGCCTGAATACCAACATTAATCAACCGAAGCTACAGCTTTGCTGTGCTGAGTTCTGCTTCAGCTAATCCTGTAAATCCTAA
>NZ_CANLRP010000293.1 GCF_947493425.1 uncultured Microscilla sp. | reverse complement strand
TTTCAGTTTGAAAGATTGAACTACTGTTATGATGCCTTCTGCCCTCTTATCTGTCAGGATTTCCTAAGTCACCCTGAGAATCTTGATTTTCTTCTGGCATCCCAAAATGCTTTATAGCCAGGCCATAAGCCTCTAAAATCCAGCCTGTGGATTCAAGCCACTCGATGGGCGTTTTATTTGCCATTTTTGCTTGTTGATATATACTTTGCCCGGATGCTACGGTAAACTCCTTGTAAAGAACCTGGTAGAGTTCCTGAGTGGTCATCTCATACCAGATCGAATAATTTTGCATCATTTGCCCCAGTTCTTTTCTGACTTTGGTAAAAAGCGGGTTGAAGTTTTCTATCTGTAAACTTGCTTGAGCTGCCTTGATATGGGCTATTTCGTCTGCCAAGGAATCTTGCGCATCCCTGATGCTACTTATTTCGTGTGCCAAAAATTTGTGGTAGGAGTTCAAAAGTTTTACTTGCCCTCTGGTCTCTTTGGTGGACTTTGCCAGTTCATGGAGTTTTTTTACTCCTTGTACCAAAATCCTCTGATTGAATGGCTGTTCCTGAACTGTTTTTCTAACATAAGCAAATGATTGAACCAGTCTGGATTTAAAGGCAACAACCTTTTTCGTATTTCTGGAAAGGGTCCCAAGGAAGATGGCCTGATTTTCATTAAGGTAGCAGAATCTTAGGGTAGTTGCCCCTACATCACGTTTTCTCACTTCGGTTTCAAACGGTAGCGAGCCAAACTCTTCTATTTTAGCCTGATAACGCTGAATAGTTGCCATCAAAGCTTTATGTTTGACTCCCAGTGCTTCTGCGACAAGCCTGCTATCTACTACAGGTATTTCATTTTTTACTTCAATAGGTAATAAGCCTTCCAGCGAGGCTTGTGTTGAGTTGTCTTTGTTTATTGATTTTGCCATTAAAATAAGTTTTGAGTGGGGCGAAAACGTTTTTTTAGAAAATAATATATTTCCCAGTTCCTCATTCGCCCCTTGTTGTTTTTGAAAATTAAATTATTTCCTGTCCCCCCACCTATAATATTTAAGATGCCAGGGTTTTACAGATCATCAATGTCAAGGAAACGCTACCCTGTCTTTTCCAATTCTATCAGCATAAAATGTAAGCCAATCATTTCCACATCCGTAAAATGAGCCGTTCGCGGAGTAAAACTCAGGGGGATGCCAGAGAACTTGCCTGTGGGCTGCTTAATTACTTCCAGTTGAGCCGCTATTTCATACTCCGGACGATCCAGCCACATGGTGACATCTGCATAAGTGTTCAGCAAAGCATTGATTTTAGTCACCTTTTGTATATTGTCATCTTCTGCCTGGGGCAATGGGGTAAATACGATGCAAGGGATGTTCAACACGCTGGCAAGCTTTTTCAATTCCTGAATATTGCTTTGAGTGTCTCCACCCACTACCTGATGTAAATCATCTACAATAATGAGTTTAACCTGATTGTAATAGGCGTGATAAAGGCATTTGCGTCTGAACTCCTCAAACACAATCCCTCTGATGTCACAGGCAATGAAATTAAAATTAAAGGTGGCCATTAACGTATCCTGGTATTTTTTGTACTTTGCATCTTCGGGACTTTCTTTGATGTGCTCTATTTCTATCAGGTCAATATCACTCATGGCTGATACCATGCGATGCCTGATGTCTCTTTCTTTGCCTGCCGAACAAAAGAAAATACCCATATCGTCGTGGTGTATAAGGGCATCAAGAGCCAAGCTTACCCCCAGGCTGGTTTTGCCTGCTTTAGGGTAAGAAGCAATATGAGTAAAGGGTTCGGTAAGGTGAAATAAATCGGCTGTCATCATAAGAGTTATCTTGATTTAAAATGTTTGAAAAAACCTATTTTTGCTATTTGTTGGCAGGATTTGATACTGATGTTGTTTTCAATGAGGGCTGTCATATCGAACCTCATGTGTTTTTTATAATTGACAGGTAATGATGTTTGATGATTCATTAGATACATATATTTAAAATGTGATGATAAATCAAATCTGTTTTAATGGTGGATTACTTTTTACTTCTTCTCTTCAACCTCCTGACCTTGGCCGTTGCCTTATTTCTGGCAATGCGTCCTGCCTTAATTTGCTCTTCCTGGTCTTTCTTCTCCCGAATGCGTTCTGCCCTGGCCGCCAGGTAAGCTTTAAGTTTTCGTTTGCTTCGGGCAAGTTTTTTGGGCAGGTAAATCCAGGTGTTGTGGTCTACCTGCACCTTCACTTTGTTTCGCAGACCTTTTTGCCTCTGTTGGGCAAGGAGCCTTGCTTCGCGCTTGTGTTGTTCGGTGATGCTTTCTCTACTCATGATGGCTGATGTCTTTAGGTTGAGTACTCAGTATTGCCTGTAAATTCAGCCATAGCAGTAATAGGTTTGCCCGCAAGGTATGCGACAAATAGTGTATCATTTTTCTTATATTTTTTTTGTTAGCAGTGTATTTTTATAAAGTCAAGGCTGGTTTTCAGAGAAGGATAAAGGTGTTTTTACCCACCTATCCTTTCCCACGTTGTCCTTTTAGATTGTCCGATTTTCTTTGGAAATGATAGGTTATCTTGGATTCGATTTTTGCCTCAAAACTGACCGGAAATTCAAACAAGGAGACTATTTTGCCTTCAAAGACAACCTCACGAACGGAGAGTTTTTTGGGATACTGGGGCTGAAAGTCGTGATAAAACAGACTCCCATTGAGGTGTTTCAGATCGGTAATGGTAAAATCTTGAATGTCGCTTTCATTCAGTTTTTGCAATACAGTTACTTTTTTTCTTACGTGCAGGGTTATTCTTCTTTTCCTCTTTTTCATTTTTTTTACTTTGATGTTTGATCTTTAAATATTGAGAGAGTACCCTCTTTTGCATAGTTACAGTAATGCTGTAGAGCTGCGTGCCCTGGGCAAACAACCTTACAGTAAGTGAGATATACCAAAAAGTATTCATGAGCTTACTTGCCCTGGGTAGTCATCGTGAGTGGTGCACTATACCAGAGTGAATGAAGGGATTGAAAATGCCGCCTGCCTCTCTTGAACAAGCCGCTGAGGGAATCATTTTTAACTGATATACAGTGTTATTTGCTTCATTTGATCATCTGTTGTTTTATATTTCTATTTAATAAGCAGTCGTTTGTGCTGACAATGTTGTTTACTTGTCTGTATAGAGAAAAAAGGCAAAGACATACTATGTGCGTACCTTTGCCCAAAAGTATTACAAGGGTCAAACTTGCATTAGATAAACTTATCAATGACATTATTTGACTCTCACATTCAACTAAACTCAGATCATCATTGTCAGGTATTTTACTAAGCCTCACGCTTAATAAGGGTGCAATAGTATGAACAAGAAATAATACAAACAAGAAAAATATAAAAAACTTCTCTTTTTTGCATCAAAAATAAGGGTTTTTACTTGCTTATATGATAGCATATATTTTTTGAAAAGAATTTTGAATGTTTACGAAAGTTTGGTAAGATTGTACTCAACATAAGGGTTCTTTCGTTTGGGAGATCAAACTTTGCCTGCTTACTGGCAGTGTTTGATGTTGCTTACGACATATCACTAGAGCAAAGGCTCCACCTATTTTACTTGTTTACACAATACCATTTGGCTTGCTTGTCAGCAGAATCCCACTGGCGGGACAGGCTTAAAAGAAACCCAGAGTTATTTTCTTAACCATACATCAAACTGCTTGATTTGAGGCTTTATGGTACTTCTGTGCCTGGCTTTAAAGCAAGCAGCCACCTTACCGCAGGTGTTTATTCAGGACTAAAGCATTACTGTTTGTATAAGTTACTGATTCACCTGCTGTCTGGAATGGCTTGGTTTGCCTGTGCCGGAAACAGATATTTCCGGACAAGCGCCAAAAAACAACTGTGCAGGTTTTGCTGCTGTAGCAGGTGGCTTTTAGGCTAAAGACCTCGTTTTGGTATAAAAAAATAAATTATCATTTTGGCAATTTTAATAAATCGCTTGAATAAATGGGAGTGCTATATATGTACCTTAAAAGAGTCTATTTATTTGATAAATACAATTTTGATAATTTCTTGTGTCCGTTTGTAAATTACCACTATTAAGAATCGTTTGATTATTTATTTATGCAAAAACCTTCGCTTGTTTCAGGCGAAGGTTTTTTTTATTGGTATTACTCATTTATTTTTTGATAGCTTCTCTAGTATTTGTTCAGCGGCATCCACTTTGGTTTGGGCTTCCCTAAAGAGAGTAATGGCTTCTTTGAATAAAGCACTGGCTGTTCCTTCGGGGGTCGCTTGGTTCATGAGCTCCACCACCGTCAGCCCAAATACTCCGGCAATCTGAATAAGGTCGTCCAGCCCCACATTTTGAGTGCGCCCATTTTCAATCCGTTCATAAGTTTGTTTGCCCCACCCCAATTTAGTGGCCATTTGCTGGTGAGTAAGCCCCTCACTGGTGCGCAAATGCTTAATCATTTTTAGTAAGTCTTGTTTTTCCATGGGGCTAAAATACCTGCTTTTTCTTTGCTACACATCAAATTTTGATGCTTTTTGTTTGTAAGTAGTTATCAAAAGATTACATTTGAATGAATAACATCTATTTTTGATGTTAAATGTATTGTAAGGTATTTAAATATGATGTAATCTACTGATTCACTACCAACTATCTTTACTATGAACAATTCTCAACAACTATTACAAAAGATCAAACAAGCACGTTCTGCTACCCGGCTTACCACCCAAAACCCTTACGATGAACAACACGAAGTGGCCAAATGGAAAGATCACTATGAAAAGGCGCAGCATTATATGGAGGGCAAGTCTTACCTCGAAAGGCGGTTGGTGTGGTTTAAACTCAGCAAAGGATTCAGGGCATTTTATCATCCGGTATCGGTTATTCTTGCCTTGATAACGGCAACTTTGCTGGCTACCCGGCATTTAGACCTGGTTTCACTGAGTCCTGTCTCTATTCTTTTGCTCTTACTTACGCTGGTGTGTCTGCTGGTAATTTTTGGGGCACTCGAATGGGGCAAGAAAGAAAAAGCCACCGATGTGTTTTATCGGCAGGCAAACGGTAGAACAGTACCTTTGGTGCAATGGCTCTACCTGAGTTTGCTGGCGTTAGCTTCGCTGCTGGTCAGTGCTTTGGGCGGGGCACTCATTGGCGATGCCCAAACCGACGAAAGCAAAACCATTGCGGTAAGTAAAAATCAGGCAATCCAACGGGTAAAAACCGACCACCAGGCACGTTTGCAACAACTGGCAAAGACCATTGCCGGGCTCGAAAGCCTGTCGGTAGACCCTCAGCTCAGGCGTTGGGGGCTGACCAAAGCCGAACAGGAAAACCTGCGGGCGGGCAAAGCAGAAAAAGCAACGCTTGAGCAACAACAAGC
>NZ_CANLRP010000292.1 GCF_947493425.1 uncultured Microscilla sp. | reverse complement strand
TATTTTTTAATATGACCTTTGTAGGGGCGACCACAAGGGGTAGCCCTTACGCTTTCGTTTTGTGTTTTTTTATGGATCTGAAACTGCGAGGTTGACTTTTCTGCTTTTGATCTTTTTTTAATAAATCAGACCCTTGCATTATGCCAAACCAAAAAAACCGTTTGGAAAGCATCCAAACGGTTTTTAGTCAACAAAAACACACAATCACATCTACTATGAAGTGAACAGGTCGCTCACTTCTAGAATTGCTCCTCTTCGGTAGAACCCTTGAGGGCAACAGTAGATGCCTGTCCTGAAGTTACGGTGTTTTGCACCGCATCAAAATATCCGGTTCCAACAAATGCCTGGTGTTTTACCGCACTGAAACCGTCTGCCTGTAAGGCAAATTCTCTTTGTTGTAAGGCAGAGTACCCCAACATTCCTTGATCTTTATAAGCCCTTGCCAATTCAAACATACTAGTGTTAAGCGCGTGGAAACCAGCCAGTGTAATAAATTGGAACTTGTAGCCTAATTTAGCCAGGTTTTCACGGTACTCCAGCATCTCTTGGTCGCTTAACTTAGAAGCCCAGTTAAAAGAAGGAGAACAGTTGTAAGCCAGCATCTTCTCAGGGTATTTGGCGTGAATAGCTTCAGCAAATTGCTTGGCTTCTTCAATGCTTGGGTGCGAAGTTTCCATCCAAATAAGGTCGGCATAAGGCGCATAAGACAAACCACGGTCAATTGCTTGTTCAATGCCGCTTTTTACATAATAGAAACCTTCGTGGCTTCTTTCACCAGTCAAAAACTTATGGTCTCTTGGGTCTACATCACTGGTAAGCAACTGAGCTGCGTCTGCGTCAGTACGTGCTACCAATACTGTAGGTACACCCATTACATCACTGGCAAGACGAGCCGCTACCAGTTTGTTGATGGCTTCGGTAGTAGGTACCAATACTTTTCCTCCCAAATGACCACATTTTTTAGCCGATGACAATTGGTCTTCGAAGTGAACCCCGGCAGCACCTGCCTTGATCATTGCTTTCATTAATTCAAAAGCGTTTAGGTTACCACCAAAACCAGCCTCAGCGTCAGCCATAATAGGCACCAACCACTCTGTTTTATCTTCCCCTTCGCCTACCGACTGAATCTGGTCAGCTCTAAGCAAAGCATTGTTAATTCTTTGTACTACTTTAGGAACGCTGTCGGCAGGGTACAAGCTTTGGTCAGGATACATCTCGCCAGCAAGGTTAGCATCTGCTGCCACTTGCCAGCCACTCAAATAGATCGCCTGTAAGCCAGCCTGTACTGCCTGTACAGCTTGATTTCCAGTTAAACAGCCTAAGCCAGCTACATAATCCTGGCTTTGCATTTTACGCCATAATGTTTCGGCGCCCAATTTGGCAATGGTATGCTCAATACGGTAAGACCCCTGTAGTTTGATTACCTCTTCGGCAGTATAAGGGCGTTCTATACCTTTCCAGCGTGGATTTGTAGACCAATCTTTGATTATTTCGTTTATTTTATCAATCTTTGTCATAATAATTTGCGTTTTTAAATAAACCCAAGGCAGATAGTGGCAGCTATTTGCCTTTTTTTGTTTTATAAATTGGTAGTCGGTAGACGATAGTCAGTAGTATTCACAGCCTCAAGCTTTTAGCGACAAGCTTCAAATTAGTTGCTTGTAGAGGCTTCTAACTACGCTTTTTGTAAATAACTGAAAATCAGTGTGATACAAAAGCGTGGTTACTTGTGGAACAGGGTGTAGCTTGCGACTTGTCGCTTGAAGCTTGCCCCTGTCGGGGCTATGGACTACCGACTATAGTCTCCTAACTATGAAATATGTTTATAAGCTTCCAGTGTTAAGAAATCTTCAAACTGGTCATTGGTTACCAGCTCATCAAAAAGTTTGATGGCAAGTTCAAACTGACCTTTTTGATAGTGTTCTTCACCTACATAAGCTTTTATTTTGTCAAGTTCAGAAGGTAACACTTCTTTGTATAACTCCACGTTTACTTCTCTTCCATCGTCAAGTTTTACCCCGTCGTTGTGGATCCATTGCCACACCTGAGCGCGAGAAATCTCCGCAGTGGCAGCATCTTCCATAAGATTATACAAAGCGGCTGCGCCTACACCATTGAGCCAAGATTCTATATAAAGAATACCCACGTTGATGTTGAGCCTTAACCCTGCTTCAGTGATTTTTCCACCTTCGATGTTAAAATTGAGCAAGTCTTCAGTAGTAATGTCATATTCTTGGCTTCTGGTTTCGTGTTTTTGGTTAGGCTGGTCGCCCAATTCTTTGGTAAATACCTCCAAGGCTACCGGAACCAAATCAGGGTGGGCCACCCAAGTACCATCAAAACCAGTTTCAGCTTCTAGTTCTTTATCAGCTTTTACTTTGGCAAAAGCGTTTTTATTTACTTCTTCATCTTTACGACTAGGAATAAAAGCTGCCATGCCACCCATTGCGTGTACACCACGTTTGTGACAGGTTTTTACCAATAATTTGGCATAAGAGCGCATAAAATGCGTAGTCATTCCTACTTGTATCCGGTCAGGGAAAATTCGGTCAGGGTATTGGATAAACTTCTTAATGGCACTAAATATATAGTCCCAGCGTCCAGCATTGAGTCCTGCCATGTGTTCGCGCAACTCATAAATGATTTCATCCATTTCAAAAGCCGCCAGAATAGTTTCAATCAATACTGTGGCTTTGATTGTACCCTGAGGAACCTTTAGTTCTTGTTGAGCCAGTACAAAGGCATCGTTCCAAAGGCGCGCCTCCAGGTGAGACTCTAGTTTAGGCAGGTAAAAATAAATGCCTGAACCTTTGGCTTGTAATGTGGCAATGTTGTGGAAAAAATACAGTCCAAAATCCATCAAACCACCCGACACAGGCTGACCATCTATCAACACGTTTTTATCGACTAAGTGCCAACCACGAGGGCGAACCATCAATACTGCGTGTTTTTCTTTTAGCTTATAAGCTTTGCCTTTTTCGTTTACAAAGTCAATCTTGCGATTGATAGCATCTCTTAAGTTTACCTGTCCTTGCAAACAGTTGTCAAGAGTAGGTGAATTAGAGTCTTCAAAGTCGGCCATGAATACCTTGGCGCCAGAGTTTAACGCATTGATAATCATCTTGCGGTCTACTGGTCCGGTAATCTCAGTACGGCGATCTTGAATTTCGGCAGGCACCTCGGCTGCTTTCCAGTCACCCTCACGAACACTTTGAGTGGCAGCAAGGAAATCAGGCATTTCGCCTTGATTGATTTTTTGCTGACGTTGCTCGCGTTCTTGTAATAGCTCTTGACGGCGTTTCTCAAAAGTGCGGTGTAGCTTTACCAAAAAAGCCTGGGCTTCCGGCGTAAGTACATCGGCATACTTTTTTTGAATCTTTTCGTCTTTTATTTTAAATCCTTCGATAAGTGTTTCTTGCATGGGAGTGTTAAAAGGTTTTCGTTTTCTGTTGTACAAAGAAAAGGAAAGCGAAAACAAAAAACAAGCGAAATTTCGCTAAATGTGAAAAATATTTAATTTTTATACTTTCTGTATTAATAAAAGGTTTCGCTATATTTGTACAATCCTATTCTTTAGGAGATTATTAAAAACAAGCAGACAGCCTAATATACCAAACGATCAGGAGGTTGGATAAAAAATCAATAACCATTTGTTGTTTGCCAATCGTTAAAAACAAAAGAATAAAAGAATACGCCTTTGAAGATTAAAGAAGAAAATATCAGACTCATTTTTGGGGTAAAGGTCAAGCAATTGAGAACTGAAAAAAAGCTTTCGTTGGCTGAAGTATCCAAAGCAACTGGCATATCTATTTCTTATTTGAACGAAATAGAAAAAGGAAAAAAGTATCCTAAGCCCAACAAAATAGCTACGTTGGCACAAACCCTTGAAGTAGACTATGATTGGTTGATTTCTTTGCAACTAAGCAAAAAACTGGCGCCCATTGCCGAACTCATTCAATCTGACATGCTCACTAGTTTGCCTTTAGAGATTTTTGGCATTGAGTTGAGCACCTTGATAGACATGATTACCAATACGCCCGCCAAGGTGAGTGCTTTTATAAGTACTCTCATAGAAATAGCCCGAAACTATGACATGAGCGTAGAGCGTTTCTATTTCTCAGTATTACGCTCTTACCAGGAAATGCATGAAAACTATTTTGAAGACCTGGAGCAAGCAGCTGAAAAGTTTGCCAAAGAGCATCAACTTGGCGACCTACCTTTAAGTGTAGCCACTTTAGAGCAATTGCTTAAAGAAAAGTATCAATATGAAATAGACCGTGAGAGTATATTGGAGTATCCGATACTAAAAAGTCAACGCTCGGTGCTTATTCCTAAAGGCAGGGGAGGAGGTAGGTTATTGCTCAACCCAAACCTTGCTACTAGTCAAACTTTATTTACTTTGGGCAAAGAGTTGGGCTACAATTACCTAAAGCTCCGCAACCGTTTTTATACTTCTTCTACCATCAAGGTCGATTCTTTTGAGCAAATCTTGAACAATTTCAAAGCTTCTTACTTTGCCAACGCCTTGCTGATGCCTGCCAAACACTTTGTGACCAAGCTGAAAGGAGCCATTACCTTAAGTACCTGGAACGAATCCGTGTTTTTAGGTTTGTTGGACGAATACGATGCGTCGCCCGAAATGTTTTTGCACCGCCTCACCAATTTAGTACCTCGTTTTTTTGGGCTTAAGCAATTGTTTTTTTTGCGTTTTCACCACACCCGCGACAACAACGAGTATGAGTTGAACAAAGAGTTGCACCTGGCAGGTTTGTACAATCCACATGGCAACATGCTCAACGAACACTATTGCCGTCGTTGGGTGTCTATCAATATTCTCAAAGACCTGGAAAAAGCCCAAATAGGAGACAAGTCTAAAACCAGCAGTGGAGTGATTTGTAGCGCTCAACGCTCACAATATATAGATTCAGAAAACGAATACCTGTGTATTTCGCTGGCGCGTGCCATCAACCCTACCCCCAATACCAACAGCAGTGTTACCATTGGTTTTTTGATGACCAAAGAGTTTAAACGTAAAGTGAAGTTTTGGAACGATCAGGCAATTCCGACCCGACAAGTAGGGGTAGCTTGCGAACGTTGCTCTAACCTGGATTGTAAAGAACGGGCAGCTGAGCCTTTGAGTGTAGAAGAAAAAAACAGTACTGATGAAATGCAGGACGCTTTGAACGAACTTAAGTTACGGTGGGGGAGTTGATCTTATATGTAATTAAGAGTTTTCAATTACGAATTAGCGTAAAGCTAGGCTGAAAACAAAAACCAGCGCCCAACCTGTCTGGTTTTCGAAAACAATTCAACCCCAAAAAACAACTTTCCCGTGTTGGTCTTAAGGCTTCCGCCAGACCAACACACTTGCTTATCCTAAAGTTTGTACACAAGTTGTTTTTCA
>NZ_CANLRP010000291.1 GCF_947493425.1 uncultured Microscilla sp. | reverse complement strand
GCGAAGAAAGAAACGAAGAAGAAGGGTTAGTTGGGAAATTTTACAGCCTAAAGCTTTCAAGAAGTTACCAATTTCAGGATACGTTGATTTTCAGTTATTTATAAACTCGATAGATGGAAATCAACAATGCTAATGCCTTTATAGTTCTCATAAAACACTCCGTTCAATTTGCATGTTGAGCGGGGTGTTTTTTGGTTTAATTATCATTTTACAATAACCACCCGTTCTTTTAAGTCTAGTTTTGAATCAAGGTAAACCTTGTGACTTGCTTGCGCAGCAAAGTAGATCGCATTAAGCATCCAAAACTTTTGTAAAGTACTTGCGAAGGTGCTGCATTCACAATAAAAAAAGAAAGGCTTGGCACAACGAGAGAGCATAGCCCTTTGGCAGCGCGTAGTATTAAGATAATATGAAGAATGGAAGGTTGCGCTGTTTTAACCAAAATAAGGTCGTATTTTTGTGGCAGTTGGAAACGAAAAACTGATACGAAAAGTATATACTACTATACATTAATTAATTGACCAATGTTGTCATACTTCAATACTATAAGAGCCAAAATGCTTGCCTCTTTCTTTTTCTTTTTGGTCATTATCCTGTTTATTTCTTTAATAAATATATGGTTTGATATAAAAGAAGCGCGAATAAACGCCCTGCTGGATAAGCTTGCCGAGGTAAACCGCGACATGCAGGCGAGCAATAAGCTGGAAAAAGGGTTTTATGAAAATGAAACCATCAACCCTACCTTTTATAAAACAGGCAAAAGTGCCTACTTGCTTGACCACCGCAAAACCATTGAACATATTCGCCAAAACCTCGACACCCTCAAACGCACCCAAGGCTTATATGCTGGAAGCAGGGTTGACTCGCTCACTCGCTTGTTTAATCAATATGAAACATTGTTCGAAAAGATAGTAAAAGAAACCAAGTATAGGGGGTTTAAAGACCATGGGCTGGTAGGCAAAATGCGCCAGTACATTCATTATATAGAAGCTCATCAACAACCGCTAGACCTTGCCAAAATATTGATGATACGCCGCCATGAAAAGGATTTTATTATTAGGCGTGACTTGCGTTATACCACCAAAATGGATACTGCCGTGCAACTGCTCAAGGCAGATATTGAACAAAACATTACACAAAGCAACCAGCGCCAAGAGCTATTGGTGGCACTGAACAATTATGCCCAGACTTTTGAAGAATTGGTAAAAACCGATCAGGTAATTGGCTTAAACGACAAAACAGGCATTAAAGTAAGGTTGATAGAAATTTCGGGTGCACTGGATCAAGTAATATTGAATTTTAACCAGCACATTCGAGCCCGCGCCAAGGTGCTCAAAAGTCAAAATAAGTGGTTGCTGTCTACAGTCATGATGCTGGGTGTGGGAGTAATGGTGTTTTTGGCGTTCTTTCTTACCCGCATTTTGAGCCGTCCCATTCATCGTTTGTCGCGTTCTATCCATACCATTATTCAAAATGATTTTTCGAAAGAGGTAGCTTTTGAGAAAGTAAAAACCAACGACGAGATAGGGCGTTTGTCGAAAGACTTTCATTTAATGCTAAAAAAGATGCATCATAGCATTGATAAGGTCAAAAAAAGTTCAGAAGAAATTAAGCGTAAGCGCGACTTGTTGTTGAACAGCATCAACTACGCCCGCAAAATTCAGGGAGCTATTTTGCCCACCGAAGAGGAAATACAAGCCTATTTTCCCGAAAACTTTGTCATTTATTCGCCTATGCACGTGGTTTCGGGCGATTTTTACTGGATAGGCAAACGCAAGAAAAAGTTGTTTTTGGCAGTAGTAGATTGCACTGGGCACGGGGTGCCGGGTGGATTTATGAGTATGATTGGTACTATTTTACTCAATGAAATCATCATTCAACACAAAACCTTTGCTCCAGCACAAGTACTGGAACAACTCGACAAAGAAATACACCTCGCCTTGCGGCAAGACCAAAACCTAAACAATGACGGCATGGACTTGAGCTTGTTGATGATAGAAAAAACAGAGGAAGAGGCTGACAAAGGTTTGCCCGAAAACCTGGAAAATATGGCGGTATTGCTAGAGCAAGTACAGCAAAACCTTCCACAAAACTCTTTTAAGGTTACTTTTGCTGGTGCCAAAAATTCGCTTTTTTATGTCCAAGAGAATGAATTACACGAAATTAAAGGTACCCGGCGCTCTATAGGGGGGCGAAAGCCTTTGCATAAAGATGTTTTTCAAGACCACGAACTATTACTTGAACCAGGAACCAACCTTTATTTTACCACAGATGGCTTACTTGACCAACACAATCAAGCCCGTAAAAAATATACTAAAAAACGTTTTGTGAAAGTAATAAATTCTCATAGAGAAAAAACAATGCTAGAGCAACAAGAGGCACTCCAAAGCGATATGTATGAGCATATGGGTACCGAACCCCAACGGGACGATATTACAGTGCTGGGGATTAGGTTATAGACAAGGTATTTGCCTCAAAAAACTCTTGATTGTCGCCTGTATATTGACAATAAAAGTCTACCAAAGAATAAAGATTAAAGTAAGTATCACTTGAGGGGAAATAAGTGTTTTTCATTAAAAATGAGTAAAAGTTGCTAAAAAATCATCCTACATCAGTTTTTTTGCGTATAATATAAATACTTTTTTTAGGATAAATATTACGAACATGCCTGAAAGAAGCATAATTAGCTTTTGGGCAAGTCAACTATCCCATAAACCAAGGCCTATCTAAATACTCACCAAGCATTCTGATCTTTGTAAGCGTTTAAAAATCAACTGTATATGCTTACTCAATATCTTATCTTATCTAAGTAAACACAAACATTGTATTTTTTTATCCAACCGGAAACACCCTCGTGTATTTTTAACTTCAGCCAGCCATTGTGTAATAATTTGGCTTATATATTACAACAAAAAGCCTTTTTGTCTAGTTATCAGGCAGCAAATAGAGGGTCACATATTCCTATAAAAACCCATGAAGAGTGTAAATTTGCATGTGTTTTATACAAATAAGCACTTTTATTCCTTCAGCCAAAGCAACTTCAACGAACTATTATCAGGTTTCAAATACAATTACATATTAATCCAAAACCAAGTACAATTCCTAACAACGTTCCTTTCTATTCAGTGTACAAAAACTACAAGGTCAAATATGTTTAAAATCGCTAAACTTAGTTTATTATTATTTATCACAAGTAGCTTTTTCTATAGTTGTTCTTTATTCGAAAAAGAGTTTATTCTCCCTGTACCTATAGCTGCCGAAGCAGAGAATGTAGGGGTGATTGGTTTTAAAGCACAATGGAACAAAGTTACTGGTGCAGGTAGTTACGAAATAGACCTGGCACTTGACGAAGATTTCAGTCAGTTTGTAGATGGTTATCAGGCAAAAAAAATTGTAGAAGAAGGGCTCACCATTGACAATTTAGAAGCCAACACTACTTATTATTATCGGGTAAGGGCCAACATATCTAGTCAAATTTCTCAAAACTCCAATGTAATAGCTGTCACTACCGAGGCATTGAATACCCCCATAGTATACCCTGCTACCGAGGTTTCGGCCACTGGTTTTCGGTTACACTGGAAAAAAATGCCCATTGTAACCGCTTATTTGCTGGATGTAGCACTTGACGAAAGTTTTACAAAGTTTATTGATGGCTACCAAGGGCATGAAGTAGTAGCCGATACTCATTTGCTGATAAGCAATGTTACTGTAAACAAGCAATATTTTTATAGAGTCAGGGTAAAACAATCTAATTCACTGTCTGAGTACTCTAATACCACATCGGTGTTTACTACTACTCTGCCCAGCCCTGAATCTTTGTCTGCCTCCGAGATAGAATATACAAGTTTTGTGGCCAATTGGAAGGCGATGCCTGAAGCTGATTCTTATCAATTAGATGTGGCTACTGACCCATTGTTTGAGAGCATCTTGCCCAAATACAACAACTTGAACTTGACCGCCAATCGCTTAGTTATCATTAACCTTGACGCCAACCAAACATACTATTATCGGGTAAGGGCGCTTAACAGCGAAACCAGGTCTAATTACTCTAAGGTAATTACGGTAAATACCAGCAACCTGGCTACTCCGGTAGCCACTGCTGCCAACAACATAGAGAGCGGAGGGTTTAGAGCAAACTGGCAAACAGTAGCCAATGCTTCGTCGTATTTGTTAGATGTGGCACTTGACCCAGGCTTTAGCCAAATACTACCAGCATACAACAACCTGGCAGTTATTGATAATTATTTAGACATTACTTCGCTTAATGCCAGTACCACTTATTATTACCGGGTAAGGGCACAAGGGCTCAATGCAGTGTCTGACAACTCAAATGTGATTACTGTCAGCACTGGTTTATTACCCGCCCCGGTAGCCAATGCTGCCAGCAGTCAAAAGGCATTCGAGTTTACTGCCAACTGGACAGCACAGGCTGATATTACGGTATACTTGTTAGATGTAGCCACTGATGCTTCTTTTACTAATTTTATAGCAGGGTATCAAGACAAGGAGGTAACTGGTACCTCGCATACCATAGAGGATTTAGATTTTAAAACGACCTACTACTACCGCTTACGCGCCAAACGTTTTGGCAAAGAATCGGCTTACTCCAACGTGGTAGAAGTAAGCCCGTGCATTGGCAATGCCTGTAAACTTGCCAAGATAGACTATTTTACGGGTAGCTCTTCCAGTAACCGGAGTCAAACCTTTAGTTATGATGCACAACACCGTTTGTCAGAGATTCACTACCATAACAGAAGCGCTGATGTCAGGTTTCGGGTTGATTATAACGCAGATGGTACCATCAAAAGCGTAAACCAGTATTATAATGGTAGCATGTATACACAACATATTTATACATACAGTGGTGGGCTACTGCAATCAATAGCACAACAAAACAGCTCTGGGGGATTTATGGAACTGTGGGAATTTGGGTATGATGCGCAAGGGCAACGTAACTCATGGATTATCTATGACGACCCGGCAAAAACTACGGTAGAAGCTAATTTTACTTATATAAGAGATGCTGAAGGTAATGTAATTACCGTAAACAGGTTTGGGAGTTTGTTTAGAACATACAATTATATAGGTGGCTTAAGCCCATTGGCCTTGTTTAACCCTGACTTGTGCTTTTTTATAGGCACCAATCGTGACCAATGGACCACTGAAGCATCTTCATCTTTCCCTGAAGACAACGAGTTTAGAGGCTTCTTGCCTATTCACAATATCCAAAGCGAAACATTGGTTAGTAGCACCGAGGTATTTATATTTAGCCTCAATAGCAAAGATGTGGCAGAAAACCAACAAGGGTATTTCTCGGCAGTTTATACTATGCAGGGTTGTGGTTTCTAATAAACAGGGCCTCTATCAATATTAACAAAAAATGGAAGCAAGTTGAGTTGCTTCCATTTTTTGTTTCTTCCCTAGCCATACCTGACAGGTAGGCTGTTAAGAATCTGGTAATTTCTTCCCCTCATTTTTCCCAAAGATTTTCCGTCTTTGTTGGGCAATTGA
>NZ_CANLRP010000290.1 GCF_947493425.1 uncultured Microscilla sp. | reverse complement strand
TATCACGCACGGTTCTGTGAGAGGTTCGGGGTGAAAATCCCCTTACCTACTCGACTTTACAGGGCTTAATAAGGTAAACATTTACTCGAATCAGCTATGGACTACGGACTAAATACTATGGACTATTGACTAGCCTACCTAATAAAAAATAAAACCTTGTGATTGCCCAACAAATAAAACACTGACTTTGTTGAAGGGGTGTTGCTCGATTTTTCGCGGGCTTTTGTTACACAAAATAGTGTTGTTTGAAGGGGGGGGAAACAAGCATTTGACAACCTTGCAGTTTGACCTTTTTGGGTGAATTACTGCGTTTGAAATATAACCATAGAACACATCTTTTTTAGAGTTATCAAAAATGGGAATAAATAAGTTTTTCAGGCTGAGTTTTGGGGGAATGGCTATAGCGTTGATGATTGCAGGTAGCATTGTTTATTGGCAAAGCATGCAGCTGCGACAAGATGTAAAACAGTTGGTAAATGTGGCAGAGCCGCTCGAAGATGCTGTTTTTAAAATAGATGTGCTCTCCTTCAAAATGTCTGATGCCGTAAAAATGCGCATTTACTTTCAACAAGCGTCGTATGGCGATAGTGCCCTCAATATTCGGAAAGACATGGCTGATCAACTGGCTAGGTTTCAACAGTTTGCCGCCAAAAATAATACTATAAATCATCAAAATAACTTTATACAGGTATGTCAGGGTTTTGTGGGGCTTGTCGATACTATTTTGTCAAAACCAGTAGCCGACTCTTTGTCGCAAGCTGAAGCAAAAAGATGGGTTTTAAGGCTCAATCAACAGCAACAAGCATTGCATCAAATGATTAATAGCCGTGTACAACCTGCCATACAACAACAAAACCAACAAATTTTTCGGCACGCTCAATTCAGCTCTGTTACTATAGGCCTGGTAGTATTGGGCAGTCTTTTTTGCCTTGGCATAGGCATATTTTGGGTATCTCGCTATGTCAGGCATTCCATCATTGAGGCTTTACTAGAGCTAAATGACGTCTCAAAACAATTGGCTAAAGGAGTTTATGCCAAAAGGTGGGGTAATTTACCTGTGCCGGCTAAAGCCAATAAAGAAATGGCCCAGCTGTTTCGCTCTTTCAATAGAATGGCATCAGGGTTACATGTTTTTATCAAGCAACAAAAAAAGAATAACGCCCAGTTGAGTGAAATCAACCAAAGCTTTGTAAAAGCTCAGAAAATAGCTCAGATGGGAAGCTGGGAAATTGACTTGAAAACTCAGAAAATACACTGGGACGAACAGATGTATAAAATTTATGGTTTGCCCAATAGCTTCAAGGTTACCATAGACGCCCTAAAGCAACAAGTACACCCCAAAGACGCTCCTAAAGTGCTGAGCAAGGTAAAACATCTGGTAGAGCACCACGCCCCTTATAAGCTTGAATACCGTATTACACCGCCCAACTCTGATAAATGGCATTTTTTGCATTCTGAGGCAGAGGTCATTTATGACGAAAAGCAGCAGCCTGTCAAAGCTATAGGAATTACCCAGGACATTTCACACCTTAAGCGTGCCAAGGGACTGCTGGAAAGTTACCGTAAAATACTTGATAGTGCCGCTATAGTAGCTACCACCGATATGCAGGGCGACATTACTTATGTAAATGACAAGTTTTGTGAAATATCGCAGTATAGCCGGGAAGAGTTAATGGGACAAAACCACCGCCTACTAAAGTCTGATGTGCACCCATCTACGCTGTACCAAAACCTTTGGCAAACCATTAGTCGGGGAGAGGTATGGAACGGAGAGCTTAAAAATCGGGCAAAAGATGGCTCTTTTTACTGGGTAAATGCTACCATTATGCCTTTTTTGGATGAAAAAAACAAGCCTTATATGTATATGGCGGTACGGTTTGACATTACCCTTCAGAAAAATTTTGAAACCCAACTCAAACAGCAAGTGTTGGAACTCAACGATTATAAATTTGCCTTAGATGCTGCCGCCATTGTAGCAATGACCGACGTGAAAGGCGACATTACTTACGTAAATGATAAGTTTTGTGAAATATCGCAATACCGTCGGGAAGAGCTCATGGGGCAAGACCATCGCTTGCTTAATTCGGGGGAACACCCCCCTGAATTTATCCGTGAGATGTGGGTGACTATAGCCAATGGCAAGGAATGGAGAAATGAGTTTAAAAACCGGGCAAAGGATGGCTCTTTTTATTGGGTAGATACTACCATTGTACCTTTTTTGAACGACTTGGGTAAACCTTATATGTACCTGGCCATTAGATTTGACATTACCCACAAAAAGAAACTGGAGGAAGACCTGAGGTCTTATCAGGCACACCTGGAAGACAAAGTAAAAGCGCGCACCCTGGAGCTGGAAAACGAACGGAACCGGGTAAAAGAAATGAATGAAGAACTGGTTACTCAAAATGAGTTGATTGCTGACAAAAACAAGAGCATTACTGATAGTATAGAGTATGCAGTAAAAATACAGGAAGCTACCCTGCCCCAAATAAATACAATAAAAGCAGACTTGCCCGAACTGTTTATTTTGTATAAACCCCGCGACATTGTAAGTGGTGATTTTTATTGGTTTTCTACATTGGAAAACAAGGTAGTGATTGCAGCAGTAGATTGTACCGGACACGGGGTGCCAGGGGCATTTATGAGTATGATTGGCAACCAGTTGTTACACGATATTGTCGACGAACAGCGAATTATTGCCCCCAATGCCATACTCAATGAACTCAATGCTAAAGTCAGGGTAGCGCTTCAACAAGACGAACTCGACAACCAAGATGGAATGGACATGGCGCTGTGTGTCATTGATAAACAACGTCAACAGATTGAATTTGCCGGAGCTAAAAACCCGTTAGTGTATTTGCACAACGGCGAATTACAACAAGCAAAAGGTGATCGCTCTAGCATAGGAGGTTATCAACGGGTTGGTTTTGAGTCGTTTACGAACCATACCGTGCACATTAGTAGTCCTAAGCAAACTTTTTATATGTTTTCAGATGGTTACCAAGACCAGATGGGAGGGAGGCGTGGACGTAAATTTATGCGTAAGCGTTTATACGAAACTTTCGAAAATATTCATGATAAGCCCATGAGCGAACAGCAACAGGCATTAGACCAGACATTTAATGACTGGCGGGGCAATGCTTGCGAACAACTCGACGATGTGTTGGTAGTGGGGTTTAGAGTGCCCTTGGTTTAACGCATTGTGGGCAGGGCGAAATTACTTTTTAATTTTTTTTAGCCTACTCATTTTACCATAAGTAAGCGCCCGTTTTTTATAATCTTGCTCAATGGCAGTAAGGTCTTTTCCTAGCATTTTTTCCAGGGTTTTAATGGCTTGTTTGCCCAACTCCTTGCCCTTATATTTGGGCGCAAGCTCATATAAGTAAGCATTGACAAAATCGGGCATTTTGTGGTGTATCCATAGGTAACAAAACAAAAAACGCGCTTTGGCATACCCATGCCCTTCCGACATATACTTTTCTTGCATAAAGTCGGTCAATGGTAAAAACTCTTTTTTTCTGATTTTTTTCTTGAGCGTAGGATGACGCCAATTGGTGTAGCCCTCGTGAAACTTGTTGCCATACACGGCAGCCATTTCATAAAATGACGCAAACCCTTCGCTAAACCATTGTTGCACCTGGTGGTGGGTGTTAGCATCTACAAAAGCATGCACCAATTCGTGCCATAGGGTGCCTTCGCCAGAATTGGCGTAGGTATACAATGTTTTGGTTTTAGGCAAATAAAACCCATAAGCCTCAGAGCCTGTGTAACGGCTGTACTCTTTTTTGGTACCAAAGTACACAATCTTAAAAGGATAAGAGGGTTCATACCTGAAGTATTTGGGGTAGGTAGGCTCAAAAAACATTTTGAGGTTATACAATAAAAAGTCTACTTGCTCTTGAGAGCAACGGTAGGCAATGTTGAAATACTTTTGGGTGTATTTGGTTTTAAAGGTAAGCCCAAACTCTTGACTAATTTCTTTGTGCCAACTGTCTAACTCCTTCTTTTTTACTTGATCAAGTGCAGCTTTGGTGTAGTTTTTTGTCAGGTAAAAAAACTGTCCGGAAGGTGCTTTTTGAGGGTAAGGTATACGTGTTTGGGTGGGTGTGTCCAAAGCAGGGTTTGCTTTGGCAGGCGTTGCCACTTTACCTTGATTGGGTTGCGATGAAGTCGACTTGTCTTTTTTTTGTTTGCAGCCCGGTAACACAAATAAAATAATCATTGATAAGATAGAGGCAACGCCAAAAAATATTTTAGAATACCTGATTTTTATAGAAGACATTGAAAGTTAAAGCTTGGTGTTATGTAAGTTGTAAGCTTCTAAGTTACAAAATATTGGCTAATAAACTCAGGCATTTTTAGGTTTAACATCAGTTGTATACTTGGAACGGCATGGTTAACCAAAACCTGGTTATTCTAATGGTTGTCGTACCGATATACATCGGTATTCAAGCTCTCCGCTCATTGTTACGCTTCGCTTAATGGCTAAAATGGTTGCCCCGTTCTGCAAGCATGCGATGCGGTACAAAGATTGGAACCTAAAAACGGTTTTTTATCCTGTTCACAGTATATTTTATCAAATAAGTATTTGGTCATGCAAAATACGTCATTGATCGAAAAGGTAGATATTTAGGTCAAACTGTGCGTAATAGCAATATATAGATTAATACACACAGTTATGATAAACACCTATTTTGAGTCGGCCTCTGCCACCATCTCTTATAACTCGCAAGCCCAATATATGTGCCTACAAATCAGGGGCTTTATGAAAGAAGAAGACTTTAAGCGCGTTTTGCTGAAAGCAAGAGAGTTTTTTATAAGTTTAAGGATTCATAAAGTATTGAATGACTTCCGCGAGTTTAAAGGCACTACTCCTTCTATGCAAGAATGGGCGGTAAAGGAGTATTACCCCATATTGGTAAAAAATGGACTAACCCATGGAGCTTTGTTGTTGAATAATGATGCATTTGCCAAGTATGCCGCCAAAAATGTACAAAGCAAGGCTTCTCAAACCTTTGAGTATCCTACTTTTAACAAGATTACCCAGGCTGAAGAATGGTTGATAAGACATTAGCTGTAAGCCGTTGCTTGTGTCTTCACCATAGCCGTCAGGCTAATTTTAGTGATTTAATCTGTCTTTCATTGCCAGATATTGATGTTTTAATCAATGTTTGAAGATGGCGCGCTGCGTCCTCGCGCGTGCCCAGCCAAGCAAATTCTACGATGGCACACGCGAGGACGACGTGCGCCAGCAGAGTTTTTATAAGTTTAAGGATTCATAAAGTATTGAATGACTTCCGCGAGTTTAAAGGCACCACTCCTTCTATGCAAGAATGGGCGGTAAAGGAGTATTACCCCATATTGGTAAAAAATGGACTAACCCATGGAGCTTTGTTGTTGAATAATGATGCATTTGCCAAGTATGCCGCCAAAAATGTACAAGGCAAGGCTTCTCAAACCTTTGAGTATCCTACTTTTAACAAGATTACCCAAGCTGAAGAATGGTTGATAAGACATTAGCTGTAAGCCGTTGCTTGTGTCTTCACCATAGCCGTCAGGCTAATTTTAGTGATTTAATCTGTCTTTCAT
>NZ_CANLRP010000289.1 GCF_947493425.1 uncultured Microscilla sp. | reverse complement strand
TCCTCACCCAAACCGTCCAAATCCTGGATCACAAAAAGTTTGTTACAAAGCTCGTACTTATCATAGTGATAAAGTCCACGCTCACTAATCCGGGTAACGCTGTGAACATCTTCGGTGGGCATAAGTTCTTCGATGGCATTCAACAAGTGCGATTTACCGCCCCCGCTACTTCCTTGTACTATAGCGTGCAAAGTATCCGGCATTTTATAACTACTTGCAACACAGAACAATAACAAACGATTCATCTCCTCGCCTACCACCCCACAAGCCCCGATGTGCTCGTTTAGCTTCGTCATCAAATCAGCCGAACGCAACAAAGCCAAACATTCTTTTTGCAGCGCGGCGGGCACCGGTTTAGGCTGCTTGCCCTGGCTTTGGCTACCCGCTAAATCCGCCAACTCCGCATCGCGGTAAGCCTCCAACTCATCGGCTAACTGGTTCAAATCAATCAACAACAACTCATAAGCAATTCCCAACTTAGCATTGGTTTCACGAGCGCATTTATCTATTTGACGGTCATCAAACAAATCTACCTTTTGGCGGCTCTTGCTACTACTACCCGTACCAGGCACCGGGTAAATAAACAAAGTCACCTTCATAGACTCCAGCTCCGGTTTGGGCGCCCCTTGCAACTGATAACGTCCATTCAAAGTCTCCAACACCAGTTTTTTAGGGTTCGACGTATCGAACTTGAAACCCGGCACGGGTGCTGCTGTAGTGCCATTGCTGCTCACTTTGGCTGCGCTCCCTCCTCCTGAGTAAAGCACCGTTTTCTGACTCAGGAGATGGCGAAAAATCGAAGGCTCGTCCGAAGCTTCCACCACTTCGCCATAAGCCACCAATAAAGAATTCACGTCTTCGCCCTCCGGAGTAGGCACACTACTAATCGTTTGCGAAGCCACTGACGACGAACCATGCAACCACACTTTCCAAAGCTCATCCGCCCTGGTCTTCAAAGCCTTGCGCCCCGCATCATCCCCGTCAAAAAACAAATAAATCTCCTCCAGATGCGGCATTTGTACCACCAACTGTTTGTGTGCCGGAGTAAGACCATTGGTCCCATACAAAGCCAACACCGCCGTATCCGCATCATCTACCGGAAAAGACGCCGCATCAATCACACTCTCCGTAAGTACCAGATACTTAGTGCCTTGCAAATCGGGATATGCCGGGTAAAGCCCCTGGCGCTGCGTACTATAAAAGTGCCGCTGATCGGTATTATTGCTGATACTACGCCCGTAAAAACTTACAATATCACCTTGGGCATTCTTCAGAGGAAAAATAATACAACCCCGACCCCAAGCCGAAGAAATACCCAAAGCATCCAGCCCGGCACGCAAAGGCTTGCTCAACTTTCCATCGTGGAAACCCACCTCCTGCACCCGCTCCAAACCCCGACTTTGCATGTACGCTTGAGCCGCCTTACTTTGAGCAAACGCCTTTTGGAAATGAGCAAAAGCCGCCGTCATTGTCTTTACGCGCACTTTTTCAGACACCATAGGCTGCGCCTGTGCTACAGCAGAAGCCGCCACTCCCCCACCACCAGGAGCACCCAACAGCGACTTACACTTCAAAATAGCCTCGTGCTTGCTCAACTTCTCCTGGTGCATCACAAAATCAATCACATCTATAGGCTTCCCGTGCGCCTCGCAATTGCTGCTAAAACAAAATACCGTGTCCGACTTCGGGTACACCTCCATGCTCGGTTTGGTATCATTATGAAATGGACAACACATGCGATTGTTTCCGTTGACGCTTAAGCCGTAGTGGGCTAAGACGGTGGTGATGGAGAGGTTAGTTTTTATATCTTTAATAGTCATGAGAAAAAAATTAAAATGTGCATATTTGCTTCAAACATACCTTATCCACTTTATAAAGTCAAGCACATAAGCTATAAATATTACTCACTCACTTTAAAAAATTCGTATTTCAGTGTATTTTTTGCTATTTTTGACTAAATAACAATGTAAAAACGCTTTAAAATGAGTTTAGGAGAGAGACTAAAAGAGGCTAGAAAAAACAAGAAAATATCACAGCAAGCTTTAGCCGAAATAGCCAAAGTTCATTATACAAACATTGGTAGATACGAAAGAGGTGACGCAAAACCATCATCTGAAGTATTAAATAAACTCGCCCAAGCCTTGGACGTTTCACCTGATTTTTTGATGAATGGAACAGTACAAGACAAAGCACACCTCTATATTAAAAGTGAGGAGTTACTAACTAAATTTAAAAAGATTGAACAAATGCCGGAGGACAAAAAACGGCTATTGATGGAGTTTTTAGATGCTTTTATATTTAAGGTGGAAATACAGCAAAAGCTCACCTAGACAAAACTAAAAAACCCCACTCTAACTAAAGAGCAGGGTTTAAAACGTCTCATGACTATACAAGACATAATTGTAAAATTAGAAATATATCCCCATTTCTCAAAGCATAACTCCCTCTTTTTCAGTTCATAAGAAAATAAAAACCAACTCAATTTTATACCATGTACCAACAACAAAAAATAAGACTTGAGATAGACCATAGAGAACTGGATGAAAACTTTCAACCAGGAGAAGTAATTTTACAAACCCAACAAAACTTAGATTACTTTCCTATTGGCGGAGATTTTGACCAGAAAAAAAAAGCCGTCTTAAATGAAATCAGGTCAACCCCTGTCTACAAAGAAAGCCTCTACTTTCATTATAAAGTATATCTGGACGAAACAATTATTTTTCAATACCAGGGCTTTTTTGAACCAAACCCCCAACTCAGAACTCATATTAAATGGGCTTGGAGTGAAAGTAAAGGAATGGGCGAAGGCATGATATTTACACCCAAAAAACCAAAAAGCTAAAAACTCCTACCCTCTTTTTCAGATCATAAGTTTTAAAATCCCGCACACCGGGGAAATAAAAAAAGCCTGACTCAAATTAATGAATCAGGCTTTGGTTTTGTAAAGAAAGTCGTAAACTTTCTTTTTATTTATTTGGCATAAGTCAAAGACTTAAGGGGCTTCTAGGGAAATCTATGCCAGATAATATACTTTTTATCTATTTTCATAGTATCCAACCCTTTAATTACTTCTCCAGGCTTGACTGGCTTCTCACAAACCAGCAAGCTATTGAAAGAAGGTAACCAAGAAGAGCTAATAGCATAGAACTTATCACCTATAACTATCTGACAATCAACATCACCAAAATACTCGGTAGAACCTTGATAATCTTTATTGTTCAACCGAAAAGTATAAGTTACGGTGTGGTAGTTCATAAGATCCTGCTCTATTCTTACTATTTTTGCAATAGTATACTTACCATTACTCCTTAATTCAAAATATTTGAATAACAACAAACAAACAATAAAGACACATAATAACAAAAATGGGTAAACAACAGATTTCCACGTCAACTTTTTCTTTATATCTTTATTATTTGTCATCTTTATCATTAAGTGGTTTTGTTACTTTGTCATTTTTTAAGAGACTTTTAGCTGGAGTAAAAAGCCCTTGAAGAGATGCTGCAGTTTTAAATGGATTAAAGGTATCTTTTCCAAGCATTCCCATTCCTGCTGCTGTAGTATTCATAGTCCCATCCAAGAAAACATATCTCCAAAGTTTTTTTTCTGCTTTAACCTGTTGATAATTATTATCTATAGTTGTACCAGCCCCAAAGAAGGGTGTCGAAATATGGGTCATACTCATATCAATAAAAGCCGACCCTAAAGTAGACCATATAAAATTACCCGTATAAGCAGATAGCCCTGTAAAGAAAGAATCTGCAACATCTACTTTACCCATAGCATTGGCATAATCCATCGCATCACCTCCACGATATGCTACCATTCCGATTTGACTGACTATTTGGAAACCCAAATTTACTCCTCCAATCAACATTGCTGACTCTCCAGCCCCAAATACATTATTACTATACAATAAACCATTTGAAACCTTGCCTGTAAACGGCACACGGAATTTTGATGCTGCATTAAAAGCCCGATAAAAACTAGTGACTCCTTCCCAAGAAACCTGTGCAGTAATTTCTGATATTGCAATAGGCGCAAGAGCTGCAGCAAAGAAAGGAGCGGCTTTGTGAGCAAAGTTGCTTTGACTTTGCTGCATATGATTGACAAAACGTTCCGCTTTCTTAGCCATGTCATTTGAAAATGGGTCCTCTGAAACGGTTGTCCATTCTCCGTACGCGTTATCATAACCCTTTATTTGCATATCACTGTCAACTCTTCTTAGGAGAAAAACAGCTTTTACTGCTTCTCCTTGTTGTTTTATCCAGTTTTTATCGGTTGCTCTAAATAAAGTCCCTTGGTGAAAATTATCACTTACAACTTTCCATTCCTCTAGTCCATCCAAATCAATCGCCTCAATAGGTTTATTCCCCGCAAATTGATAAGGCGTATAAAAAGGATACTCAGGACTCAACGGATCAACACTCAAGAACTTTGCAATCGCCGGATTATACAAACGGAATCCATAATCTTGAATCAGTTTACCCCACTCCTGGTCATTCTCTTTACCATTAAAACCATAACGGTAATCTCCAAAATCAGTCTTATTCAGAGCAATTCCGGTAACTTCTAATTGACTCCCAATGTTAGGAGTCGGATCATTCAAATGAAATAAAATTTTGGTAGTGTCGCCAGTAGCTAAGTAGCGAAGTTTGAAGTTTCCGTTGGCGGTGTAAACTTCTTCTTTAATGATTTGATTAGTTGCTGCATCTTTTATGGTGACCTTCAGTTCGTTGTCGCTTGAACTCAAACTATCCAGGGCAACATCAAAACTCACCTCGTAAGTCTGCAAAGGAGTCGAGACGTATTCTTTTCCAAACACCCATTTCGCGGTATCCGGTGCGTAGTCCAGATTTACTTTAAGTGCCGTCTCCAGACCAATGCTTCCCATCCAGCCCGTCATCTCGTAAATGCCCCAACCATCCGGTAAATTCACCGGAATCAACACGGGCGCAACCTCGTCGCCGGGCTGCTCCATCCCAAACGGATAGTAATTCTTAAACGTCCGTACATTGGCGTACTCCGTAAATACGTTTCCAGCCTCCAGGTAACGTTTTTGATCCGTTACCACACTGCGGACGTTAGTAAGGTGGTCTTTGACCTCCGCGCACCTAAATAGCCTAAGATCAAATAGTTACGTACCTATCCTGATCCTAAGTAATGTCAATACGCGCGTTCATTAGAATGATTCCGGAAAAAATAAAGCAAAGAACATCGCACCAAAAATTCACCAGGCGCAGCCAAAAATACAAACAATATCCTTCAGAAGAAAATAAAATTAACCAGGGGAGCCAGGCAAAGTGAGCGCGCGGGTGAACGCAGGAGGCACGACTAAGTGAACCAGCGCAAACACTGCGCGCAGCGGAGGCGCGGGGACAACCCAAACAACCAACTTTCGAAACCACTACTTTGCAGCAAACCAGACGCGCGTTGGGGCCCGCCCGTGTTTACAGCCGAAGCCCAAAGGAGTGGGGGCAAGTCCTGACGATAGGAAGGATCGCGGGTAAGCCCAAGCGAACGACGACGGCTGAAGGATGCCCGCCGACCCACCGAGGCTGCGCGAGCGGTAGGCATTTTGCGGGTGCCAGGTGGGGCACGCA
>NZ_CANLRP010000288.1 GCF_947493425.1 uncultured Microscilla sp. | reverse complement strand
CATTTAGCCGAAGAAGTGTATGCAGATGCCCACAAAATCACCTTAGTAGAGGATAATCACGCGGCTCACAAACTCTCGGCACTCTATGAAATACTTCCACCAGAAAGAGCCAGGGCCATTATAGAACGTATAGAAGTAGTTAGAACACCTAAGCACGGCTCTTGGCTAAACATTGCTGAAATTGAACTCAGTATTCTAACCAGACAAGGGCTAGCCAAGAGAGTCGAGTCCAAGGAGGCGCTAAAAGAGCAAGCGACCCAATGGTATCAACAAAGAAATAAACAAGCCTCAAAAGTAGAGTGGCAATTTACTACTAAAGAGGCGAGGATTAAATTAAAGAGGCTTTACCCTAAAATATAACGTTGACATAACACTAGTGCACTAGCGCCCAGTTCCCGACCCCTTGCAGGGGCTACCAACTTTCGTCTCCCGACTAAAAAACTAAATAAATGGAAAAAGTAAAGTTACAGCTCAGAACACAATGTACGCATTACCTCAAAACATTAGACAAGGAACGTTGTCTGATACCCAATGAAGTAAACACTGCGTCATTGCGTGATATTTTGTACAAGACCCTGTATCTCAATCAGGCAAATACTCAAGTAAACCTGCGGCAACTTGATTGGCTGACTCAAGTGACTTTGGCTTCGCTCATAGAGCTTCTTTGGTTGGCAGATACTAACATAGATCAACAGCTCGACATGGTGCTCGATATTTTGTGCGAGGCGGTGGCAAATTAGGAGCCAAGGTGATTATTATTTAAGCTCAAAAAATAGTCTAAAAAAGCGATAAGGAAAGAGTAACAAGTAACGAACATTACAATTTTTTTACGCATACTTCGACCAAAAAACTAAAATAGTCTAAAAAAGTAGTGAGTGGAGAGCCGCACGCTACAAGTAATAGACATAGCGATTTTTTTTTACGCATACTTCGACCAAAAAACTAAAATAGTCTAAAAAGTGGTGAGCGGAGAGCCGCAAACTACAAGTAATAAACATAGCGATTTTTTTTACGCATACTTCGACCAAAAAACTAAAATAGTCTAAAAAGTGGTGAGCGGAGAGTCGCAAGCTACAAGTATTGAAGGTTGAGATGTTAAGAGTAAGCATGCTGCGAAAATAGGGAGAAACTGCCAGGCTAAGGTGTAAAAGCCTGGCGCTCAGCTCCCAACCCTTTGCAGGGGCTACCAACTTCCATCTCCTGACTAAAAAACTAAAACATGAAAAGTATAAACACTTATGTAATTGCCCTCATGACAGCATCATTGCTAGGGGCCTGTAGCGCCAAAAAACAACATACCAACTTGGCAAAGGCACAAGTAAAAACCCAGCAATTGCCCATTAAGGTAACTGTAGCAAAAGCGACATTGTCAAAAACCGAAGGCAACTTGTCTTACAGCGGCACTATTGAGCCTTCTACTTCTATTCCGTTGAGCTTTTTGATGCCTGGGTTGGTCAAAGGCATTTATGTAAAAGAAGGACAACGTGTAAACAAGGGGCAGTTGCTTGCTCGGCTGAGCCAAGACAGCCAACAAAGTGGCTATGAGTTGGCACTTGCCAAACAAAAACACGCCGAGCACGCCTACCACAATCTGAAGCCCATGTATAAAAGCGGCAGCTTGCCCGAAATGAAATGGGTAGAGGTAAAAACTGGCTATGAGCAGGCAAACGCTGCAGTGGCACTTGCCAAAACCAATTTAAACAATGGTGATTTACACGCGCCTGTGGGTGGGGTCATTGGCAGAAAAATGCTGGAACCCGGTATGACCGCTTTGCCAGGTACGCCTGTGATACAATTAGTACAGCTTCACCAACTTGCAGTAAAAGTATCGGTGCCCGAAGGCGAAATAAGCCAGATAAAAACCGGGCAACAAGCGCAAATTAAAATATCGGCTTTGCAAGACAAGGTGTTTGCGGGTACAGTAACCGAAATAGGCGTCATGGCAAACGCCATTTCGCGCACTTATGATGTGAAAATAGCCATTGCCAATGTACAAAACGAAATAAAGCCTGGAATGATGTGTAATGTATCGCTGGAACAACGTCAGGCGGCCAAATTATTAGTGCCCTATCAGGCAGTGTCGAACGATATAGAAGGAGAGACTTATGTATATGTGGTCAATCGCCAGACAATGGAAGCCAAAAAACAAGCCGTGAAGGTAGGGCTGTTTCGTCAAAACCAGATAGAAGTATTGGCAGGGCTGCAAACGGGACAGCAAGTAGTAGTAAGAGGAAAACACAAACTGACTGATCACGCGAAGATAAGTATTCAATAGTCTATAGTTGGTAGTCAGGAGTTAGGAGTCAGGAGTCAGGAGTCAGGAGTCAGGAGTCAGGAGTTAGGAGTCAGTAGCTTCGACAGCCTCAAGTCCTTAGATACTGAAGCATATCGGTGCTCCAAGTTTGACGCTGCTCTATAAGCGACTTACTTAAATTTTTAGCCTCGCTTTGCGAACCATAAAACCATATAGCAATAAAGCGATCAAAACTACCTTGTTAAAAAAATGAAAAAAATGAAAGAAGATAATACAAACCCGCACCGTAGAATAAACCTCATCGAGGCGGCAATGAAATACAAAGAGATCAGCCTCATTATTACTGTATTGTTGATGGGCTTGGGCGCTTATGCTTTTTTTAACATGCCCCGGCAAGAGTTTCCCCAGTTTACCATCCGTCAAGGCTTGGTAGTGGGGGTATACCCTGGAGCTTCGTCGCAACAGGTAGAAGAACGCCTTACGACCGAAGTAGAAAATTATTTGTTTGGTTATCAGGAAGTAAACAAGCTCAAAACTTACTCTATTTCTAAGGAAGGAATGATGATTATGTTTGTAGAGCTACGCGATGGGGTAAAAAACCCCGATGTGTTTTGGTCAAAATTACGCCACGGTTTAAACGAGGTAAAACGCCAACTGCCCCCTGAAGTACTTGCTCTGATTGCCAACAATGATTTTGGCGATACCTCAGCACTATTGCTGACGCTTACTTCTGAAAAACGCACTTATAAAGAGTTAGAAGCCTACCTGAAAAAGGTAGAAAGTGAGTTGCGAAAGATAGAAGGTGTATCAAAACTGAAACATTTTGGTTTACAAAAAGAACAAATCTTGGTACACATTCAGCCCGAAAAGCTGCAAAACTTTAATGTAAAGCCCATCACCATCTTGTCAGCTTTGCGCACTGAAGGTACCGTCAACTATTCGGGGAGCTTGGACAATGGCAATATGACCATGCCCTTGCATTTGCCCCCTCGTTATCAATCAGAAGAAGACCTCGCTAACCAGATTATTTATGCTGATCCACAAGGCAACCTTATCCGCCTAAAAGATGTGGCACGCATAGAGCGACGTTATAAAACACCCAACTCTTTTATCAACTATCAGGGCAGCAAATCGTTGTTGCTTTCGCTCGAAATGCAGCCCGGTAATAACATTGTACAATTTGGCGACGAAGTGAGCAAAGCTTTGGCAAAAGCCAAGGCAAAACTACCCAAAGATGTAAAAATGGAGCGAATTGCTGATATGCCCAATGTGGTACACCATGCCATTTCTCACTTTATGAAAGAGTTTGGCATTGCGGTATTGTCGGTCATTGTGGTTACTATGTTGTTGTTGCCTTTTAGAGTGTCGGCTGTAGCCGGAATCACCATACCTATTTCTATTCTTATCACGCTGGGCGTATTGTCTACTATGGGCATAGAGCTGCATACGGTTTCGTTGGCGGCGCTCATTGTAGTGTTGGGGATGGTGGTAGATAATTCTATTGTGATTATAGACAACCATTTAGAGAAACTCGATCATGGCGAAAGCCCTTGGAATGCTGCCTGGAAAAGTGCTTCTGAACTGTTTTTACCGGTGTTTGCCGCTACTTTGGCAATTGCTGCCTCTTACTTTCCGTTGATGTTTTTCTTGAAAGGTACCGCAGGCGATTTTATCCAATCATTCCCTATCACCATTGCGGTAGCCTTGGGTTCATCCTTGTTAGTAGCGGGTTTGTTGGTGCCTTATATGTGTTATGTATTCATCAAAAAAGGTTTTCACCAGCCCAACAACGCCCAGCCCAAACGCGCTGGAATGCTGGATTACTTGCAAAAAGGTTATGATTGGGCGCTTGAGAAAGCCTTTAGTGCGCCACCACTCACTGTTGCCTTGGGTGTAGCCTCCATAGTAGCGGGTGGAGTATTGGCGGCGGGTTTACCCCAACAGTTGTTTCCTCAGGTAGAGCGCGACCAATTGGCCATTGAGGTATATTTGCCCGAAGGCAAAGCCTTGGTGCGCACTGCCAATGTAGTGAACACGCTGGAAGATATATTGGAGCAAGACCAACGTGTAAAAAACGTGACCAGTTTTGTGGGTACCAGCTCGCCCCGTTTTCATACCGTATATGCGCCCAATATTCCGTCTAAAAACTACGCCCAGTTGTTGGTCAATACCACTTCTAGCCAAGCCACCGAGGAATTGATCAAAGAATACTCGCAAAAATATGCAGGCTACTTTCCCGATGCCCACATCAAGTGGAAGCAGTTGAACATGTCAGCAGCCAAGGCACCCATCGAGGTACGTATTTCGGGCGATAGCATTCCCTTGCTCAAGCAAACTGCTGCCAAGGTAAGTAGTTTGCTCAAACAAACTCCAAAGATAACCTGGGTGCGCGATGATTTTGCCGAAGCCCGCCAAGCAGTAGAAGTCAATTTATTGCGCGAACGCGCCAACCGATTGGGCTTAAGTAAAACTATGTTGTCTACTTCGCTTGCCATAGGCATGCAAGGTTTGCCGGTGGTCACTCTTTGGGAGGGCGACTACCCAGTACAAGTGGTGCTTATTCAGGACAAAGATCGCCGCGATGAGGTAAAAGATATTGGAGATCAATACATTACCTCGCCTATGACTTTTGCTTCGATGCCTATTCGTGCGGTAACCGAACTAAAACCCGAATGGACAGAAGGACAAATTATCAGACGCAATGGGGTAAAAACCTTGACCGTGCGTGCCGATGTAGCATTTGGTACCATTCCTTCTGATGTATTTAAAAAACTAAAACCTCAACTAGAGGCGCTTGCCTTGCCCGAAGGGGTACAAATTGCCCACGGGGGCGAATACGAAAGTTCTTGGGAAAACTACATCCCGATGGGGCTCTCGATGCTTACCAGTGTGGTAGCTATCTTTTTGATTTTGTTGTTTCAGTTCAAACGCGTAAAACTTGCCACCTTGATTATGTCTACGATGCCTTTGAGCATTTTTGGGGCTACGTTGGGCTTGCAACTCACCGGCTATCCATTTGGGTTCACCGCCTTTATGGGGCTTATTAGCTTGATGGGGATTGTGGTAAGAAACGGGATTATACTGGTAGAATATGCCGAGGAGCTATTTGCCAAAGGTAATTTGACCATCAAAGAAGCGGCACTCTCGGCGGGTAAGCGACGTATGCGCCCTATATTTTTGACTTCAGCGGCGGCGGCTATTGGGGTTGTGCCTATGATCTTGAGCGGGTCGCCATTGTGGGGGCCTTTGGGCACGGTGATATGCTTTGGGCTTACCTTCTCTATGATCCTTACCCTATTTGTATTGCCTGTATTGTACTGGTTGTTTTTTAATAAGAGGGTTAGTCAGGAGTTGGTAGTCGGTAGCCCCCACAGGCATTGCCTGATCTTCAGGCAACTACCTGATCTAGCGTTTAGCCCATTACATGTGG
>NZ_CANLRP010000287.1 GCF_947493425.1 uncultured Microscilla sp. | reverse complement strand
ATGCAGATGGTTCTATCCATGCTTACGCTTCTACTTTTAGAAAAGGGCTACCCTACCTAGAAAGAGTTGCTGTAAATGTTTGGATTTTTTGGGGGTTTGTAAAAGAACTAATCAAAAAACGTAAACCTCCTTGTTGGATGAAAATGAAGGGAGTTATCACTCCCTTGTAAAACCATGTACAGTAGGATGACCTGTGAACCGAATCTACAGCCGCTTGCTGTGATGAGTTCAACAAAGTTAAACAGGGTGTACGATATATATCGGTATCTAAGGACTTGCCCCTGTGGGCGCTATAGACCCATTTTTTCAAGGTGAAAATCCTGATGTATCGGGGAAGTATGGAGTTGGAGGATGGGGCAAATGGTTCAGGTTATTTTGATAGTTTTATTTAGTTTTATAAAGCTAAATTATCTAAATTAGACAAGCTGGTCAGATAACCATCCAGGTTATAGTACCCAAAACTATTATCTCTTTTCATACGAACTATCTCACTCTAAAACTTTAAAACAATGAAGAAACATTTGTTTGTAATATTTGCGTGCACATTATTAGCATCATTTACTGCTTTTGGTCAAAGCAAACTAAAACCGAAATATAAGGGCTATGATATTTTTTCTGCGGGGAGTTATGTCTACGTGGTACGTTCCGATATTGGCTATTTTCTAAGGGCAAGACGTCTGGATGGAGCCAGTACTACAAAAAGTGAGATATTTCCATTGAATGAAGCATTGTCTAGTGGCATAGGATATTTTGGGTTGAACAGAATATCGGACGGAAAACTCAAAGGAACTCGTTGTGTGGTTCGGGGCACTATGTATTCAACATACAGAAATTTTGGCAGAACAAAAGGACAATTTAAAGACATAGGTTCAGAAGAAGCCCAAGATGGCGATCACTATTTTGCGGTGGGAGTACGAAAAGGCAATAAGCCCAGAAGAATTTATGTTATCAAGGGCAATAAATTTTATAGGTTTAAAAGCCTAAAGGACAAAAAACCTGAGAAAGGGTTTGATGGAGTCGCATTACCCAAAGAATTACAAACCGACTCTACCAACAAAGATGAGATTGTGGCGATCTGGGGGCGAAGTAAGTTCATTTATGTGTTAAAAAACACTGAGTTTGGTCCCTTAATTTACAGAACTTCAGATTTGCGTAAACCTTTCTCTACTGTAGTATCTGCACCCAACGATGGAGTGAGAAAATTTCTGATTGGTGGGCTTACTGCCGAACAAGGGGGAAAAACTTCTGTTGTTTGGAAAAGCATAAGTGGTGCGTTTCCGTTTTGCAATACAAGCTCAAACCAAAGCAGTGAAGTTGCTGCGCCAAAAGTGTCAGAGACCATTACAGTAGGGTTTGTCAAAGGGTCTACCTCCTCGATTGAAAAAAACTGGTCGATAACCGCTACCGTAGGTATGGAAACAGGTGGGTTAGGAGCATTGGTCGCCTCAGCCCATGCCGAATTGTCAACTACCTATGGTGGTGCCTCAGTAAAAACAAAATCAAAAGAATGGTCAACCCAAAATACCACCACTGTTAACCTTGATGAAGGCAAGCTGGTAAAAGGTGGGCAGTGTATTGGCTATTGGCAAGGCCAGATGTTTATCAATAATAAATTGATAATGACTACAGGAATTTATTTTACAGATACTAAAAGCCCTCCGGAAGAAGAACCTGCTTTTTTTAATGTAAAGTAATTATATTAGCCCAGTTCGGTACACCACTGACCTGGGCTAAGAAAAACAATTTTACTCTAGGTCAACTACTAGCTTAACCATTGTATTAAAAGAAGCACGATTGTCAATCCATTGCTTATAGTCTTTAATTTTTATATGTTGGAGGTTTTTGCTTGGATGTAACTTATGGAAAATAGTCAACGCCGCCAAAAAACTACCCGCCCTTGAAGGGTGAAAATTGTCAGTTCCATACAACTTTACTTTTTTATACCTTTTCTGATAAGCCTTCCAAATCACCCCTACCGGAAAAAGCAATGCCTGATTGACCTGGGCAGCATGGCTATAGTTAGCAATGACCCCATCAAAGGTATGGTAATACCATTTGGCTGGCCACACCATATAAAAACCCAGCGAAGCGCCCGCCTCATCGCAAATTCTTTTCAACTTTTGACCATATTCTACCAACGACTGTCTGCCATACTTTTGAGACGAAGGCCCTTGTTGGACAATGACATATTGAATGCCCCTTTTTTTGATCAATGCCTGTACTTTCCCTTCGTTCCAGTGATCTTCGAGGGCGTAGTTGGGCTTACAAAGCGAAATCATTGTCGCCGATTTGCCAAACTTCCCCATGATATATTTCAAAATACTAGGTAAATCATTGGTATAAGTCAGGCTATTGCCCACAAACAGTATTTTTAGGGGAGCAGCACTCATAAGTTTGTTTGCTCCAAAGCAAGGCACTGGTTTGGTGTAGGCAACACAGCTAATTACTAATACAAGTAGCCAAGGCAATTTTTTCATACAATTTGATAATTGATTTGCGCCACAAAATAATGATCTATAGGACTTTATTCACCTAAAAATCGCTGAACTGATTATTTTTTTCGGTGAGTTGTGGGGGGAGGGATGGAAGTTGTATTTTTTAAGTTTGAGTAAGTCAAGTATAGGTTAGGTTTACAAAGCCAAATTGTCTAAATTAGACTACAAGCATTTAGGTTAATCGACCTGAAACTATCTACTTTTAAAGTACGGACTTATTTTAATTTTAATTAAATAGAGTGTATAACATATTAACGGCATATCATATTTATGCCGTTTTTTGATAAATCTGTTTTTGATCCTGTTCAACAAAGAACTTCATGTATTCATCCCAATCTTGGTTCTTCCTTACTGCCCTAATATCAAGTAGACTTTGTGCTCCCTTAAATCCCCAATGCATAGCATTTCTTTCCATACGACTCTTGACAAAGTGTCCACACGCGCTTTCAACCGCCCCAGTAGTAATAGGAAAACCTTTGCTGAGATACGTTTTGTAATCAATCATTTCCTCTTTGTTGGTTAAATAAGTAATTGCCTGGTCAAGTTTTTCAAGCTGATATTTTGTAAAACTATTTGTTGTACGGATATTTTTCCATCCTTCCAACACCTGTATATGTTTGCTGTTGAGTAAAAGCAACGCTTGTGCTTCTACCCACTGGGCTCGTTCCAGATGTTTTTCTCCCAAATAGACATTGGCAACTTTCCAAACATATTCGAGTAAATGGATAAAATCCAAAATATAAGCCTCTATTCGGTGATCCACTTCCAGTATTTTAGCTTGGGCTGTTACTTGGTTTTTCAGTGCTCTGTCTCCATCTATAAGCACCACTATTGGTACATTTCTTTGAGCATCTCTATCCAAAAGTTCATTTAGACCATAATGAATGGCTTTGGGCTTGTTTGACAAAAATGCCCGTAGATGCTGGTCTTCATGCCAGCAATGCTTCTTCTGCTGAGCAGGTGTTACCTTTTTTGCGCCACCCTTCTCTGCTTTGTTCCTGAACAAACCATCAATAATTTGTTCAGGGCTACGACTCTTTGGAGTAAATGAACTACTCAGACTAACTGTTGCCTCTTTTTTACTTCCTCGCTTTTGACCCTTCGATAAACGTATGGCTGAACTATCACTAGTTTTACCCAATTCGGATAAAATCATCGGAACACCTTTTCCGTCAAAGCCAACACTTAAATGTTTGCCAATAGCTACCTGTTCCGGAGTAACAGTATCATAAAATGTCTCTACCTCCGACGAGACACGGGCAGAGCAACGCTTGCTTTGCATACCTGTAAAATTATGACCCAGTATTCGGTTTAAGTAGCTACTGCTTTGTGCAAAGTCCATTTCAGTTGATCCGTAACTTAATAAATCCTCCAGTAAGTAGGAATACTTGCCTGAAGGCAAGCCTAAATAAGCGTCTAAAGGGTAGTAACTCCCCATTGCCTTATGGTAATATTGAGAGCGAGTGAGAGATAACTCGCCAAATACACTCAAATAGCGACGAGTGGTCTTCCCTTTACAAATCAGCCCAACCACTTTCTTTTCTTCCACTACAGACAAACACAAATCAACATAATACTTTAGCAACAGCAAACCCAAGCTTAATAAATCAGTCAAAATGCGACGTTCCACCTTGTGTAAAGGTGTGCCCGATTTTGAACTTTGGTTTAAATCTTCCAATATATCGTCTAATCTTTTGCGAATGGTGGACAATTTATGTTCTTTTATCATGGTAGAGAGGGTTTTTTGTTTGGTCACTTAAAGCTAAGAAGTTTTTAGAACTTCTACTCTCTACTTTTATTTTCTGTTAAATTCAAGCTCATTCAGATATTATATATGACCATCCTGTCATTTGTTATACACTCAATTAAATAAATTGATACAATGAAAAAGCATCTATTAACATTCTTTGCTTGCATGCTGCTCATTTCGTTTGCCACATTTGGTCAAAGCAAACTGAAACCACATTATAAAGGCTATGATATTTTTTCTACCAGAAAATATGTTTATGTAGTACGGACTGACTTGGGGTGTTTTCTGAGGGCAAAAAAACTGGGTGGTTCAAACACCACCAAGAGCGAGATATTCCCTTTAAATGAAGCTTTGGGCAATGCCAAACACTATGTTGGATACACAAATAAAAAAGGCGAAGATAGTAAACGCTGTGCAGTCTGGGAGAATACCTATTCAACACATGAGAACTTTGGCGATGCAAAGGGTAAAGTTAAAGAGATAGGTTCACCTTTGGCAAAAAATGGTGACCATTACTTTGCCCTAAGTACAGAAGAAATGGGCAAGGTCGTGTATGTAATCAAGGGTTTGAAATATTATGTTTTCAAAAGCTTGTCTTCTACAAAGACTTTGAACGAGGGAGTACTTCCCAAAGAGTTGCAAAGCGATGTTGTAGCATTTTGGGGAAGAAAAAAGTATATATATATATTAAAAAACACTAAAGAACGTGGCCCTTTAATTTATAGAGCTACTGCTAGTATATTAAGTAATATGAGACCCAAATTGTCTTCTACCGTATCAGCGCCTAATATTGGCGTAAGAAACTTTTTAGTTGGTGGACTCACTGCCAAAAAAAATGGAGGAACCTCTGTGGTATGGAAAAGTGTGAGTAGTGCTTTTCCTTTTTGTAATGACAGTAAAAACCCGAACTCTTCAGTGGCTGCACCCAAACACGAACAAAGTATTACGGTGGGGTTTGTAAAAGAGGCTACTTCTTCTATCGAGCATAATTGGTCTGTATCTGCTACCATGAGTATTGAGTCATCAGGGCTGGCGTCGTTGGTGGCAAAAAAACATTTAGAACTGAGTGCCTCCTATGGAGGAGTGTCCATTAAATCGGAAACAAAACAGTGGTCTACCGAAAACACCACTACCATTACCTTAGGAGAAGGTAAAAAAGTAAGGGGAGGAAAATGTATAGGATATTGGCAAGGGCAAATACTGGTAAGTGGTAAGCTAATGATGACCACAGGCATTCATTTTACCGATAATAGTAAGCCACCTAAAAAAAGCCCTGTGTTTTATGGTATAAAATAATTGGCAGGAGGGTTTGTACAAAATGATTACCGAAAAGAAACCCTCAACGATACATCAAGAATTACAAAAAAAACCGCCATCAGAAATTCTTCCGATGGCGGTTTTTTAGTGGACCCACCTGGGCTCGAACCAGGGACCACCTGATTATGAGTCAGGTGCTCTAACCAACTGAGCTATAG
>NZ_CANLRP010000286.1 GCF_947493425.1 uncultured Microscilla sp. | reverse complement strand
TCCTTCTCTTCTTCTTGCACAGCAGTGAATATTTGTTCTTTACTTTCAAAAATTTCTTTTTCTTCTTTTTCTTTAGAGAGAGTAGAGGTTTTATTTTTAATTCTATTATTATTAATTCTATTATTGTATGAACGATCGTGCATAGTTGCCTGGAACACTTTTGCATACCTGGTATGATCAATTATACCATCCCCACACAAGTCTTCGGTGATTAGGGTGATCAATTGTTCATAGTCAATCTGCCCTTTTTGATCAAGTTTGGTAAACAAGGTGGCTAACCTCTCTTGTGTTTGGGCTAATTTGGTTAAATCAATTCCGCTTAGAATGCCTGAGTTTGCAAATAGCTGTTTTGCCTCTTTGGAGAACGCATAGTAAGCCCCTACACTCTGACGACGGGGATGAGGCACTAAAAAACCGCCGTGGACTAACTTTTCAAACTTTTTTTGTATGCCCCGTTTGCTGGTAATTCCCAGGGAAGGTAAATCATTGAGGCATTTTTCTGCCTTGAACCAAAAGTACTCTACCCCAGCCTCGGTGATGGACTTGTTATGGCCACTGCGGGCAAAATCATGTGCCCAGGCAAGAATGATGTGTTCATCAGCCCTGAGTATGACCTGATTTTTAACAAGGTTATGAAAGTCAAGGCTGAGGTGGTGTTTATAATTGATGGTGTTTTTAGATGACATATTCAGGTAAATTAAATTTAGTGATTCAAATGTTTATGATTTTTGGTTTGCTTACTTTTTGAGCAATCACTTGCCTAAATTACCCAAGGCAAGTGATCAGGGAGGGAGGTGAATTTTGATCTTGATTTTACCCAGTGACTCAAAAATCTCCCTCTCTCTATTATTCCTACTGAGCCAAAGTCAGGACTTTCTTTTGTTCTTTTTTTACAGCCGCCAACTTGTTTTCAAGAATTTCGGCAATGTGCTCCGGATCATAAGACCCTTGAGTAGCAACGCCATCGCTTGAGTCTTCAGTTGATGTTGGTAACAATTGCGCGTACCTGGCAGGTACTATAGGTTGTTGCCCCATTAGGTCATCGGCCAGCATACCGACTAATTTCTCGTAGCGTTGATCCCCCAGCGTGAGAAGGAGAGAAGTTGGGTCAATCTGTACAAGCATTTGAGATACCACCTTTGCCTGCTCACTAATCTCGTATGTATCTGTGCTATCCAGCAGACCAAAATGAGTAAAGAGCTTCTTGGCTTTGGAAGTGAATCCGTAATATGCCCCTATGTTTTTTTGGTGGGGGTGAGACACCAGCAGCCCTTGTCTTACTAACCTTTCAATTTTTTTCTGTATACCTCGTTTGCTGTCAATTCCCAGCGTGGGCAACTCCTGAAGGCATTTTTCCACGCTTAGTTCAAAGTACTCTATCCCAGCCTCCATCACCGAAGGGTGACTGCCATCGCATGCCAGGTCGTGTGCCCAGTCCAGAATGACATATTCATCAGTTTTGATACTGATGTTGTTTTCAATGAGGGCTGTCATATCGAACCTCATGTGTTTTTTATAATTGACAGGTAATGATGTTTGATGATTCATTAGATACATATATTTAAAATGTGATGATAAATCTGTTTTTAATGGTGGATTACTTTTTACTTCTTCTCTTCAACCTTCTGGCCTTGGCCGCTGCTTTATTTCTGGCAATGCGTCCTGCCTTGGCTTGTTCTTCCTGGTCTTTCTTATCCCGAATGCGTTCTGCCCTAGCCACCAGGTAAGCTTTAAGTTTTCGTTTACTTCGGGCAAGTTTTTTGGGCAGGTAAATCCAGGTATTATGGTCTACCTGCACCCTCACCTTGTTTCGTAGCCCTTTTTGCCGTTGCCGGGCAAGGAGCCTTGCCTCGCGTTTGTGTTGTTCAGTGATGCTTTCTCTACTCATGATGGCTGATGTCTTTAGGTGGAGTACTCAGTATTGCCTGTAAATTCAGCCATAGCATTGGTGGGTTTGCCCACAAGGTATGCGACAAATGATGTATCATCTTTCTTATAGTTTTTTTGTTAGCAGTGTATTTTTACCCACCTAATCTTTCCCATGTTGTCCTTTTAGATTGTCCGATTTTCTTCGGAAATGATAGGTGATCTTGGATTCTATTTTTTCCTCAAAACTGACCGGAAATTCAAACAAGGAGACTATTTTGCCTTCAAAGACAACCTCACGAACGGAGAGTTTTTTGGGATACCGGGGCTGAAAGTCCTGATAAAACAGACTCCCATTGAGGTGTTTCAGATCGGTAATGGTAAAGTGCTGAATGTCACTTTCATTCAGTTTTTGCAATACCGTTACCTTTTTTCTTGTGTGCGGGGTAACTCTTTTTTTCCTCTTTTTCATTTTTTACTTTGATGTTTGATCTTTAAATATTGAGAGAATGTCCTCTTTTGTATGGCTACAGCAATGCCGTATAGTTGCCTGCCCAAAGGGACACACCACCTTACCGAAAGCTATACCAGGAAGCATTTACTCGTGCGTTTGCTTACCCTGAGTAGTCATCGTTACATAATGGCAAATAGGTTTGCCAGACTGACACCAGGGTGAATGAAGGGATTGAAAATACTGCTTGCCTCTCTTGAACAAGCCGCTGAGGGAATTATAGTGTTGTTTGCTTCATTTGATCATTTGTCGATTTAAGTAAATAATTTCTTTCTATTTAATAAGCAGTCGTTTGTGCTGACAATGTTGTTTACCTGTCGGTATAGAGAAAAAGGCAAAGGCATACTATGTGTGTACCTTTGCCCAAAAGTATTACAAGGGTCAAACTTGCATTAGATAAACTTATCAATGACATTATTTGACTCTCACATTCAACTAAACTCAGATCATCGTTGTCAGGTATGTCATTAAGTCGTTGTTTTCTTAATGACTTTGCAATGTTATAAACAAGAAATAGTACAAGCAAGAAAAAATTTAAAAATTCTCTTTTTTGCGTTTAAAATAGGTATTTATACTCGCTTATTTGACAGTGAATATTTTTTTTAAAAGAATTTTGAATGTTGGTGAAAGTTTGGTAAGATTGTACTCAACATAAGGGTTCTTTCGTTCGGGAGATCAAACGTTGCCTGCTTACTGGCAGTGTTTGATGTTGCTTACGACATATCATTAGAGCAAAGGCTCCACCTATTTTTCATATTGCATTAGCATCACTCGGCCTGACTGCCAGCAGAATCCCGCTGGCGGGACAGGCTTAAAAGAAACCCAGAGTTATTTTCTTAACCATACATCAAACTGCTTGATTTGAGGCTTTATGGTACTTCTGTGCCTGGCTTTAAAGCAAGCAGCCACCTTACCGCAGGTGTTTATTCAGGACTAAAGCATTACTGTTTGTATAAGTTACTGATTCACCTGTGGTCTGGAATGGCTTGGTTTGCCTGTACCGGAAACAGATATTTCCGGACAAGCGCCAAAAAACAACTGTGCAGGTTTTGCTGCTGTAGCAGGTGGCTTTTAGGCTAAAGACCTCGTTTTGGTATAAAAAAATAAATTATCATTTTGGCAATTTTAATAAATCGCTTGAATAAATGGGAGTACTATATATGTACATTAAAAGAGTCCATTTATTTGATAAGTACAATTTTGATAATTTCTTGTATCCGTTTGTAAATTACCACTATTAAGAATCGTTTGATTATTTATTTATGCAAAAACCTTCGCTTGTTTCAGGCGAAGGTTTTTTTTATTGGTATTACTCATTTATTTTTTGATAGCTTCTCTAGTATTTGTTCCGCAGCCTCCACTTTGGTTTGGGCTTCCCTAAAGAGAGTAATGGCTTCTTTGAGTAAAGCACTGGCTGTTCCTTCGGGGGTCGCCTGATTCACGAGCTCCACTACTGTCAGCCCAAATACTCCGGCAATCTGAATAAGGTCGTCCAGCCCCACATTTTGAGTGCGCCCATTTTCAATCCGTTCATAAGTTTGTTTGCCCCACCCCAATTTAGTGGCCATTTGCTGGTGAGTAAGCCCCTCACTGGTGCGCAAATGCTTAATCATTTTTAGTAAGTCTTGTTTTTCCATGGGGCTAAAATACCTGCTTTTTCTTTGCTACACATCAAATTTTGATGCTTTTTATTTGCAAGTAGTTATCAAAAGATTACATTTGAATAAATAACATCTATTATTGATGTTTAGCCTATTACAATACCTTTTAATATGATGTAATCTACTGATTCACTACCAACTATCTTTACTATGAACAATTCTCAACAACTATTACAAAAGATCAAACAGGCACGTTCTGCTACCCGGCTTACCACCCAAAACCCTTACGATGAACAACACGAAGTGGCCAAATGGAAGGACTACTATGAAAAGGCGCAGCATTATATGGAGGGCAAATCTTACCTCGAAAGGCGGTTGGTGTGGTTTAAACTCAGCAAAGGATTCAGGGCATTTTATCATCCGGTATCAGTTGTCCTTGCCCTCATTACCGCAACTTTACTTGCTACTCAACACCTGGACATGGAGTCGCTCAGTATTACCACGGCACTTTTACTGGGGCTTACCCTGGTGTGCCTGTTAGTGATTTTTGGGGCACTCGAATGGGGCAAGAAAGAAAAAGCCACCGATGTGTTTTATCGGCGGGCAAATGGCAAAGCAGTACCTTTGGTGCAATGGCTGTACCTAAGTTTGCTGGTGTTTGCCTCGTTGCTGATCAGTGCCTTGGGTGGGGCGCTCATTGGCGATGCCCAAACCAACGAAAGTAAAACCATTGCGGTAAGTAAAAATCAGGCAATCCAACGGGTAAAAACCGACCACCAGGCACGTTTGCAACAACTGGCCAAGACCATTGCCGGGCTCGAAAGCCTGTCGGTAGACCCTCAGCTCAGGCGCTGGGGGCTGACCAAAGCCGAACAGGAAAACCTGCGGGCGGGCAAAGCAGAAAAAGCAACGCTTGAGCAACAACAAGCGGAGCAAATTGTCCGGATTGAAGCCGGGTACCAGCAACGTAGCCGCACCAACCATTATTACCGGAACTTGGGAATGGGTATTGGTTTTTCGGTGGTGTTGGTACTGGAACTGTTGATGGTATACGCTTACTACTTTCACAACGCTTTTATGAAACGGGTAGAAGCCGAAGGCAAGCAACACGCTATTTTGCCCCTGCCCGAAGAAACTAAAGAAGGAGTATTGCCTCACCAGGAAATCATTGCAGCAGTGACTGAGAGTTTACAAACCGGGCTTAGTCAGTTGATCAATGTTTCTGATTCAACGGTACCAGAGACAAAGAGCAAACATGATCAAAGGCAGGAAATCAGTTTGCGTCCCAGAGGTAAACCTGATCCGTTAAACAGACACGAGTTACATGGCAGTTTAATGAGTGATGCTACTGCCACTATGAACAAAAGTGATGTCAAGCCAAAAGACAGTCATGACAGTTTAACGGTTGGAGGTATAAACCAAGATGCAACAGCTATGAACAAGGGTGTCAAATCAAAAGACAGTCATGACAGTTTAATGGGTGGAGGTGTGAACAAAGCTGCAACAGCTATGAACAACAAGGGCGTCAAATCAAAAGACTGTCATGACAGTTTAATGGGTGGAGGTGTGAACAAAGCTGCAACAGCTATGAACAAGGGTGTCAAATCAAAAGACAGTCGCGACAGTCATGACAGTTTAACGGTTGGAGGTATAAACAAAGCTGCAACAGCTATGAACAAGGGTGCCAAATCAAAAGACAGTTGCGACAGTCATGACAGTTTAATGGGTGGAGGTATAAACCAAGATGCCACAGTTATGAACA
>NZ_CANLRP010000285.1 GCF_947493425.1 uncultured Microscilla sp. | reverse complement strand
GTAGATAATGAGTACATATTTAGCCTCATAATGGTCATTTAAATTGTCATCACTAGATTTTATACAGAAGGTATTTTTATAATAAATATCAGCTATTATTACTTTAGGGGGGCTTTTAATTTCTATGTATTCAATATCATCAATTGAAATATCAATACGCCTGTTAGAAAAAGACATTGCATTGATAAAGATAATTTTGTCTGAATAAACTTCGATGATATTCATCCAAGATCTGAAGATAAAAAAAGAATCGGTATAGCAAAAACTGCTATAAAAGCTATGCTAACCTCCGTTGTAAATATGGCAACTAATGAGATAGATACTACGAATATAAAGACACCAATAAAATTTATAAAACTTGTTTTATGCTTTGATTTTAACTCCATGATAACAACTTTTTATAAAGAAGCACATATTCTAATTTATAACCGGCGTTATCACAGAAGAATACAGATGCCGACAGTCAATTTAATAGAATTCATTATTTTTTTACCCGTAACGGATGCTGAAGAAATACGTCAAAAAAAAATCACGATTCACCTACTCCCCTGCCCTTATTTTCCAAAATTTTTTATTTAGTTTTATAATTAAAATTATGATCTACCCACCTGCCATCGCTGCCTCAAGACAGAGGGCTCCTAGATACTATTACAAAAAGTAAGGAAGTTCTTGATCTACATCAAGTGAGATATGAAAGGCTTCGCTTACCTTTGCATCATTCAACAACAAACCTTGATACCTATGAAAATAAACTGCGCACAATTGCTCGCCCAGGTAAAAAAAGACAACCAGGAAATTATACAAGTTGCCCAAAACAGTTTTGGTGCACTCAACGAAGATATATTGTATTGGAAACCTGCCCCCAATAAATGGAGTGTGGGCGAGTGTCTTGAACATTTGAACATTACTTTTAGAAGCTATATGCCCAAAATCACTACAGGCATTGACCAGGGCATTGCCAAAGGCTGGGCACCCACCACCGAGTTTCAACCGGGTTGGATAGGAAAAAAGTTTACCAACTCGTTCCGGCTAGACGAATCGGGGCAGCCCAAGCGCCGGGTAAAAACTTTTAAAAGCCTTGACGCAAGCAAGCTACCCGAACGCAATCCTAAAGTATGTGAGGAGTTTATAATCCATGTAAAAAACTTTATTGAACAAACCGACCGGGCAGCTCAGGTAAATTTGCAAAAAGTAAAAGTAACCTCTGTTATTGGCGCAGTTTTACGGTTCAAGCTAGGCGATGCATTGCAATTTATCACCGTACATAACCAACGCCACCTCATGCAAGCCCAAAAGGTACTGGAGGCAAAAAGGCTCGTGAAAAGGCCCAACAGGGCAAGTTCTTAGATGCTGTGGGGGCTACATCACTTGTTGCTCAAGGCTTGTTTTTTTATAAGCCACTAAAAATCAACGTGATAGAAAAGTGTGGTTACCTGTAAACCGAATCTACAGCAGCTTGTTGTGATGAGCTCAACGGAGGGCGTAGCACCGATCTTCATCGGTATCTAAGGACTTGCGGCTTGTCGCTTGAAGCACCGATATGCATCGGCATCTAAGGACTTGCCCCTGTGGGGGCTATAGGCTAAACCCACTTACGCTTTCTCATATAAAAATACATACCCAAACCACAGCTAAGCATCACAACAATGGCTACTGGATAAGCCCAAGGGTAGTTGAGTTCGGGCATGTGCTTAAAATTCATCCCATAAAACCCCGCAATAAAACTCATGGGGATAAAAATGGTGGTAATCAGAGTCAGGGTTTTCATGATCTTGTTCATGTTTTGGCTCAGCCCCGATATATATAAATCCATAAAATGAGCCAATATGTCCTTAAAGTTTTGGTAGGTATGCTCCATTTCCAGCACTTGTTCGTGCAAATGTCTGAAAAAGACCAAGTTCTTTTTATCAACCAATAACAAGTCATCTTGCTTGAGGCGGTTTGCCAAATCCTTTACCGGAAACAGTATTTTTCTGAATTTACTCAACTCTTTTTTAAAGAAAACAATTTCTTTGACCGACTCTTCGTCTACATCAAGAATAAGGCTCTCTTCCATCTCTTCCAGGTCTTCTCTAAACTCCTCCAGTACTTGTTCGTTGTGGTTGAGCACGGCTTGCATCAACAAGTACAATAAGTAATCAGCACCTTTTTTTCTTACCCTGCCCAAGCCTTGCACAATACGGTCGATGATAGGCTGAAAAACTGTAGATGGCTGTCGGTGAAAACTGAGCAAATAGTTTTTGCCAAAAACCAGGCTAATATTATGAGGTTGAAAACGCTTCAATTCAACATCGTAGGCAAAAATAGGCAATATCACCAGGGTATAATTCTCAAAAAATTCCAGCTTAGGCATAATCTCTACATCGTGAATATCTTCGTGGGTAAGGCTATGTAAACCAAAATGCTCTGATACAGGACGAAGTTGTTCTATTGCGTCCAGTCCAACAACATCTACCCAGTTCACTTGACCTTCTATCAACTGAGAGGCTACCAGGCTTGCTTCTAAAGCTGGGGTATGCTTTTGGTTTTGCTGATTGTAGCTGATAAGTTGTATATGTGGATCATTCATTGTTGCTTGTCTTTAAAGTTCATCAGAGAGCAAAATAACATTGAGTTAATTGCCTGTTTTCTTAATACTCACCGTACCAAGGCAAGGTGTAAAACAAAATGCCCGAAAGGTAATTAATTTAGCGTTGGCTTTGTTTATCAAAGTCCGTAATTTATTCATTTTTCCCAAAAAATCGTTTCTAAAAGGACTGGTACTATTACGGCTTATTTGTTAGCAAAACTCACTAATAATCGGTAGATTAGAATCACAACCAAACCTAAGTGAATTAGTTTATGAAACATATAGGCAAAATATTGAGTGCCGCAATCATTGTGGGCGTTGTAGCACTGGTTATTTACAGCTTGCTTCATTGGCTGTCTACTCCTCCGGGTAGCTTTATTGACTGGGCTATAGGCATTGGGGCGGCTATGTGGTTGGTAGTGATTGTAACTGTACCCTGGAATCTGCACTTTGAGGCAAAAACAGTACTTCAGGAAGCACGCCGATCTAAAGAGCGTAACATTGAAGTAGACGATCAAGAGTTAAGCTATGCGCGTAAAGTAGAGCGCCGTTCGCTATGGCTTGCCATTGGCTTGCACCTGGTGTCGGCTATAGCCTTGTATGCTTTGTCCTATTTTAAAATAAGTATTGTGGGATATTTTGGCGCGGGGGCTACCTTACTTTTTACCTTGCTACGCCCCGCCATTCGAGCGTATGAATACATCTCTGAGCGACTGTCGAACTTACGGCACGAGGTATCTTATCCACGCGAAGACGTGTATACTCTAAGAAATGATGTAAACAGATTGCAGGAAGATTTAAAATATTTTGACGAGGAAACTACCAAGCAACAAGAAGATCAAAATCAACAATTGACCCAAGTTTTTACGCTTTTGACAGCACTGGAACAAGCGCTAAAAGTGCTCAATACCGACAACGAACAGGCACACAAGCGTTTGTCTGAAGAAACACGCCACGCTGTAGCTCAGCTCAACGAAGATGGTAAGTTTATAGATAACATTGTGGAAATTATCCGATTTATCAAAAAGGTTTAAAAGCCAGTCACATTCAATACTGCCCTAAAACACTGACTCATAAAGCCAAAACGTAATTTGAGGCAGTAAAACCACTCCTTGGTGAATTTGCCCAAAAATCAGAAGAGTAAACTACTTACCTTTGCAAAGTAACATTTATCTATAGTCACCCACACCATTAACAAATATTATGAAAAAATTTATCTGTATCTTCGCGTGTGTTGCCCTTTTGGTACATAGTCTTACGCTCAAATGACCAAAGCCGATACTCAAACCATCTTAAGCAAAGTAAACTTGTCAGGCATCAAGCACCTGACCATCATGAAAGCATACGGCAACGCCAAAGCTTCTCAAAACTTTTTTTCTATCAAGCCAAGCAGTGCCAAGTTTACCTATTTATCATCATCGCCACAAATTACAGGCAACGACACCCGTGGCAATGGTACCGAGTATACACTCACCATTCCTTATGCCAATATCAGGTGTATTTTGTATAACAAAACCTGGATTTTACAAATTCACATGAAACAATAACCAAATCATCGATAAAGGGGAACTCCACAATAGTGATATTCCCCTTTTTATTAATTTTTTATTTTTGCGCAGTAACTACCGTAAAGTCACGCTCATTCAGTCCTTCTATTTTGCTATTTATCTGTTCGTATTGATCTACCACATTCACTATACGAAACATTTCTTTTTCAAGTAGCTGTATTACTGTATCAGTATCATACAATGCAAACTCATACTTGGTAAAAGGCAGGCTTTCCATAGAGCTTTTTTGTGCAAAAGCAATGCTCAGGCTTCCCTGGGGCTTTAACACCCGATAAAGCTCTCGCACCAATTGGGCAGGTTGCTGCCAAAAATAAATGGTATTCACTGTAATAATTTTATCGAAAGTAGCCACATCATACGGAATGTTCGTTCCATCATACAACGAAAACTTAGCTCTTTGAGCTTCTACAAACTCCTGATTGAGCTTCTGTGCCTGCTCATACATCGTCTCCGACACGTCTAACCCATGATAAGTCACACCTTGAGCTGTAGCTAATATTTGCTCCAAATGAGCGGCATTGCCATGCCCCAATTCTAACACTGTATGATTGTCAAGTGTTTGAGCAGCCTCTAATGCCTTCATGGTCATACTAATATTGGTTTGGTGCATTTTATTGCCCACTTCAATTCCACTAGTTCCGCTTGGGCAACTCAATTGGTTGGCTAAGTTTGCTAAATCTGTTTGGGTAAATTCTTTCTTCATCCCTTTGTTTTTGTTGGTCATGGTAATTTTATTACCCTTGCAACCCTGCTTGTTAGGTTTTAGTTCCAGGTGCTTTAACAAAGTTTTAGTTATGCTATGAGTTTGTTAGTCAAAAAATTAGAAGTCTATTTTTTGAACGCTCCCAGATTTCTTTCATCTTGTACCCAAAAGCCGAAACACATGAAAGAAATCTGGCTGGTAAGACATACCACCCCAAAAATAGCCAAAGGCATTGCTTATGGGCAAGCCGATTTGGATGTAACCGAAGACTACCCAAACGAAAGAGACAGAATAAAGCACCTGCTGCAAGGGCAATACAACACACAAACCCCTGTATATACCAGCCCGCTCAAGCGTTGTCATCTACTTGCCACCGATTTGGCGGCAACTTTGGGCAATGAGCTGAAGGTAGACGATAGGTTGATGGAAATGAATTTTGGGGTGTGGGAACAAACTGCCTGGAACGATATACCTCAAGAAACGCTTACCCCATGGATGAATGACTTTGTAAACTACCGAGTGCCTGAAGGCGAGTGTTTTTTGGACGTACAAGCAAGGGTGGTGAACTTTTGGGAAGACTTGCTACAAACCAATGACGAAAAAGTGATTGTAAGCACTCATAGTGGGGTTATTCGTACCTTGCTTTGTCAGGTGTTAGACATTCCCCTAAAAAACGCCTTTAGACTAGACCTTCACTACGGCACCATCTCTAAGCTCTCTCATCATAAGGGCTTATCTAAAGTAGTATATTTTAATCATTAAAGATAGTAATTTAGTCCAGAGTCCATTTGGAATTACGAGTTTGAGAATTACGAATTGGGCGAAGCCATTCGTAATTTAGTCCAGAGTTGGGAGTCCGTAGACCATAGTTTTTTAGTGTCGCTTTGCGCTCATTCGTAATTTAGTCCAGAGTTGGGAGTCCGTAGAC
>NZ_CANLRP010000284.1 GCF_947493425.1 uncultured Microscilla sp. | reverse complement strand
GACCTTTTGCAAAATCAGATAGCAATAAAGTACTGAAAATAAACGACTTAAATACATTGAAATAATTACAACTTAAGGTAATAGGAGGGCTACGTTACGAGATGGAGCGTAATCACACTACTGTAGACAAGTCTTTTCTCAGGAATGGCGACCCTCACTATGCTTTTCCAGCTTTGGGGCTTATTCCGGCTCGCTTTAACGAAATGGCTGCCTATAGTGCCATCTCACCAAAAGTAGGGCTGTCGTATCAAATGACTCCCGAAATAATGACCTATGCCAATGTAGCACGTGGTTATCGTCCGGGAGGGATTAACCCTTTTACTACCGATGTTAACACCATGGTGTTTGACCCAGAGTTTAGCTGGAACTATGAAGTAGGGCTTAAAACAACCTTATGGAACAAGCGCCTCAGAGCCAACCTTACAGGATTTTATATAGACTATGAGGGGCAGCAATTGTTCACACTTATAGACCTTAACACTTTCAACTTTGGCAGAGATAATATTGGCAGAAGTATTAGTTATGGGCTTGAATTAGAAACTGAGTGGCTGATACTTTCGGGGCTGACAGCCACAGCCAATCTAGGGTATCTTGAAACCGAAATTACTGATTTTAAAGTTATCGGATTTGCCGGAGAAGTCAATAATCGGGGAAACAGGCAAGGGTATTCGCCACAATGGAATGGCAACCTGGGACTCAACTATCAGAAAAAGCTTGGTCAAATTAGCCTTGGCATAACTGTAGATTACCAATACCAAACTGCCATGTTCTTTGATCCGGAAAACAACCTCGAACAAGAGGCTTATGGATTATTGAACAGCCGCCTGACCATTGGCTACAAAGGGGTAACTCTAGGGCTGTGGGCACAAAACCTCACCAATGAAGTCTACTTTAGCTATGGCTATGGAATTTCGGGAGGAGGATTGTTTGCCAGCTATGGTCTGCCCCGCACCTTAGGTTCTACACTTACCCTCAAGTTTTAGTCAAATGCATTTTGTTCGTTATATTATTCGGTTTTTGCTGGCTTTATTGTTCGTTTATGCAGGCATCGAGAAACTGTTTTTGCCTTATGACCCCTCAGTATTTAAAACCAATACTGCTGATAGTAATCCAGCTTTTTTTGAGTTTTATCACTTATTACAAAGTGTTGGTTACCTGTATTTTGTAGGTTTTTTTCAAGCATTGTGTGGGCTGTGTTTAATTTTCAGAAAAACGCAGCTTCTAGGTAGCATTATGCTAATTCCTCTCATTTTGTGCCTTTGGATGACCCACGTTTTTTTCTCTAAAAATGCCTTTTATCTTCTGTTTGATGGGGTAATATTCTTTTTAAATATCATGCTGATAATGCCTCATCACCGCGATTTACAAAAGGTATTGCTCAAACCTCAAAAATCATGGATATAAATAGTCAGCAAAAGAATTGATATTAAATGAAGACTTACACAGAGTGACTGAATGTACCTTGGGGCTGCCATCATCGATTTGGTGATTACTCTCTGGGTTTATCTCATCATTCGCAAGTTTTTTTAGCAGCCCAATGATCAAAGTCAAACAAGGTTGGTAAGTGAGTGAATGGGCTGCAACTAACCAACAGTTTTCCAATCATTATTTTTTTAAACTTGAAATATATGCAACTCGAAATACAAAATTTATCTAAGACTTATCCCAACGGTGTAAAAGCCTTGCAAGAGGTTGATCTCAATATTGGTAAAGGCATGTTTGGACTATTGGGGCAAAATGGCGCAGGCAAGTCTACCTTAATGCGTACAGTGGCTACTTTGCAGGACGCCGATCAGGGCAACGTCCGTTTTAATGGCATTGATGTCTTCAGTCATCCACAGGAGCTACGCAAACTTGTGGGGTATTTGCCGCAAAACTTTGGGATATACCCCAATGTAACTGCCGAAGAACTACTCCTTCACATTGCCGATATGAAAGGAATTAAGCACCTTGTAGATCGGAAAAGCCAAGTAGCTGGACTGCTACAGCAAGTAAACCTTTATGAGGTGCGTAAGAAAAAATTAGACAGCTATTCTGGTGGAATGAAACAGCGTTTTGGCATTGCTCAAGCCCTCTTGGGTAGCCCTCAGCTCATCATTGTAGATGAACCTACAGCTGGTCTAGACCCTGCCGAAAGAAACCGTTTTTATAACCTGCTTTCAGAAATAGGCGAAAACATTGTGGTCATCCTATCTACTCACATAGTAGAGGATGTAAGCACTTTGTGTAACGACATGGCTATTATCGGTCATGGCAAGGTTCTACTCACGGGCAAACCAGCGCAACTAGCACAAGCACTACAGGGCAAAATATGGGAAAAAACCATTGACAAAAGTGAACTTGAAAAATACCAGAAAGCTTTCCAGGTAGTTTCTTATCGTTTTCATTTAGGCAAAATGCTTATCACAGTGATTCAAGATAGCGAACCCGAAGAAGGCTTTGTGATCAAAAAGCCCAATTTAGAAGATGTTTATTTTCAAACCATTGCTGACTGAGAAAACTATGATAGGTAAAATATTAAAATTTGAATTAAAGCTAAGGCTGGGCAACTGGACTACCCTGTTGTTTTTTTTGATGTTGGTTTTTCAGGGAATCTGGTACACCAAAGGTACTTACGACTTTTATCGCAGCGACGCCATCTTGATGAATGCTGCTTCCATCTTTTATAAAAACTTTGCTGGTGGAGGTATGTTAATGATTATCATTGTTGCCATCATTACCGGGACAGCCTTGTACAAAGACTTACAGTATAAAACTGGTCAATGGTTATACACTTTTCCCATCAATGAAAAACAGTTTTTCTTGGGGCGTTTTTTAGCTGCTTATGCCATCAATGTATTGATTGCCTTGGGATACTTTATAGGAATGTTGCTTACCCCCTACTCAGGCATTGGTGATACTTCGCTGTTTGGAGCCGCCCCAATTGGGCAAATGATTCACGGGTTTGTGTTACTCCTCATGCCTAACTTGCTGTTGCTTACCGCAATCATTTTTGCCTCGGTAGTATTTTTTAGAAACATGGCGGCAGGTTATCTTTTTGTACTCATTACGGTCATGTTGTTTTTGGTGATGCAGTCTGGAGCCGAAGGTTCAGGCGCTTCTGCACTATTGATTATTGCCGAACCATTTAGTTATGTAGCCATTTCTGATATACTAGACCATTACAATACCGTTCAAAAAAACACAGCTTACCTAAGCATGACCAAGTATTTTTTAATTAACCGGGCATTATGGTTTGGAATTACTCTGGTGCTGTTTGCATTGGCTTACCACAAGTTTTCCTTTAAGTACTTTATCAGTGGTAAGAAAGTAAAAAAAATCAAAGAAGAGGTAACTCCGCCTATGCTGGTAGTTGACCCAATAAAAATATCCCAGGCTCCTGAATTATCGTTTAGCAGCCTTGATTTTATCAAAAAATTATTTCGTCTTGCCCTGCTTGAATTTAAAAACGTGGTGCGTCCCTTGGGTTTTAAAGTCATTTTAGGCATTATATTGTTGATGGTGTTTTTACAAAATGTATTGTGGAACGCCAGCTACTACATTGGTCCACAAGTACCGTTGACGTCTAATTTCACCTTTTTTCGGATAACCTTTGGAGTATTCATTATGATTCTGTTAATGATTTGGGCAGGAGAGCTCTTTTTCAAGGATAAAATCGTGAATATTTGGCAAATCACTGGAGCTTTACCCATTCCGGTATGGGTTACACAATTGTCTAAGTTTTTAGCCATGGCCGGAGTAGCCTTGGTGCTTTCGTTATCGTTCATGTTTTTGGGAATCGTTTCTCAAACTTTGCAAGGAGGCTGGGGCGAAATTGATTTAGGGTTGTACGTGAGCGACTTGCTGGGCTATAAATGGGGGTGGCTAACCTATGTATTGCAAATTGCCTTGGTGTTTTTTGTAGCTGGGCTTACCGGCAATCGCTACCTGACTCATGTCTTAGCTATTGGGCATTTTTTTGTACTATTAATGGGCTTTGAGCTAGGGCTAATAGAAGAAGTCCGATTTGGTTTTGCCATAATACCTGGCATTGAAGATTATTCTACCATTAGTGGTTATGGTATTTGGGGCGTTTCAGCTTTTTGGTATTTCTTGATGTGGACATCCCTGGCAATAGTATTTGTTTTATTAGGCATTCAATTTTGGGATCGTGGAACAGCCAGTAAATGGTATCAAAAGCTAATATTGCGTGGTCGTCAACTTAACTTAGCAGGCAGAGTGAGCATATTCATTTTATTGGTGTGTTTTGTATTCTTGCAATCTTTTATTTACAAAAGAGTCAATGTTTATGGTAACTTTAAATCCAGCGCTGAAGAGGAAACCGAATTGGCACTTTATGAGCGTAAGTATAGTTACCTGAAGAAACAAGCTTTTCTCAAATACACAAAAGTGGACCTGGAGTTAGATTTTTACCCCGAAAAACGAAAAGCAAACTACAAAGCCCAAATCCTTTTGAAAAACACTGGAAAGTCATCTACTGATACACTTTATTTGAACCTAAAAGACTTTGTCACGATTCAATCACTCAAAGTTCAAAATACTCTGCTCAAACCAGCCTGGAAAGACGATACGCAAAATTTATATGCTTACGTATTGCCTCAGGTGGTAGCTCCCAATGCTACATTGTCATTAAAATTGATTGCCGAAAAATGCTACAAAGGTTTTACTCAGAGTGGCGAAGATGCTCAAGCAGATTTGATGAAAAATGGTTCTTTTGGTAGTATTCAGGAGTTTTTGCCTATACTAGGATACGACCAGAGTAAAACCTTAAAGGATAACCGCAAGCGGGTTGAGCAAGGACTCGCGAAGTTGCCTTCCAGAATAGCTGCTATAACCAATCAACAGGCGCTCCAACAAGATGCTTATGCCGAAGATGCTGAATGGGTGACTGGAAGTTTAAGATTGAGCACGGTTGCCCCACAAATATGTGTAGCATCAGGGGAACTAGTTAAAAAGTGGCAATTGAAAAACCGTAATTACTTCAAATATCAAATAAATCAAAAATCACCTTTCAACTGGCAAATAGGCTCTGGGCGGTATGCTATCTTACAAGGGAATGTTCAGCAAATTATGACTCAAATTCTTCACCATCCTGGTCATGACTTTAATACCAAATACTACCAGAAAATTTTGCATCAAGCCATTGGGTTTGTACAGAAAAAACTTGGTACTTTATCTGGTAAAGAATTGAGGATGGTAGAAATTCCATACTATCAGGAAAAGTTTTATGCCAGCAAAAATTTAATTGCTATTTCGGAAAAAGAGGGATGGTTGGCTTCTACTGCCAAACTCAAAGAAAAAGCGTATTTACATTTGACTGTGGCAGCACAAGTAAGTAAACAATGGGTACAACAAAACTTGCGAATTGCCAATGTACAAGGAGCTGATATGTTACAAATAGCCCTTCCAGAGGCATTGGCACTTAGCTTTGTGAAACAACAGCTGGGTAATGAGGCAACGCAAATTTTATTGGACAAAAAGAAAAGTGAATATGAGAGACAAAGAAACAATGATAGTAATGGAGAACCTCCATTGATAAGGTCTGATGGTGTGGAATATTTGGCAATTAATAAGGGAGCCATTGAGATGTACAATCTGATCCAAAAACTGGGTATACAACAAGCAATGACACTACTAAAACAATATAAGTCTACCAAAATAGACCAATATTTAGTTTTTCAGCCTTTGCTCAATCACTGGTGTAACAAATTACCCTCATCTGATGCAAAATACTTTCATCGGGTATTTAAAAAAGTAAAAGAGAAATAGGAATCATTTAGCCTTTTTAACTCACTACCCCAGTTAATGCCTGGGGTAGTTTTTTATCCTTTTTTATAATCAATGCTTAAAGATTGAATTGCCTTTTGCCTTGGTTTGCCCCTGCCAATAAACAACTTCTTGTGAAAGTGAGCTCCCTCATTCGTAATTTAGTCCAGAGTCGGGAGTCAGTAGACCAGAGTTTTTCAGCGCCCATTCGTAATTTAGTCCAGAGTCGGGAGT
>NZ_CANLRP010000283.1 GCF_947493425.1 uncultured Microscilla sp. | reverse complement strand
AATATTAGTCCGGAGTTAGTAGTCGGTAGACCATAGTGGCTTTGCGACCATTCGTAATTGAATATTAGTCCGGAGTTGGGAGTCGGTAGATCATAGTCGCTTTGCGACCATTCGTAATTCGTAATTGATCCATTCGTAATTGTTTAATTCGTAATTTCCAGCCCTTCCAACAATTGGCAATACGTGTCAATACCTTGTTCTATTTCCTGGCGTAAAACATATTCATCGGCAGTGTGTGAGCGAGCCGAATCGCCTACTCCTATTTTGATGGTGGTAAAAGGCAACAATGCCTGATCGGACAAGGTAGGCGAACCATAACAAGACAAACCCAGGGCTTTACCTTTTTGTACAATGGGGTGGTCTGCCGAAATGCCTGACGAATTGAGTCGCAACGAACGTGGGGTAAGTGTACTTTGGGTATGTTGTTGCAAAATATCTACTACCTCTTGGTTGCTGTAGCATTCCTGAGTACGTACATCAATCACAAATTTGCAGCTATCGGGTACTACATTGTGCTGTTCACCCGCTTCTATTTGGGTAACAGTGGCTTTTACTGCACCCAACCACTCCGATTTTTTCGGGAAAGTATAGTTTCGTATCCATTGAATGTCTTGCAAGGCTTTATAAATGGCATTTTCACCCTCGTTTCTGGCAGCGTGCCCGGCTTTGCCTTTGGCTTCGCCATCTATCACTACCAAACCTTTTTCGGCTATAGCCATTTGCATTTGGGTAGGCTCACCCACCACGCCCAGGTTTATAGTACCCAATTGCCCCAAAATGCTGGCAATGCCATTTTTACCCGAAATTTCTTCTTCGGCAGTAGCCGCATAAATCAAATTGTAGCTTCGCTTGGGCAAAGCATTGAGGTATACAAATGTTGCCAACAATGACACCAACGAAGCCCCAGCATCATTGCTGCCCAGGCCAAAAATAGTTCCGTTTTCCTCATTGGGTTCGTGCGGGTTGCGTTGCCAGCCTTGTACGGGTTTTACCGTGTCGTGATGCGAATTGAGCAATACTACGGGCTTGCCTGCCTCAAACCGCCTCGACTTTACCCATACATTGTTCCCCTCCCGTTGGGGTTGTAGCCCACGTTGCCTGATAAAGTGCTCTATAATAGTCGCGGTTTTGTCTTCTTCACGGCTAAACGAAGGGGTGGCAATGAGCGCTTTTAATAAGTTGATGTAGGGTTCTTTGTTGAACATTGTTTGTGGTGAATTAATTACGAATTTGAGAATTACGAATTACGAACCGACCAGAGGGAGCTCTTCGAAGCTAATTACGGGTGTACAAAACCTTACGTATAGCTAACTTCACAAGGCTTCGCACATTCCACGAATGAAAAAAGCCATTACAACACTAACCTTGTACCCGTAAAAGCATCTGCCCCCAGTGCGGTAGTAGTACCAATAATTACCTCTTGTGCTCCTTGACGCAGGGCTGCAAAACCATTGTCTAACTTAGGGAGCATGCCATCGGTAATCACACCTGATTGTTGGTAGGCTTGGTAAAGCTGCATCGAGAGGTGCTCAATGACTGAATTGTCATCCTGAGCATTGGCTAGTACCCCAGGCTTTTCGAAACAATACCACAAACGTACTTGATACAAACTACTTAGTGCCGTTGCCAACACCGAAGCCATCGTGTCGGCGTTGGTATTATATAAGTTGCCTTGCCTATCATGAGTCAATGGAGCTATTACCGGAACAATGTCTTGGGACAACAAACCTTTGAGCACTTTGGCATTGATCTCTTTCACATCTCCCACCCAACCATAATCAATGGTTTTGACCGGGCGTTTTTCGGCAAGAATAATGTTAGCATCGGCACCTGTAAACCCTGCCGCATTGCATTGTTTCGCCTGAAGTTTGGCTACCACTTTTTTGTTTATCAAACCACCGTATACCATCACCACTACCTCCAGCATTTCAGTAGAGGTCAGCCGTCTGCCATCTACCATTTGGGTTTCTACGCCTAGCCTTTTGGCAGTTTGAGTGGCTACCTTACCCCCGCCATGCACCAATATTTTATGGCCGTTTATTTGGGCAAAATGGTGAACTAAAGCATCAAACTGAGCAGGCGCTTCCAATATACCTCCACCTACTTTTACTATAGTGAGTTTTTCCATGAGTCTATTTACAAAATCAATGATTGGGCAAGGTCGCTGGGTTCGTCTTGGGTTTGTAAGTATTTGAGTAACTCTATCAATACAGTTTGCGCAGCGGTTTCGCGGTTACCTGCTTGCTCTATCACAATTGACTGGGCACTATCCAACACTGCATCATCTATGACCAGGTTGCGGCGTACTGGCAGGCAATGCATCAGTTTGGCACGATTGGTTAAAGTCATCTTTTCTTGAGTTATTTTCCAGTCAGGCGCTTGTATTACTTGTCCATAGTTGCTAAAAGATGACCAGTTTTTTATGTATACAAAATCAGCCCCCTGCAATGCTTTTTGTTGGTCATGCTCTATGGTTACACCTTGGGTAAACTCAGGCGAAAGCTCAGCTCCTTTGGGGTGAGTCAGCACTACCTCATAATCCATTAGTGCTGTCCACTCTAAAAACGAGTTGGCTACAGCCTGAGGCAATGCCTTAATGTGAGGCGCCCAGCTCAATACTACTTTGGGCCTTCCACTAAGGCTGGCTTTTGCCCGATGGTATTCTATAGTCAACAAATCGGTCAATGACTGTAGGGGGTGCCTTATTTCAGACTCCAGACTCACCACCGGAATGCCCGCATACTGCCTGAACTGATGAATAATTTTTTCTTCATAATCGGCTTGAGCGTCTTGCAAACGGGCAAAAGTACGTAATCCCACAATGTCGCAGTATTGGCCTATAACAGCGGCAGCTTCTTTTACGTGCTCGGCGTTGCCACCGTTCATTACTATTCCCTCTTCGGTTTCAAGCTGCCAGCCATCTTTGTCAAAATTCATTACCATTACCGACATTCCTAAGTTTTGAGCAGCTTTTTGGGTACTTAGGCGGGTACGAAGACTTGGGTTGAAAAATAACAAACCTAAAGTTTTATAACGCCCCAATTGATCGTAGCGGCGTGGGTTTCGCTTTACATCCAGGGCTTTTTGTACCAATTGAGGCACGTTATCAGTGTCGGCAGAGGTAATGAAATGTTTCATGTGCTTTTGAGCTTCTGTATTTTTATGGGTGCATGGGTACACGCTAAAATTTGTTGGTGTATCAAAAAAAATCCCCCCTAGATTTGATTTGGATAGTCAAATAAGGGGGAAACTTGTCAATACAGGAATGAAGCTAGGAGAAAAACCTGAAAAAACAAAAGTTTTGGTCAATAGTATTCAATTCTTTTATTAATGGTAATATTATAGCATGTTGACAGTCCTTCAAATCAAGTTCTACTTACTACTACAAACTTGATTTGGGGTAAAATAGTAGCTGGCGGTTGGTTTTTAACTAAACGAAATTATCTCGCCTTTTTACTTTCAGTCTAAAAGACGAAATTACATCAAACAATACAAGGTCATTATGCAAGTCTGGAACTTACCCCATATTTTCGAACAATACAATCAACGAATACGCTCACAGGTAGGCATTGAACTTATTTTGTATAAAAGTAAGCAAGAAACAGAAAAAGCCAGTGTACAAGTCAATAGCAACTTGTTGGTGCTATTGCTACAAGGGAGCAAAGAGGTGTACGCACCTCAACAAAGAATAGTATTACAGGCAGGTGAAGGTTTTTTTATCCGCCAAGGTAACTATCTTATGTCCGAAAAATTTGCCCAAGCACCACAACACTACTCTAGCCTGATGGTGTTTTTCAACGATGACATTGCCCAACAGTTATCTGCTCCTTTGCTGGGTCACTCCTCCCCTACTGCTTCGACTTCTCTTTCGGTGTTTAGGCTTGCCACTTCAGATCACACCCAAGCATTTAGCCACTCACTTACCAACTATTTTGGAACTGACTTGCCTCCCAACTTTGACGCCATGCTTAAAATTAAGCTACAGGAGTTGTTTTGGATATTGAGCCAAGGAGCGAAAGGAACCACCTTTAAAACTTTCTTGAAAAGCCTACAAAACGATCAGGCTACCTCACTTACTCAATTGATGGAACAACACTACCGCGAGCCTATGCCACTAGAACAATTGGCGTTTTTGGGTGGGTATAGCTTATCTACTTTCAAGCGTAAATTCAAAGATGTATTTCAACAATCACCCGCCCGCTGGATACAAAACCGACGTTTGCAAGAGGCTCGTTTCTTGTTGACCAATACTCAAAAAAATATCACCGAAATAGGGTATGAGGTGGGTTTCGAAAACATTTCACACTTTATTCAAATCTTCAAAACACATTTTGGGACTACCCCAGGCGATTTTAGAGGAACCAACCAACATTGAGCTAAATTTGATATTCTTTGAACTTTTGAGCACATCCTTCTTTACTTATATTATTGACCTTTGCAATACAATATATTTTTCTACACGATCATATTTCTATTGATGAAAAAGCAAATAATATTTACTTGTATCGCACTTTTACTCATTGGTCATTTAGCTCACGCTCAAGGTACCTTCACTTTGCAAAGTACCAACACAGGTGGGCAAGCTACCAACATCCATGTATTTGACGGATTTGGTTGTAAAGGTAAAAATGAATCGCCTCAATTGAGCTGGAAAAATGCCCCAGCAGGCACCCAAAGTTTTGCCATTACTATGTACGACCCTGATGCACCCACAGGCAGTGGTTGGTGGCATTGGGTAGTGTTTGATTTGCCTGCCAACACCCACACTTTGCCCGCCAACGCAGGAAACCCTGCCCTAAAACTGGCTCCTGATGGATCTATACAAAGCAGTACTGATTTTGGTAAAACAGGGTATGGCGGTCCTTGCCCCCCTAAGGGTCATGGAGTACACCAATATATTATTACTGTATATGCACTTAAGACCAAAAAATTAGGGCTTGATAAAAAAGCCAGCCCAGCGATGGTAGGGTATTATCTCAATGCCAATTTACTACAAAAGGCATCTTTGGTGATGTATTATCAGCGGTAAATAAGCAGTCTTCGAAACTCATCGCTTATTCACTGAAAATATTTTTATCAGTAAACCAAACAACAATACTTAAAAACTATGAACACTGAACAAATCATTAATTACCTGACAAGTGCCCAAAAACAGTTTGAATACTACAAGTTATTGGGTGAAAAAACAATGGCACAACTTTCTGACGAGGAGCTATTTTGGCAAGCCAACGAGTCGAGCAACTCGGTGGCTATCATTGGCAAGCATTTGTGGGGCAATATGCGCTCTCGCTGGTCTGATTTTCTGACATCGGACGGAGAAAAAGAGTGGCGTAACCGAGATGCTGAATTTGAGGCTGATATTAAAAACCGAGAAGAATTAATGCAAAAATGGGAAGAGGGTTGGCAAACGGTTTTTGAAGCACTTGCCAGCATTACTGCCGATAATTTTGCCACCACAATATATATCCGCAATATGGGGCATACCATTACCGAGGCAGTCAATCGCCAAATGGCGCACTATGCTTACCACATAGGACAGCTTGTGTTTTTAGGCAAATTGCTCAAAGGCAAGCAGTGGCAAAGCTTGTCTATTGCCAAAGGCAAATCTCAAGCGTATAATCAGGAAAAGTTTGCGAAACCCAAACACCGTGAACACTTCACCCAAGCGTTTCTGAAGGATAAGGGCAATTAAACTCCAAATAGATTGGAAATATAACTACCTACAACCTGATGCCTACCCATAAAATATCGTCGCGTTGGGCAGTATATTGCATATGGAGATCGAGCGTGGTTTCTATGCGTTGTTTTTGGGTAGCCAAAGGTTGGCTTACAATGGCATGTAGCAAATCGTGCAGGCGGCGACTACCAAACTTTTTTCGGGCAGCATTGTTTTGGTCTTGCAAACCGTCTGAGCCTGCATACAACACACTGCCTTGGGGCAAAATCACCTCTTGTGAGGTAAACTGTTCTATGTCGTTGCGCAGCCCTCCTACCGACTTGCGGTTACCCTTCAACAGTTGGATGCCTGGCTTGTTGACATCTTTGTAATAAAGTGGGTTTCTTGCTCCCGAAAATATTACCTTAATATGATGAT
>NZ_CANLRP010000282.1 GCF_947493425.1 uncultured Microscilla sp. | reverse complement strand
CCAATAGATTTTAAAGATACATTGTCTATTGGAGCCATTCACAGATTTTAAAATGGAGGATGGCGAACATGTTGTTAGAATGAATAAGGGTTTTGTAATGTCATTAATTCCAGGTGCTTGCCTTACTCATAACCAGGCAAGCATATTATCTGCACATTTTTGGCAATACCAGGCAAAACAAAAAAAGACCGAAAACTTTCGTCTTCGGTCTCTTGTTCAATCAAACTATATAAAAATTTGCTTAAAATTAATTGCCTTTGCGCTTGCGGTTATTATGTTTTTTACGCTTAATATTTTTGCTTGCCCGGTTTTGCTTACGTTGAATTTGCTTACGCTCTTTTCTGGTTACTTTACCATCGGCTTTGGCAGCACGTTTAGTCTTCTTAATGTTTCTTTGCTGCTTACGAAGCTTAGTTGCTTCTTTTTTAGAAAGTTCTCCAGATTTTACTCCGTTGCGAATACGTTTCTTTTGGTTTACCTGACGCTTTTTTACTTTGGGGGTAGACTGCGCCTGAGTTTGGCTGTTGAACGCTACAGTAAGGGCAAACGCCAAGAAAAATCCGAGAAAATATTTAGTCAATTTCATTTGTGTAAATTTTTTAATAATAAGATAAAAGTTTTGTTCTCCGTTTTTAATAAACTTATGCCCCTTAGAGTGTGACATAAGGCAAAGGTTTAATGGCTTGACATTTTTTTTTAAAAAAAAATTTAAATAATCCATAAAAACCTTTAAATCAATTAGTTAACTTTTATCTGAAAACAAAAAAAACGATTACCCTAAAGGATAATCGCAGTTTTTTGTAAGTAATTCAGCCAGTTTACAGCTACATTTCTTCTCGGGTAACCTGAAAGGGGACTTCCACCAAGCGAGCAAATTGTTTTCCCAGGTCTTCTATATCTTCGTCGTCATAGACCCATACCACCTGTGTATGAGGGATAGGTTCTAAGGCTTTTAGTACATCTACACAGGCTTTGGTAGAAGCTGAGTTGATGTACTCTAGTTTAAAGACTACTTTGGTTTGGGCATTGGGATTGTTTTTATACCTGCCAAACCATTCTACTACTGGTTCATAAAAATCCATGGCGTCTTCTGGTAAAGACCTGCCAGTAAATTCAAATACTCCATTTTTAGGATCTAAAACGATTTTTGGAGTATCTTCGGTTCCTTCAAGACTGATTATTTCTACCATACAATAGGTGATTTAGAGATTGTGAAACAAGCTCAACTACCTTTATTTTAATATTTGGTTGGTAATTTTAGTAGTAGCACCTTATGAAAGATACTGTGTACAATTTATAAAAGTCTGATCGTAAAACAAGGTACTTTGCCAGTTTTTTTGTATTCGTTTAGGTCTTATGCCTTTAACCCAAAAGACCACAAACTTGCAAGTTTGTGGTCTTTTATGGTTGATTTTCTTTAGTTTACTTTCACCATCCATTGGTGTTTGTCTGCTACTTTGCCCATACGAATGTTGTGCAGAGTTTCTTTTACCTTATAGGCAAAGGTGCCTTCTACCATTGGCGGCAAGTCATAATCAGTCCCTTGATGCCCTATGGTTTTAATAGAAGATACTACTGCAGCAGTACCTGCACCAAAAGCCTCTTCTACCCTCCCCTCTTTCAATGCTTTGTCTATTTCTTCTACACTAATGCGACGTTCTTCTACGGGTTGTCCAAAGTCTTTTGCCAGTTGTATAATGCTTTTACGGGTAATCCCATTCAAAACGCTGTCGCCCAATGAGGCAGTAATAAGGGTTCCATCTATTTTAAAGAACAAGTTCATTGTTCCTGACTCTTCAATGTATTTGTGTTCGGCTCCATCAGTCCAAATCACTTGGTGGTAACCGTCTTTCTGGGCGTTGCGTGCAGCATATAAAGATGCGGCATAGTTTCCGGCAGTTTTGGCGTAGCCTACCCCTCCTTTTGCTGCACGGGTATAGTCGGTTTCGATACGTACCCGCACTGGCTCTGCATAGTAGCTGGCTACCGGACAAGTAAAAATCATAAACTTGTAGGTATCTGATGGACGTACCCCAATGAAGTCATCAACCGCAAACATAAACGGACGAATGTAAAGCGTGCTTCCTTCTTGTTCTGGCACCCAGCCCTGATCAAGTTTGATGAGCTCTTTTAAGCCATCCATAAAAACTTCTTCGCGTATTTCGGGCATGCACATACGATTTGCCGAAATATTCATACGGTTAAAGTTTTCGTCTGGTCTAAACAGGTATACACCTCCATCGGCTCGCTTATAAGCCTTCATTCCTTCAAAAATCGACTGTGCATAATGCAGAGTAGACATTGCCGGGCTAAAAGATATATTGGCATAAGGGACAATTCTGAGGTCGTGCCATCCATTATCTTTATAATCAGCAACAAACATGTGATCAGAAAATACACGCCCAAATGGTAAATTTTCAAAATCAACTTCAGGCAAACGTGACTTTTCTATTTTCTCTGTCCTAATGCTTAACTTTTCTTCTACTGTCTCTGTCATTATGTGATTTTTTTACGTGAATATCTGTGTTATAACTTTGTAACACTTACTAAAATAGAGTTGCAACTTATATCAACTCAAGGAATGTTGTCTACCTGTAAAATGATCATTTTTTATCAGGTTTTACCCTGGGTTATTTTTTATCCATCCGGGGCTGCCAAGGGGTTTCTGCTATATCCATGTCTTGGTGCATTGCCCTACACAAAGTAAATAAATAGTCAGAAAGGCGATTGAGGTATTGTACCACCAAATCAGCCACAAAATCTACTTCTTGTAAAGCAATGACCATTCGTTCTGCCCGTCGGCATACTGTCCGTGCAATGTGTCCAAATGAGATAGAGGAATGTCCTCCTGGCAATACAAACGCCCTAAGTTCAGGCAATACTGCATTCATCTTATCCATTTCGCTTTCCAGCAAAGCAATGTCTGTTTCAAGCAAATCAGGAATTTTCATTTTAGACTTTTCAGGATCAGACGCCAATGATGACCCAATGGTAAACAGGCGGTCTTGGATTTCTTTCAATACTGCCAGATGTGGTTTATTCACTGGCTGATCGCTCAACAACCCAATATAAGAGTTTAACTCGTCTACTGTACCGTAAGCTTCTATTCTCAAGTGTGATTTTGACACCCTGGTTCCTCCAATCAACGATGTCTTTCCTTTGTCTCCGGTTTTGGTATATATTTTCATTTAGCCTATTAAATTGCAAGACAAATATAACTATATCTACTATAAATATCAATTCTCTTAGAGCCACCCCAAGTCATTGAAAACGGGCTATTTGTATTTCAAAAAACATTTTGTATAAGCTCTGGGTTTGTACAAAATGTTTGAAAGATCAGCACCATATTCACAGAAATAAAGTTTGGCAAAAAACTTTTCCTTCGCCCCTGTTAGGGCAAATGAAGCAAAACTTCGTGTTTACAATGCCAAATAACCTCTTGCTCGAAGCACCTGAAATGTTCTAAAAAAAGCTTCAAACACATTAATGAAAGCCTATCGGCTTTGAGTAAAGTAAAGATAGCTAAAAGGCGACTGTGCCTTACTTGCTATCTAAATTTGTGGTTGAATTATATAACCTATTTAACTGTTAAGTTCATCTAGCAACCCTAAAAATTTGTACGTGATTTTTTTAAAAATACCCTTTGGTTCTGTATAAATCGTGATCTTTTCCTGTGCTAATTCTTCTTGTAAGTTATATAAATCTCTAGCATTTATAGCCCAACTTCGTGCCTGATTAACTTTGTGTGTTTTCAATTGTTTCCTTTGCCTGAGAGTATTCCAAAATTTTCTTCTAATGTAACTCCCTTTAATCAGGTGATCTATTCGACTATTTTGGGGGCAATGAGCAACAAATGTTTTTTGTATTGTATTACCCTCATTATCAATCAACCTTACTTTATAAGACTGATCTTTGTATACGTTAATGGGGAAGTTGTTCACCACGTCCTCTATCACATGAACAAAAGTAAGCCGTCCAAAGCTTGAACCTAAGCCTATAATTTTTGCATTATGACTTAACAATTTATACAGAGGAGTTCCTTTGCCAAAACTAGAATCTGCCAAGTGATGTTCGCTAGTGAACACTTGAGCAAGCTTGCCCTTTGCTAACACTGAATGGGTAGGGTGAATGCTGATGCATGGATCGTACTCTTGTTTGAAAACCCGGCAAATAATACCTGTAGTGGGAGTACTATCCTGATAATCATAAGCTTCTCCTGCAGCATAATACGCCATTGTATCTGCCATTGATTTTGTCAGGTTAAACCCTGGAAACAAAAGTGTGCCTTCTTCTTCTACAGTTTCCAAGAGAGTATCTATAATGACCTGAGGTCCACCATCCACCTTACCAAAAGTACTCAATGCACTATGTACAAACACAATATCTCCTGCCTTGATGCCAAGTTTTTGATATAAGCCAAGCAGGTCACTTTTAGTAACAGGTTTTACAAAGTTTTTGAGTATTTTCTTTTTTCTTTTTTTAAAGGTTTTGACAGGTTTAAACTTCATACATCTGTTATTTAAAACAATTAGAGTAACGCTTCAAAATACATGCCCAAGTTGAGAGCGTATACTTAAACCTAACTAAGGCATTTCTCTGATAAATCCCCATCTTACAGGACTTTAAGCAGGATTTATAAATTTGTACTCTAGTAGTACCACTAACAAAATGATAAAAGGCAATAAAGAGACATTCCAAATCAAATAGTTATTGTGAACATTGTTACTAGTACATAATACATTAGCTACACTGGGCTTGGCAAAACAGAAGCACCCCAATGAATCGGAATTTAGAAATAGCCTCGGTTCTTTGTACGACTTTGGCCAAAAGCACCTTGTTGGTAGATTTGGTCAAATGTTGTAAACTCAATTACATCCCCATACTTATCTTGAATTAGTTTGATGGAATCTTTAAACAACTGAAATTGATGCACCCCAAAGCACTTAGGATGAGAGTTTGCACAAAGTATTAGATTTTCAGTGTCTTTATATTTTTTGAGATTGTAAGCAATGATTTGATCAATCAAATTTACATCTGTAGTCATATTGTCAAAAGATAACACAAAAGGAGAATGGATAGCATTCATAATTTTATACTTTCGACTGTTGGTAGGAGGTCCTGAAAATCCACTGCCAGCATCATCGTATTTGAGTTGGCGGTATTTTTCTTTATTTAATAGCTTCTTTTTGATACGAGTTAGACGATTACCAATAAAAGCTGGCATGGTAGTAACAGGTACCTCAAAAAGCCCTTCATTGGCTTCTTTGTCAAGCTCTCCCTGTAGGTTTACTGTCCAACCTGATTTCTGAAACACCTGACGATAATCTACGCTGAGTGCTTCTGTTTTCCAGAACAACCCTCTCACTACGGAGCTATCTATTCGTATGCCCTGCTGATACAGTGCTTGAAAAATTTTATCAGTAGTTGGTTGTATGCTATAACATCCAGCACGATAGGCAATACACTGGTAATCTGGTTTTACTTCCTTACAAATATTGACCATTTCATTGACGGCATTTTCAATGATTCCAGAAATGTTCAAAGGGGGATTTTCATGCACATATTCATTTAATCCTAGTTTGGGCGAAGGAATGTAATTGCTATCTTTAAACTCTGACAGGAGCCAATGAGGATGAATGTGTAATTGCACATCATGATTTAGCTTGAGAGCGGTGTGTAACTGTTTTTTAAAAGGGAGGTAAAACCCTTCATAATCCCAATCTTTAAACATTTGGGCACTACAAATATCAGCAAACAATACCACTGGAACATTGAAATCCTCGGCAACTTCTAAGATTTTTTCTGAGGGAGTAAAAACTCCTTTATTGTAATTACTGCAACTCCCCATTGGTAACTCATAGTCGAAAGTGAGCAATAACTTGACTTTATCTAATTTCATAAAATTATTTTATTCTTTAAAGTTTCAGAATAGACTTGGTCTCGTTCCAGAAAGCCCTAAACAAGCAAAGTTGCTTATGCAAAAAAATACCAATGTGTTTTGCTGAAAAAATGCAAATATAAAAAAGCATTACATAAAACAATAAAATTAAGTTTGCTGGTTTTAATATGACTAGTGCAACAGGAGCTAAGTTAATATAGTATTAATTTCCTTTTCCTTTGTAAAGCCTTTGAACTTCCACTTCAAAG
>NZ_CANLRP010000281.1 GCF_947493425.1 uncultured Microscilla sp. | reverse complement strand
GCCCCACCTTCTGCTTCAATGCGGCGCAGCACAGTATCGCGGCGCTTGCCGTCTACACACCAGTGGTTGCCTGCTTCATCTCGCCATACATAAAAGGGTGCCACAAACTGGTTGTTCACCAGCGAACTCACCACCTTTTGATACTGCTCATCGGTAGATACTTTGAAATTGTCGTGCTGGATAAACTCCATTGCTTTCCAGTCGATCATTTCTAAACCTAAAATGCGGGAGCGCAGGGCTTCGGGAGTGGGAGGTTGTTCTTTTGTCATAATTGAGTTTGGGCTTTATAAATAGTCGTTTTGATGGCAGGCTTACTTAATATTAATAGTTTTTTATAAGTATAACTATTAGTTTTTAATGTTTACCATATAGGTTACCAAACACTCCTTATTACCTGTAAACTTTTGATATACAATACTTTAAAACAAAAGAAAAAGTCCTTTCGGTTAAGCGCCGAAAGCTCTACCACTGAGCTACCTCAACAGGTGTATAAATGGATAAGTCAATCGGGAAATCAAGCGCACTAAGTCAATAAAGAAGCAGAAGGAAGTACGCTTATAGCCTGATTGCTTAATTGTTGATACAAAGTAAAAGCGCTATTGCGCAATGTTTTTGCGTAGTAAAAAATATTTTTGTATTTTTCAAAAAACTTACAAAAACCTGTAAAGTTAATGGCAAAAAAAGACAATGACTGGGCAGTGCAAGCAATGACTACCTGGCTAAGCGAACACCAAGGAGCTACACCTACCCAATGCGAAGTGGTATGGACCAAAAAAATACCCTGGAATGGCAAAAAAGAAAAAGTGTTTTTGGTATACTATCAAATGCCCAATGGTTACGAAATGGTGGGTTTTACCGGACCGGTAACCTGGAGCCTGACCACCAATGCTGCACAAACGATTAGCCTGGCAACTCTGGAGGCACTCGACCTTAAAGAAAACCAACGCTGGCAACGCCTGGTCAACTTGTATGCAGGTTGGTATTATTGCCACCAAAACGAAACCCAAACCCACACTTGGCAAGCCAAACTAAACGTAACTCCTGCCGATATTGACGAGCGGTTAAAAACCTACTACGAACGTCCTTACAAAACTTTGCCTGAAGATACCCAGGGCATACTGTACCAAAAAAAATACTTGTCGTTTTTTAGGAACTCTATCACTGAAAAAGGTGAGTTGTTGGGCAACAGATCTTATAGCGGGCAAGTGGTGAAGGGCGAAAAACTGTATTGTTTTCATTGGATGCAGTGCCATTGGGCTTGCCAGGAGATCAAAGAATGTGTATGGCTCGACAACCAAATGTTTTATATATGTAAGATGGACTTATGGCACGATCTGAGCAAAGACGAAAGCCTGAGGGTAGAAGGCAACCTCAAAGCCGAAGAGTATATGGTCATTGCGGTTAATACTGAGGGTGAAATAAACGCCGTGTATTTTTTTGGTTTGCAAGTACCCCTTTATTCCGATTGGGTGCGCTACCATTGGGTAGGGACTCATTATGGACCTTATATGATGTTTAACCGTTGGGGAGGGCTCGCTTATTTATACGACTACCATACTTCTGCTGGAGTGCTTGCCGAAAGCGTGGCAAAAAAGATAGAAAATCGCACTCTTAAGGGCTCATACAAACCAGCAAGCATACAAGTACAACAACGGCTACGGCTAGACGAAGCGCTACTGAGAAGAGAGGAAATAAATGGGTAAAAATGAGTAAAGACCGACTAAAAAATGGGGGTTGTGGCGATTGTAAGACCTAACCTGCAAGATTTTTGTGCCTTGTGCGCCAAATCTTGTATCTTGCGCATTAAACTAATCACGCATGCAAAGAATAATAAAAATATTGATCGTAGCGTCTTGCACGCTACCACTGGGTTTTAGTCCTTTAATTTTAATGATTGGCTTTGATGCTTATATATCAGTACTGACTACTATGAGCTTTACCGTGTTTATCCCGCTTGCTTTTGTGCTCTATATGTATGACACCGTATTGTGTATGGGGGGCTTCAAACGCAAACAAGAGGCTTTTTGGCTACAGATGGCAGTAGCCGTCGCATTTATACTATTAGTAGGGGTCATTGTTTGGTTTAGTCAAGTGTCGGTCATTACCAGTGATATTGACTTCAAAGATCGCGGGTTGATATTTGTCCTGTCATTTATGCTTTTTGGGGCGGTGCTCAACAATGTAGCAGATAAACGGTTGATTTAGGTATGGCTCCTTTGCCAGTAGCCAAAGTCTGTTGACACTATCAACTAATAACTAAAAAACTTCATAACAATGCCCGTAAACAGAAATGCCCTCATTCGTTATCGCACTATAGACAATTGCCTGCGTAACCGTTTCCGTCAATGGACGCTGGATGACTTGATAGAAGCCTGTTCGGAGGCTTTGTATGAATATGAGGGCATAGACAAAGGGGTGAGCAGGCGTACTGTGCAAATGGATATTCAGATGATGCGGAGCGATAAGTTGGGTTACAATGCCCCCATTATAGTGCAAGACCGCAAGTATTATATTTATGAAGACCCTGAGTATTCTATCACCAATATTCCGCTCACCGATCAGGATTTATTGAAACTCAACGAAGTAGTAGAGATTTTGAAGCAATTCAAAGGGTTTACTCACTTCAAAGAATTGAGCGGGATGGTGCAAAAGCTGGAAGACAAGATTCATACGGCAAAAACCGACCAGGAATCGGTGATTGACTTTGAAAAAAACGAAAACCTACGTGGGCTGGAGTATCTTGATGTGATTTATGAAGCTATTTTGCAAAAAAAACCTATTGAGCTTACCTACCAATCTTTTCGCGCCCGACGCGCCAATACCTTTGTGCTGTTTCCTTATTTACTCAAAGAATACCGCAACCGTTGGTTTGTGATGGGTAATAAACAGGGGTTTCCTGACATTAGCACGCTTGCTTTGGACAGGATTCAAAAAATTGAAAAATCTTACGAAAAGTTTCAGGAAACTGAAGTAGACCTAAGCGAGTATTTTAAAAATGTAATAGGGGTTACTGTAAACGCCAATCAACGCCCCGAAAAGGTGGTATTAAAGATAGACCGACGCAGCTCGCCTTATGTCATTACCAAACCCATTCATCATAGCCAGCAAATCCTTGAAAAAGGCGAAGAAGGCATTACTATCTCGGTAAATGTGCAGCTCAACTATGAGCTGGAACGCGAAATATTGGGGTTTGGCGAAACTATGGTGGTGTTACAACCCAAACGTTTGCGCGAGCGCATAGAAAACCGCCTTAAGTATAACCTGCATTTATACGACCAACTAAACAATGAAATAGGGGAATAGTAACTTTCTTAAACGCCGATTTCGTCGCTTCAGAGGGGAGCCTCACCCGATCATTAGTAAGAGTCAATTGACTTGCTTGATAAGGAAGTAACCATAGGCTGACTTAACCATCGAATAGTGAAAGTAAACAGCCCAAAAAACACCCTAAATCTCATTGCAGTTTCTATGCCTCTAAATGAACTAAAAAATCAGTGTTAAAAAACCATTGTAGCATCTTGTAAATCAAGCGTTTATATAGGTTCTTTTTACTTCTTTTTTTTGCCTGAAAAATATTTCGAATTTATATAGTTTTATCTGTTTTTTTATCAGACTTTTAACCCCGAAAATTTGATAAAAAATGAAGCAATCAATTCTAATTTCACCCGACGCTTTTGAACCAAGCAAACACTGGTATCCCAAGGCGTTGAATGCAACTATTCACCCAATGGTGGCATTTTTCTTAAACCTAAGTCAGGAGCGAATCGTGCAACGCTATTGCCACCTCAACCCTATGGTAAAGCCAGACGATTTGATGAAGTGGATGAAGTACCAACCCAAGCATTTTTATTGGGCGGGCACTGACCTTATTCATGTAACATCGGAGCAGGGCAAACGCCAAATGGTAGTGATAGAAACCAATTCTTGCCCATCGGGGCAAAAGTCGATGCCTTTGCTAGACGATAATTTAGAAATGGGCGGGTACGAAATACTGATGCGTGAAACCTTTAAACCATTGCTCAAAGCCCGTCGTTTGCCCGAAGGAGACCTGGCGGTAATTTATGACAAAAACCCCATGGAAGCCTCAGGCTATGCCGCAGCTATGGCGAGCGTGTTTCGGGAGAATGTTCATTTTATTCCTTTTTATAGCCAAGCAGATGAGCAAAATGTCCGGCTAAATGAATCGGGTGTACTGGAGTTTGTTGATGAATCTGGCAACTGGAAACCCTTGCGGGCAGTGTTTAGGTATTTGACCCAAAAGCCTTGGAACCGTTTGCCTATCAAGAGCAAAACTTTCATTTTTAACCCCATCATTGCTTGCTTGGCAGGGGGGCGTAACAAAATGGTGGCTTCTAAAGCGTATGAGTTTTTCAATGCCGAGATTGCCGAAAGTAACCTGAAGATTTTCACCCCGGAAACTATCTGGGATGTAAGCAAAAATGAGGTGCCGCTTTGGGTGCAAAAAATGGGTGGACAAGCCGTTATCAAAATACCTTACTCCAATGCTGGGCAAGGGGTATTTACTATAGTAAACCAACAAGAGCTTGACAACTTTATGGCAAAAGACTACGAGTATGACCAGTTTATCGTACAAAGCCTGATTGGAAACTATTGGTGGAGCTCAAATACCCAAGAGGGCAGATTTTACCATGTAGGGACTATGCCTGACAAAAAAGGGGAAAGTTTTGCTGCCGATGTACGTATGATGCTTCGTAGTACCAAAGACGGTTTCAAGCCCTTGGCAATTTATGCCCGTAAGGCAGCGGCACCATTGCTCGATCATTTAGATTCGGGTGCCAACTCATGGCAAATATTAGGTACTAACTTATCGGTTAAACTTGACCAAAACCAATGGAGTTCCGATACCGATCGTTTGTTGTTAATGGATCGTCGCGACTTTAACCGTTTGGGGGTAGGACTGGACGATCTCATTCAGGGGTATATCCAGACCTTACTTGCCACCATTGCTATAGACAAAATGGCGGTAAATTTTATAGGAACCAAAGGAGCACTGAAGCAAAAGCTTTTCCGCTCGCTTAACAACGACCAGGCATTAATTGACGAAATAATGGTAAGCTAATGATAGATACACATATAGAAGTTATCAAAAGATTGGATTTGGACACCATCCCCGATGGTTGCTTCAAAAAGTTTCGGGTTCACCTCGTGTCTAATGGTATGGGACAACCCATATACATACCCGTAATGGTAGCCAAAGGTAAAAAAGAAGGCCCTGTACTGGGCGTTACCGCGGCTGTGCACGGCAACGAACTCAATGGGATATCGGTTATCCAGAAAATTTTTAAGCAAATAGATGTCAATACCCTTACAGGTACCATTGTAGGGGTCATTGCCTTTAATGTACCTGCTTTGCTCAATCAGGAACGCCGTTTTATAGATGGCGAAGATATCAATCGTATTATGCCAGGCAGCGAGTTTGGCAACACCAGCGATGTATATGTATATAGAATGATGGAGCGGGTAATTCAACAGTTCGATTATTTGATTGACCTGCACACGGCAAGTTTTGGGCGCATCAATTCTTATTATATCCGTGCCAATATGAAGGGTAAAGTTGCCTCAAGAATGTCGCACCTACAAAACGCCGATATTATACTCAGCAATCAAGGGGCAGATGGCACCTTACGTAGTGCGGCTACCGATATGGGCATTCACGCCATTACCTCAGAACTGGGCGATCCTAACCGTTTTCAGAAAGGAATGATTAGCGCAGGGATTGAGGGTATATTCAATGTGATGATTGATTTGGGAATGATCAAGGGTAAAATTGTGCCCCCTGCTGCTTCACCAATACTTTGTGGGCGTTCTTACTGGATTTACGCTAACGAAGGTGGTGTGCTTGAGGTGTTGCCCAACATTGTAGACGAAATAAAACAGGGACAGAAGATAGCAGTGACTAAAAACATTTTTGGCGACATTGCCAAAGAATACTTTGCTCCCGAAGATGGTGTGGTGATTGGTAAAAGTGTGCACCCTATCAACCAAACCGGGGGGCGTATTTTGCATTTGGGAGTTCGTGAGGCAAATAGTTAAGGGAATTAGTGAATTACGAATGGTTCAATTACGAATTACGAATGAGCGCAAAGCGATTACAGACTACTGACTAATATTCAATTACGAATGGTTCAATTACGAATTACGAATGAGCGCGAAGCGATTACAGACTTCCATCTACCAATTTCATAATCTACTGATAATCAGGAAGCTATTTTTTGTATTTGATAGCCCATTCTTAGAGC
>NZ_CANLRP010000280.1 GCF_947493425.1 uncultured Microscilla sp. | reverse complement strand
AAGAATGGGCTATCAAATACAAAAAATAGCTTCCTGATTATCAGTAGATTATGAAATTGGTAGATGGAAGTCGGTAGACCATAGTGGCTTCGCGCTCATTAGGAATTACGAGTTTGAGAATTACGAATTGGGCAAAGCCATTAGTCCGGAGCTAGTAGTCTGTAGACCATAGTGGCTTCGCCTTCATTCGTAATTGATCCATTCGTAATTCGTAATTGAATATTAGTCCATAGTTAGTAGTCTGTAGACCGTAGTGGCTTCGCCTTCATTCGTAATTGATCCATTCGTAATTCGTAATTCGTAATTTAGTCTGTAGACCATAGTGGCTTCGCCTTCATTCGTAATTGATCCATTCGTAATTCGTAATTGAATATTAGTCCGAAGTCAGTAGTTTGTATACCGTAATCGCTTCGCGTGAATCTGTAATTATACTCTTAACGGCATGGATAACCGAAAACTGTTGATTCTATTGTTGCGCTTCGCTGATTGTTAAATTGTTAATATTGTTGCGTAAAGCGATCTTTAAATTGACAAGTCAAAATCGGTTTTTTATCCGTTCAAAGTACAATACTCCGCAGTGATTTTAGCCAAAGTTGACTACTGATTACCTTCGGTGAGCACCGATATACATCGGTATCTAAGGACTCGCCGGAGGCTCGGTTATCAGTAGGTTATGATTTTAAAAACTATTTAATTGCACGGCGTAGACCTAAAGCTGAAACTCTTTTAAAAATAAAGTGGGTAAACAACTTTAGTATAAACTACTGATTTACAGGGTTTAATAAGGCAAACATTTACTCGAATCAGCTATGGACTATGGACTAAATGCTGTGGACTATTGAAGTATGCACCCTAGTTTCTATCTAAGGGCTTAAGCCAGAGAAGATTGCCATCAACAATCAATGCTTCAGTCTACCTAGCACTTTTTTCAGGTTTTTGTAATATTTCTTCTCTGTTTCATTGCTTTGTTTGTTAAGCTTCAAGGCATTTTTATAAAAGACTGCAGCTCTCTGCTTATTTCCCATAGCCAGCAGCAAATCACCCAAGCCTTTGTAAGCTCTATAAGATTGTGGGCGCATTTTAGCATTGGCTTCCATCAACATTCCTGCTTTTTCAATTTCACCTGCCTGCAACAAACCATAGGCAATTTTCAGTAATGGAGCTTCATCTATTTTATGTTTCCCTTGGTGGATTTCCCGAATAACTTTACCTACTTGCTCAGGAGCTACTTTTTTACCCAAAGTACTGCCTAATGACCGCGCAAATTTTTCACCCAAAGTCTTCTTTTTTGCCGCACGTTGTTTCAAATAACGATTAAGTTTGTGAGGCACATAAGTTTGTTTTTTTTGCTTTACTTGCCTGGCTACTTCTGTCAACATTTGCTCACGGGCAGTTTCATCATACACTTTCCCATTTTTTATTACCAAGGTTACTTTCTGAGTATTGCTGATATTTTCTAACGGGTTGGCAGACAACAACACCAAATCGGCCTTTTTACCTTCAACTACAGCCCCATAGTCTTGGGTAATCTCCATAAACTCTGCTGCGTTCAGAGTAGCCGCTCTTAGAGCTTCTAAAGGCGACAAACCCATTTTTTTGACCAACAACTCAAGTTCCTGGTGCAGGCTCCACCCTGGCAACATGGGAGGCACAGGCAAATCAACCCCCGCCAGTATTTTCACTCCACTTTGATGCATTTCTTTGCTGTAAGCGTGAAACTTCTCTAACCACTTGTGCCAAGGTGAGGGAGGAGATTCTTTCCACATTTCCTGGTTGAGCTTCCAAAATTCTATCATCTCTGGATGAATGTATTGACGACGCGGATCTACCTTGTTGGCTTCATCATATACTATAGCATTGGTTTTGGCCACTGGGGTCAAGTGTGCGTTTTCATCGGCCATCAAGGTAGGAGTATAATAAACCTGGCATTGTTTCATAGTAGTGTACACTTTTTGGCGTTCTTCCTTTGTTTTTTTCATCAGTGAAAAGAAAAAAGCATGTTCCAGTCCCACAAACCCAGTCTTGACAGCTTCTTCTATGCTTACCTGGCGATCGGGCAAGTGTCCGACCAACTTTAACCCCTGTTTTTTGCAAGCATCGGCTATGGCAAAAAAGGTTTTGCGATCTATCACATTACGCATTTTCACAAAATCTACTCCTATAGATTTGATTGAATCTATGATTTGATGGGCATGTTTGGGGTTATGTACCACTATGCGCTCTTTTTTAAGTTCCTCCTCACCAAAAATTCCTTTGACTGCATTATACCAGAGGGCATTTTCAAGAATGGCGCCTGGGGTTTTAAACACAGGCATCAAACGTTTGCCTGTCTTTTCTTCAATTCTCCAACGCTTTAGTTTAGCATAATCTCCTCCCATATCACGCACACCTGTCACCCCATTGGCAATAAACAAAGGAAAAGAGGTTTCACCCACCATAGACAAATGCACGTGCATATCCCACAAGCCTGGAATCAAATATTTGCCCTGGGCATTTATGACCTGAGCTTTGCGAGGAATATTAAGGTTTTTACCAATTTTTTTGATGCGATCTTTTTCTATGATCACGGTTTGGTGGGGCTTGACTTTTCCTGATTGTACATCTACTATCTGTACATTTTGTAGCACCGTGGTTTGGGCCTGAACCACGATATTTAGCAGGAAAAAAACAACCATCAAGCAATTTTTTTTAGGAGCTATTTTCATTGGGGTTATATGGTTTTATTAAAACAATCATTGAACTAATGTTGCAAACTTACCCACCCCTGCCTATACATTCGCCTCTCCTTCTAATCAGACACTTCCACTTTGTCACTCCTTATAAGGTAATTAATTTAAATCATTGATAATTAACATCTTACTATTTTTTAGGTATGTTTTCATTTTGTTTCATGGTTCGGTATGTTGAAGGAGTTAGTTGGGTCATTTTTTTGAAGGCTCGGTTAAATGAATTTTTGTTTTTAAAACCTGCCTGATAAGCAATGTACAAAATGGTATACTGTTCGTTGTTTTTATCTTGCAAAAGCCGTTGGGCTTCTTGCACCCGATAATTGTTTATAAAATCATAAAAATTGCTGTGAGACTGTTCATTGATTACTTGTGAAAGTTGGTGAGGAGGTAATCCCACTTTTTCAGCAAGTTTGCCCAAGGTAATGTCACTGTCCAAATATAATTTTTCTGTCTCTACCTGACGTTGTAATTTCTCATACAAGGTTTTGGTTTGAATTGCAGACAAGGCTGTTTTTTGGTACTTACTTTTGGAGTTCTGCAATTTATCAGAGGTTTTCAGTTTTTTGGATTGTTCATTTATCAACTCCCCTGAGATTATCTCAGGTTGGCGCATTCCCATAAAGCCAATTAAAAAAATGATCACAATAAGGCCTACTGTAGCTACCGAATCTGAGTGATTAAATAGTTGGTAATACCCTCCCACATGCACCAAAAACATTATTCCTAATACAAATAGCACCCACCCCGAATAAACATACAACAGTATTTTTAGCCATTCCAGGTTTATTTTATCCAATGCAGCAAGGTTATTTTTAAGTTTTTGAGTAAATTTTCGCAACATCGCCAACACCACTCCTGTATAAATCAACACATGGAAAGTTTTAAAGATGAGCATCCAGGGAATAGTACCAACAAAGGGTTCGTCAGTGTGTTCCTTATTCCAATATTTGAGGTTGGCTACTATTTCGGCATCACTAAACAAAAAATTGATGTACACAATATAAGTGGTATAAAGCACAAAGGGCAAAAAATGTAGCCATCCTCTTGGCTTGAATGCTTGCTGACCTATGAGCGTACAAGTGTAAAAATAAAGCATAGGTCCCATCAAAAACAAAACTCCAGTCAAGCTGGTAAACATCCAAGGGTAACGTTCATATACACCACTTTCAAACACCCAACCCGCTAGTGCAGTCAAAGTAAAGCTCCCCACAAAGCCTGCTAACCAGCGATTAGCCACTTGGTTCCCTCTATTATGAAACAACAGCATTGCTACAAGGTACAAGCCCTGTATCACTCCTACGATATAAATGGTTTGGTATATGTTCATTTGTGTCCTCAAAATCTATAAGCCAAAATACGAATTTTCAAAACAAAAGCTTCTAAGTGAACCCCAAGGCAACCTCAAATACAACATTGTCTATGAACTTGTTGAAGGTTTAGCTTCGCTGAGCTTGCCCTAAAGGGCTGCGGTTCTCCAAATGATTCAAAACTAGCTTTTTAATTTTTGCGCTCAAGCATAAACATTAAACAATCTATATCAGTACCCATGGATCAATTATGAATGAATCAATTACGAACCAACCTCAGGTAGCTCTGCGTAAGCTAATTACGAATTGTTTAATTACGAATTACGAATGTGGCAAGGTCATTTGTAATTTAGTCCGGAGTCAGTAGTCTGTAGACCATAGTGGCTTTGCGCCCATTAGGAATTACGAGTTTGAGAATTACGAATTGGGCAAAGCCATTAGTCCGGAGTTAGTAGTCTGTAGATCATAGTGGCTTTGCGCTCATTCGTAATTCGTAATTCGTAATTGAACTATTCGTAATTGAATATTAGTCAGTAGTCTGTAATCGCTTTGCGCTCATTCGTAATTCCCTCATTCGTAATTTAGTCGGTAGTCTGTAGATCATAGTGGCTTCGCCTTCATTCGTAATTGATCCATTCGTAATTCGTAATTTAGTCTGTAGACCATAGTGGCTTCGCCTTCATTCGTAATTCGTAATTGAACAATTCGTAATTAATAATGTTGTATATTCGGCCGCAGAAAGTGAATACTTGAATCAAAGGAGACCAGAAACCTTTCAACAAACGGGGCAGAACCGAAAAGCCATACGAGTAGGAAAATACAAAAGTAAAAAAATGAAAAAAACGATTTTAATGTGCGCATTGGCGTCAGGGTTGTTATTTTCTTGTGGCCAGAAAAAGCAAGCAAAAGAAGAAAATACAACACAAACAGATACTACAGCAAAAGATACTAAAGAAACTACTACTTCTAACGATACAACTGTAGACAAAGAAAAGGTAGTAGCGGCTCATAATAACTTGCGTAGTGAAATTGAGACAAAAATAAAAGAGATAAAACCTATCGAGGTTTCGACCAAGGAATTGAGAGAAAAAGTAAAGCAAAAGTGGTCAAAAATAGAATTTTATGTACTTGACAATCAAGTAGTAAGAGTAAAAACTTACCCTCACGAAAATATAAGTAAAAGAACTGAGGAGTTTTATTTTAAAGATGGTAAACTAGCCATAGCGACCATAGAAGATGATGGCAGTGCTCCCAAAGACAAAGAAAAAGGAAGTATTGAGAAAGCGTATTATTACCAGGACGATAAACTTGTGTCTGAGGTGAATAACTCAAAAGAAGCAGAATTTAACATCAAAAACTCTGAAGCCGAAGAGTTGTTACAAGAAGCCAAAGAATACCTGGAAGTATACAAATCAAAAAAATAAATTGTAATGCTTAGCCTATAAGACGCTTCTAATAATTCCAGCTATGCAATTAAATATTTTATTCATTACCCACCCACCAATTGCAAACCCCGCAAAGTGGGGACATTGTATTCACTTGAATCACTTTATTTTTCAACTGTTACGTTAGAGTACAAAAAGTTTGACTTTTCACCCTGTTTGGAGCATTGCATACAAAAGCCACAAAGTGCTCAATTTTAAGCGCCTTATGGCCAGTGTTTTAATTGGTCAATTTAAATTCACCTTCAATGGCTTCAGCTTTTTGCCCGAAAAAGCTCCTTGTTTTTTGAGCAAAGTAGCCAAAAATGGATTTGCTACACTTACTCCGTGTACTAGCTCAGGCGTAGGTGTAAACTCTGCTACTCCTACTGTACGAGGGGCAATCCAGCCCGACAATTCAGGGTCGAGTCCAGCGCGTTGGCACGCATTTTTTACCAGGGACTTATTGCAAGTAGCTTCCCCTTCAAACACCTGCCAAGGCAACGGCAAATGCTGCCATACCTGTGTATTGGGCTCCAACCCACTGCCTGCGGCCCGATGCCAAGCCGACAAGTCACCCGCTATCAAACGCATCACCTTACCAAAACACATCGTATCCAGCACAAACTCTGCCCCCATAGCATAGATCATATTCATCCAGGCATCACGGGCTTTGTTCCAGGCTCCAGCGGTAATATTCCAGGTAGACGAGTCATTGCCTCGCTTTACCACCATCGTTTTTTTATTGATTTGATTATCATGCCATAACTTTTTGAGAATACCTGCCAGTTCTTCCAGCAGGCTAGTGTACCAGGCAATAAATAAATGTGGAATTAATTATTATCTTTGTGTGAGCAAAATTTAGCAATAATGAACAGA
>NZ_CANLRP010000279.1 GCF_947493425.1 uncultured Microscilla sp. | reverse complement strand
ATTGACGACGGTATTCCCTTATATCTGTATCTTTGGTGATCTCTAGTATTTCCATGTATATAAAATATAAAATAACTTAGTGTCACGCAAGTGATCCTATTATTGAACGCAGGTCAATATTAAATCGCAAGTGGCGCTCCTATTGGCTCCTTTTGTGGCTTAAAATACGATATGAAAACTACTCTTTTTTCTTGACAGGAGCTTTATAAGGAATTAGATACAAAGTGGCACTTTCACCGTTTTTACTGGTAGTAATAGTACAACGACCTTTGCTCAACTCATCTATGGTCCACTCAGAGCCAAACTCGCCTCCCTCCAGAATAAGTTTCTTTCCATCTTCACTCAATTTCCAACTTCCCGAATCAGGGTCTCCATCTTTGGCATATTTGCCATTTTCTTTGAATTCAATGCTGCGTTCTTCACCGTCAGTAGGGTCAAACTCTTTAGTACGCTCACCCATTACTACCTTTTCAGGCATCCATTTACGAATCAATAATTTTTTCTTGTCAGCATCAGCCACCGGAGTAAACGCTGATAAAGCAATCAATAAGGCAAAACAAGCTGCCATTGCTTTTGTGTAAGTTTTCATAATGTATATAGGTTAATTTTTTTAGTATAAAGTTTTTTTAAATAACCCAACTTAGGCAGGTGATTACATGGCCTTAAAGTACATTTTGGCACTGTTACCCTCCATTGTTACTCCTAAAATCAACACTTTTTTAGTAAGTTTTTCGATGGTCATGGTGGCTTCTTCATTGTCGTCATCAAGATAAATCACCAGACTTTTATTATCAGCTTTAAGTTTCCATGAGCCTACCTTTTCGCCCTCTGAGAAAAGTTTCCCGCCAGCCTTAAACTCCATGTCAGCTTCGTCATCATTGCCCTCTTCTTCTATTTTACCGTTTACCTCCATCTTTACAGGTTTCCATTTTCGAACCAATAGTTTTTTCCGATCGTTGGGCAGCGGCACAAAAGAAGAGAACGCAAACAGGGTAACCAATAAAACTAGAAGAGGTTTGTAAGTTTTCATAATGATAAGTTGTATGTTTTAAAAATTCGAGTTCATTTATAAAACATACGACTTAGGAGGGATTACGTTGACTTTTTTATACCAATCTTTAAAATTCTTCCAGCTTGCGCAGGTTCATAGGTTGTAGTTTTCGGGCATTAAACCCTTCTGTTTTTTTGAATATATCTAACTGCGTTTTCGAGCAGTTGACAGGTTGTTTAAAAATTACCCAACGCACCCCTTCAGTATAGGGAGGAGTAGTTAAAGATCCTGAATAAGTGTAAAACCGCTGATCGGATGGAAAGAATTTAGTGAGGTCTATTTCCCGGCTTTTTTCGGTAGAGTCCCCCGCAGTTTTAGGAATATCATTGATAAAACGCTTCAAAAAAGTATTTTCTTTTTTTTCTTCAAATAACAATGAAATAACCAAAAAAGTACTGTCAGCAGCTTGATGTACCAAATGTGCTTCCATAGGATAGCGTTCAGCGTCTATGCGGTGCTCAGATGGTGTATGAAAATGAAACTGAATCAACTGATAAGTCTTATCGTCAAATACTACCGAACTGCCTTTGTCATACTCCAGCTCTACAGTGTGTCCCAGGTTTTTGACTACCTCGTGCGAACTCACATAGTTGAAGGTCAGTGTGTGTGCTGCTTTTTTGCCAGGGGTGTTTAGGTTAATGGGCGATTGACGATGGTGAGTCAGGCAATAGGCTACTTCGCTGTTGTGTAGCTTCATGTCGTCTATTTTGGGTACTTTGGGTGGAGCATTGTAAGGGATGTCCATCGAGTCGTTGGGGGTAGTATCTACCGAAGTTACCCGCTGCCTTGAGTCTTCAGATGAGTTGATACCACATCCATTGAGCAACAACCACAGGCAAATAGCAAGAAGAACAATAGGTGATTTTTTCATAAGCCAATAAGTATACGGTAAATTAAGTTGCCAATTGATTTAGAAGTATTTTGTTTGTAGCACTTGGCAGAGCTCCAAGTCAAGTTCAGTTTACAACTCCGAACTTGATTCGGAGGATTTAGAAACTCGTTGTTGTATCACTGTAAATCTGGTGAGAGCTTGTTTAAATTTTCGCGTAAAACGCCTGCTAGGGGAGGTTTAGACGAGCTCTTAAAAAATACCAAAAGCAAAAGCGTACAGCCTCGACGCATACCAGAGAAATTATAGCAATGATATAAGGCATTTAGTTTAAAGCCCCGACAGGGGCAAGCTTCAAGCGACAAGTCGCAACTTACCCCCTGTTCCACAGATATCTACACTTTTGTATCACGTTGATTTTCAATAACTTACAAAAAGCGTAGTTAAAAGGACCATTGAGTGACCAATTAAAATCGTATTACACCACCTTGGTTTCCATCCCTGCTTTTTGCAAGTCATCCCAAAAACGAGGATAAGATTTTGCCACAACTTCGGGGTCTTCTATGTTTAGGTTGAGCAAACAAGCCAAGGGAGCAAAAGCCATCGCCATCCGGTGGTCTTCGTAGGTTTGAATAGTGATAGGTACTGTAGGGAGTTCAGCCCCAGGGTGTAGCAACCATTCCGCTTGTGACTCTTTTTCTTCCAGATGTGAGCCTACTTTCTTAAGCTCTTGCTGCAGGGCGTTTACCCGGTCAGTTTCTTTAATCTTAAGACTTTCAAGCCCTTTCATTTGCAGGGGGATTCCTTTGGCGGCTGCCACCACAGCTACAGTTTGGGCAAGGTCAGGGCATTGCGCAAAGTTTAGTTCCAGCGGGGCACTCTCTGACGCAATAGCTACTTTTTCTAACACTACTCCATCGGCAACAAAAGTACTTTTTACGCCAAAATGTTGCATCAATTCTACAATTACCCGGTCGCCCTGTAGCGAATCAGCCCGTAGCCCTTTAAGGGTGATCTTAGTAGTTGTATTTTCAGACAGTGCCACTATAGCATACCAATAGCTGGCTCCCGACCAATCAGACTCAATGGCGTACTGGTTGGCCTGGTAGGGCTGGTGTGCTACTTTTATATGGTTGCCCTCAAATGAGCTTTGGATGCCAAAATGAGCCATCAACTGTAACGTCATTTCTATGTAAGGACGAGAGTTGATTTTTCCAGTAAGTTCTATGTCTAGTCCGTCGGGTAGCAAAGGGGCAATCATTAACAAAGCCGAAATATACTGGCTGCTGATGTCTCCACGCATTTGAATGGCTTTGCCTTGTAATGGGTGCTTGGGGTGAATCTCTATTGGGGGGTAGCCTGCGTGTTTGAGAAACTCTATAGAGGCTCCCAGGCTTTTGAGGGCTTCTGCCAAAATACCAATGGGGCGCGATTGCATACGTGCTGTACCAGTGAGTATTTTATGTTGTTGAGTCACGGCAATAAAGGCAGTGAGAAAGCGCATGGTAGTACCTGCGTCTAATACATCAAGTATTTTGCCTTCTTCGCCTAACAAACGTTGCAAGGTTTGGGTGTCTCGTGCTTCTGAGATATTGCTCAATTCAACGTTGGCTGCCGCTTGCTGGTATTTTGCCAATGCCTGAATAATCAGCGCGCGGTTACTTTCACTTTTCGACGAGGGCAGTTGTACTGCGGTTTGAATGGGTGTTTGTAATATTTTGAGGTGTATCATTTTTGTCATCATCTATGGTGGTTTATAATAGAACAATAATAGTAGTTTGCAACTACAGAAGCAAGGAGGTTAGAAGATTGGTTAGTTATTGGCAAACAATCGCTAATAGTTGGATGAATAATTCCCCGGTTTTTCTCTCAAGTTATTACAAGCAAACTTAAAATAATACTACTTTGGATGAAATTTTTGCCTTAACTTTATGGGTAGGAGTAGATAAAAAATAACTTTTTGCTATGGCAGTAGTCTTTCTGCGAGCTAAAGAGCTTATTTTTCACCTCTCTTTCCTAAATCAAAAATGATATGCATTTAACCTTAGTAGACATTAACCCCGAAGTGGTACAAGCCTGGGCTAAAGTATTTGCCGATGTACCCGAAGTAAACGTTCAGTCAGGGTCTATTTTCGACCACCCTTGCGATGCCCTGGTGAGCCCAGCAAATAGTTATGGGCATATGAATGGCGGCATCGATTTTGCCATTTCTAAAACACTGGGCTGGCATATAGAGACCTTGCTGCAAGAAAAACTCCGCAAAAAACACTATGGAGAGTTGTTGGTAGGGCAAGCCGAGATTATAGGCACCCAGCACGAAGATTTTCCTTACCTTATTTCGGCACCCACTATGCGATTGCCCATGAGTATTAATCGCACCCCCAATGTATACCATGCCATGCGTGCCATTCTTATTTTGGTCAGGGATGGACTCTTTGACGATGGTGCCAAAATAAGTGAAACTGTAAAAACCATTGCTGTTCCGGGTTTAGGTACTGGGGTAGGGCAGGTGTCGGGCATGGTGTGTGCATTGCAAATGCGTCTTGCCTGGGAAGACATCATGAACCAAATGTATGCTACTGAAAGCAAGTGGGATAAATTGCGTGAAAACTTTAAGTATTTTTATACCGAAGATCCCAAAGACATTGCTTATGATATTGTGCCAAAGTGATTTAGCTTAATTGATGAACTAGGCCTTATCAGTGAATTATTATGATTATAAGAGAGTTATAGGAAATATGCCTGAATTAGACCATTTATTGGCTGAAATACGTACCTGCAAAGTATGTGAAGAAAATTTGCCCTTGGGGGCTCACCCGGTAGTAAGTGCCCAAACCAGTGCCAAAATAATGATTATAGGACAAGCCCCTGGTACCAAAGTACACGCCAGTGGTGTGCCCTGGGACGATGCCAGTGGTCAACGCCTCCGCGAATGGATGGGAGTGGATAAGGAAATATTTTATGACACCAGTAAAATTGCCATTATGCCAATGGGGTTTTGTTATCCTGGCAGGGGCAAAGGAGGTGACCTTCCCCCGCGTGTTGAATGTGCTCCACTTTGGCACAAGCGTTTACTGGAGCAACTGCCCGACTTGGTACTTATTTTATTGATTGGACAATATGCTCAAAAGCATTATTTGGGCAAACAACGCAAGAAAAACCTGACCGAAACTGTACGTGCTTATCACGAATATCAACCCGATTATTTTCCTTTGGTGCATCCTTCGCCCCGCAACCTGATGTGGCAACGAAAAAACCTTTGGTTTGAAGATGAGGTAGTACCAGCCTTACAAGCAGTGGTCAAAAAACTACTGACAGATATGTAGGTAGGGGACACAACAAGCTTGCTTTGGGTATAAGTTCTAAGGATGCAGGTTTTAGGTTAAATAGTAATAACTACTTGTCGCTTGAATGCTATTGACAATTGAAAAAACTAAAAGGTGCCTTAAAAGAGCGTTACTTCGGTTAGAACGTTTGATTCATCATCAAAAGGACGCGGGGTCAATTTCTGTCAAGGGGGCGCAAGCCTCTTGTCGTTCAGTAATTTACAGTCGCTTTTGCCTGTTGCCCTTTTATTATAGCAGGTTATAGTACTTCTTCCTTCTACACTTGTCTCCAAAACAAACTCTAGAGGTACTGATTTCCTGATTTTTATTTTGAAGAATAACCCATGAAACAGTGGTTAATAAAACTCTAAAACCAATCATGATAACTATATGGTAGTGGTGGTTCTTTAAAAATTCATTTACTAACCCCCATTAACCAAACTGCATTAAGAAACTAGATAAGTTTTTGTCTGTCTCTAAATTCAGTTTTTTACGTAGACGGTAACGAGCCATAGTAGTACTACGATAAGATATTCCTAAGATATTGGATATGTCTTGAGTGCTTAAGTTGAGGCGTACCAATGCACTTAAGCGGAGGAGGTTGGGAGATAAATCTTCAAATTGTTCAGTGAGTTCTTTATAAAAACGAGGGTGAGTTTCCTCGAAGTAATATTGAAAGTTTTTCCAGTCTTTTTCTAGCCCTAAACCACGGTCAATAATTTTTTGTATTTTAATAAGTTCTTTTTGTCCATTCGTTTTTTGTGTTTTTTTCAACTCCCTGAGGCTTGCCTTGATCTCCTGCAAAAAATTATTCTTTTGTAGAATGTGCAAAGTATGTGACATCAAAGACTGGTTTTTCAACTCTAATTCTTTAGTCAGGTGTGCTTCTTGCATTTCTTTTTTCTCTAAGTCTGCTTGATGAAGCGCCTTTTGTTGTGTTTGAATAAGCTCGTTTTTACGTAGTCTTAGCTGGTATTGCCGGGCAATTACTCCACCAATAATCAGCAAAACAAAAATGCCTACCAACAATAAGTAATTTAAAAAAGCTTGTCTTTCTTTTTCCATTTCCAGCGTTGCCTTTTCACGCTGGTTAACTACCCTAATAGAATCTTTCTGTTGCTTATATTTAAACCGTTCTTCCAACTGGGCTATTTTTCGGGTATTCTCCCGATTAAACAAAC
>NZ_CANLRP010000278.1 GCF_947493425.1 uncultured Microscilla sp. | reverse complement strand
GGCAATAAAAATAACGAAGTATCAAGGCGAAAAATCACCCCTCAGAGTGTAAATTTATTTTTGAACAATTCCTAAGACCAAGCTTTACACTTTTATTTTTAACAGTTCAGCAAAAGTGTATCAACGGAAGTTGATTATCAATTAAAACCCTACTTGATGAACCATATAAAATCATAAAGCAATGAAACCATTTAAAAAAAACCGGCTTTTTGTGTAGATTTACACCTACTTTAATCAAGCAATTAATCAACAAAAAAGATATATGTCAAATCTACCCGTAGAAATAGAAGCCAAAGTAGAACAATGGCTATTGGGCAATTACGACGAAACCACTAAAAATATCCTTAAAAACCTCAAAGAACAAAACGATACTACCACCCTGGTCGATGCTTTTTACAAAGACCTTGAGTTTGGTACAGGTGGTTTGCGTGGCATTATGGGGGTTGGTTCTAACCGAATCAATAAATACACCATAGGCATGGCTACCCAAGGGCTTGCCAACTACTTACTACAGTGTTTCCCTGACGAAACCATCAAGGTGGCCATTGCACATGACAGCCGCAACCAAAGCGACTACTTTGCTCAAATCACCGCCCACGTGTTTTCAGCCAATGGCATAGAAGTTTATTTCTTCGACCAACTCCGCCCTACTCCAGAGCTTTCTTTTGCTATACGTCATTTGGGTTGCAAAAGTGGAGTCGTGCTTACTGCTTCGCACAACCCCAAAGAGTACAACGGCTACAAAGCCTACTGGACTGATGGGGCGCAATTGGTAGCACCCCACGACAAAAATGTGATTGCTGAGGTACAAAAAATTCAAGTAGATGATATAAAGTTTGCCAAGGACGACAGTAAAATTCACGTCATTGGCAAAGATATAGACGAAGTGTATTTAGACAAAATCAAGGCGCTGTCTATTTCGCCCGAAGCCATTAAAAAACAGTCGGATATAAAAATTGTATATACACCTATTCACGGTACAGGTGTGGTATTGGTGCCCCAGATTTTAGAAAAAATGGGCTTTACCAATGTACACGTGCTCGAAGCCCAGGCTACACCCGATGGAAACTTTCCGACGGTAGTATACCCCAACCCCGAAGAAGCCGAAGCCTTGACCCTGGCACTTGCCAAAGCCAAAGAGCTAGACGCTGACCTGGTAATGGCTACTGACCCTGACACCGACCGGGTAGGCATTGCGCTTAAAAATCACCACAACGAGTGGCAGCTCATCAACGGCAATCAAACTGGAGCTTTGTTGGTACATTATCTGCTAGACGCGCTCAAGAACAAACAACAACTAGAAGACAAACACTATATAGTAAAAACTATAGTAACTACCGAACTGATAGACACGATGGCGGCTAGTTATGGGGTAGATTGTTTCAATACACTGACAGGTTTCAAGCACATTGCCAGCATCATTCGCGAGCTCGAAGGCAAACGCAAGTTTATTGGGGGGGGTGAAGAAAGCTACGGCTACATGATTGGCGATTTTGTGCGCGACAAAGACGCGGTGGCTTCTTGTGCTTTTCTTGCCGAAATGACCGCCGTGGCTAAAGACCAAGGCAAAACCTTATTTGATCAATTGATTGACATTTACCTGGAGCATGGTTTTTACCTTGAAGATTTGGTGTCTATCAAAAAAGAAGGCAAGGCAGGCGCTGATGCCATCAAACAAATGATGGAAGACTTTCGTCTAAACCCACCTCAATCGTTGGCGGGCAGCGAGGTAATAACGCTCAAAGATTACCAAAGCCGTACCGAAACCAATTTGCAAACGGGGGCTACCCGTCCTATAGACTTGCCCGTGTCTAATGTATTACAGTTTTTTACGGCAGATGGCTCCAAAGTATCGGCTCGTCCATCGGGCACCGAACCCAAAATCAAATTTTATTTTGGGGTAAAAACCACCCTTGAGAATAGGGAGGCTTTTGACGAGGTACACGCCCAATTAAAAGCCAAAATTGAGGCTATCAAGGCTGACTTGAATCTTTAATTGGCTTTTAGAGCTTGTTTAAAATTAGCCTTAAACAAGCTCTTAATAACATGGCTTAAAGCCTATTTCAAAACCGTACACTAATTTTTACCTGCAAAGATTTGCTTTTTATCAGGTATCAAAAGTGTTTGAATAGCAACTTCTTTCTTTCCGCCTTAGTTTGTTAGCGTAAAGTTGAAAATCCCGAACTTGCCTTCGGGGAAATTTAAGTAATGAAGCCGTTAAAAAATGATCACTGAGCGAGGCACGAGCGAATGTTTGAGCATTTTAGGCGTAATGGATTAAATTTTAGCGATCAAACTACAGCGGCGGTGCTTGAACTCTCCGAGAGCAAGCTCGGAGCTGCGAGCCGAACTTGATTCGGAGGGTTTTGGTTCCTTTTGACCTGAAGCAAAAGGAACGGCTGTTGGAGTATACGAAACTCCGTTTTTATTCCAAAATCCAGTAGATTAGCAGTCATTTTTATCCTATAAGACTGTCTTAAAAATCAAGCATTAGTTAATATAAAAAAGTGTACGGCTTCAAAAAGCCTATTATAATTTTTGTAAAACTCCTATAACACGGGGGGCAAACTTGAAGCTTATCGCTAAAAGCTTGCACCTCTTAGGTTTTTCAATTCCTCTCTCCTCCCCTTTACCAAACAAATCTGACATATCGAAGCATCTCTGGGATGGGTAAACAATTGGCGTAAAGCCAAAGTAGTAAGGCTCCCCTCCGATGCATTTGTCTCGCCCAAGGTGTGTATTTCTTCGCCGTAAAATGTCATTGCCAAGAGCGTTTCTTCGGGAACAAGCACTAAATCCAGTATCAGTTCCAGTGGGTTTTCTGAAGTTACCTCCTCTATATTTTGCAGTTGAGTTAAGGTAAGCACATGTAGCTTTTGTCCAGTAGTGAGTAAGTTTATGGGGTAACATTGGCGTTGCCTCAAGGCATTGAGGAGGGTTTCGGCGGGTTCTTTTCTTATTTGGCTAAAAGCCGACTCAAGGCACAGCCAACCACTCAAGGCACTATGCCCTTTGACAGTTATGATGCTTTCGGGCGGCTGAAACTCTTGTCCTGGATTGGGGGTGATTTCCATTAATTCTTTGACCAGCTTTAGGCTTACTCGCTGGGTAAACCAGTCGTTTTTTACTTGAGGGTTTCGTGTAAACTTGCTTCGAGAAGCCAGCCCCCTGCTGTCCCCTTTGTGTACCACATCGTGCCCCAGTTTAAGCCCGGATTGAGTCAGTACAAAGTCGGTGATTTGGTCGGTACTTACAATGAGCAAGTAGGTATACCAGGCTTCGTACTTGTTTTGGTCTATGCGTACATTTACCCTACACTTGTTTTTGATGCTAAAATCTCCTGCGTTTTCAGCAGAGAGGTTATGCAACACCTCTACGGCAAAGTCTTGCGACAAACCTATCAGGCTAAAGTACATAGTTTGCTTTAATTGACTGTGTACCTCCAGGCTTATTTGTACCAACTTGGCACTATACAAAGTGGTGTTAGGTGGGTGGGTTACTTCCTCAGCACGCTGATGCTCTTTTAATACCAACTTTGCCAAATCAGGGGTTAACTTTGGGGCAGGATTTTGCAGCTCAAGCCACCTTTTCCAGTTGGCCACAGTTTTCATTACGTCTACCATATAGTAGAGATCGGCACCACCCAAACCCTTGATACCCTGCAATTTCAAACCACTGAGCCCGTCAAATAAATGGGCTTGGTTGGGCAGGCATTCTAACCTATACAAAGCTTTAGGCAAGTCTTGGTGCAGCCTCACCAACGCCGACCTACTTGCCTGCAAGGTAGCCTCTACCAGCTCTTGAGTAGGCACATGCCCAGCAATGCCTATTGCCAATGGTGCTACTGCAATATGACTGATTTGCCCCACATAACGGTTTGCTTCATCTGGAGCAAAGTCCTGCCATTCTATCGCGCTTTTTTGGGGTTGCACTTCCGTGATAATGCCCTTGCCCAATACCTCTTCGGGGTTATCTTCGGCGTATACATCCAAGGTAGTAGGTTGCGCTACATCAGTAGCAACCCCCTGAATAGCCCCCAGGTTCATCCACCATTGCCCATCGAGAAAATAAATATTTTGCTTAAGTACATTTTCTATAGGTTGATGGGTCAAAAACTGCCGCATAGTGTTGAACCCCCTATATGCTGTAGTGCCCGGAGTTTGGCTAAAGCCCCATTGTTGCAGGTAAATACGCGCCAGGTCAAACACCGTGGCATAGTCGGCAGTAGGGTCTTGCAACGCCTCCAGCAATGCGCTACTAAATGCCCCCGTTCTGTGGCGGGTTTCCTGGGCTAACTCGTACTCGGTACACGCCGACATGACCAAATGTGGTACTATGGGTATCTCTAGCTGCCCAGTGTGATGCAACATTTGGCTATAATGCCCCTCCAGGTAACTGTCCAGGCTACGATTATTGCCCTCTTTTTCTACTTGTCGACTTGCTTGCCTGAGCAAATCGCCCTCACCACGCGTAATTCCCCCTGAATGGCAAGCATCTATGCTCAGTACCAGGTCTGCCTTAGTGGGGACAAGCTCTTGCAACAACACTGCCAGCTCTTTGTTGGCAAAGTCTAGCCCACCAGCTGCCCTGCTATCAGCCAATACCAGCGTCTGGTTTTTATGATTGGGAGCATATTGCCAAAACTCTTGGGGGGCGTTTTCACGCGAACCATGTCCGCTGTAATGAAAAAATATAGTGTCGCCTGCTTTGGCTTTGTTTAAGTGGGTTCTAAACGCTTTGATCACCTCAGCACGGTTTGCCTCAGCATCGGTAAGGCACCTAATGTGAGTATCGGGCACTTTGTATTGTGTGGTGAGCAGGTCGTATATATTTTGTACATCTTGCACGCATCCTTTCAAATTGCTTACTCCATCAGGGTATTGGTTGATGCCCACCAACAGGGCAATGATTTGATGAGCCATTAGGTTTAATTTTTTGGTTGGGTAATTGTCAATAGTTCACAGTGCAATGCTGTTTTCTTCAACCAACATTTAGCCATTGGATTTAGCCTGTCTCAGATGGCTCACGCGTTTGTTTTTTTTTAATGTACAAAGCTTAAGGAAACAGCATTGGTCTAAAGTCAGTCGACAGCCTTGACTGGGGCAAGCTACCAGCTTCAGTTTGTTTCTGTTGCAGCCATTGACTTTCCCTTGCCCCTGCTGCTACAAGTATAACCATTTGCCCACAATTAAACCATAGGCAAGCAGTGGTTTTTGTTGAAGATACGAAAAAACGCAACAGGCACGATATATCGTAAAAAAATCAATGATTCACTTTTTTAAAATGGGTGGAAAACACGAAATATTTAAATTTATACCACTGTATATCAGGTATTTACGAATTACTTTTTAAGTAGTGCATTTTTTGGTATTTGGTTTGAATAAATAGTAATCAAAGATATTTAATAAGCTTTGTGGTTAGGAAAAAAAAACGAGATGGTATTGCCATCTCGTTTTTTGCTGAAGGGCTTGTTTATCCCCCAAATCAAGTCCGGAATTATCTTTGGTTGCCTCTCCCTTTTTACCATACAATTTCATCCACTTACTCTGCTGATGGTGACACCTCGTCAAGGCTTACCAAAGTCAAATGGTTTTTGTCTAAACACATCTCAAAAGTTCGACAAGTTTCTGCGGCACCATCGGTACTATAAGTCCACGTTACATCTACCAATATAGTATCTTCTACGAGCTTTGCCTTCCAATCCATGTTTTGCACAAGCGTGGTGTACTCGCCCAAAGGGATTTTTTTTTGTAACGTTTGCCCTATAGTTTTGCGTACTTGCTGCCCAGTAACGGCTGCAAATCCCGGAAAATCTTTTTCCAATGGGGTACGCTTTACTTTATAGAGTTGTTCTACATATTGTTTAGGTTTTTTATTGCCTTTAGTATAGCCATAATATAACCATTCGTCGGTGCGAAAATAGATCTCCCAATTATACCCCAACACCTTCTTCAGACGGTTTTCCATGCGACGTTGAAAAAACTCCTGAACAGTATTTTCCTCAGCAGTTTCGAGATGACGCCCCACCCGTACATCGGATACGAGCGTCTTTTTTTGAAAAAAATTAAACATAGGTGCGAAGGTAATGTTTTTTGGCGATGATTGGCTTTTGTTTGACTGTTTGTAGGGAGCCTTTAGCTTTTTCTTGAGCTACGCTGGGTTGAGCCTTTGGCTTTTAGCTTTAGTTTGGCTGTTTGTAGGGGGCTTTTAGCCTTTGCTTGAGCTACGATGAGCTTTTAGCCTTTAGCTTTTTCTTGAGCTGCGCTGAGTTTTTAGCCTTTAGCCTTTGTTTGGCTGTTTGTAGGGGGCTTTTAGCCTTTGCTTGAGCTACGATTAGCCTTTAGCCTTTAGCTTTTTCTTGAGCTGCGCTGAGTTTTTAGCCTTTAGCCTTTGTTTGGCTGTTTGTAGGGGGCTTT
>NZ_CANLRP010000277.1 GCF_947493425.1 uncultured Microscilla sp. | reverse complement strand
CAGGAGTCGGGAGCTTTTTAGTCGGGAGTCGGTAGTCAGGAGTCGGGAGCTAGCGCGAAGCGATTTAAAAATTAGTCAGGAGTCGGGAGCTTTTTAGTCGGGAGTCAGGAGCTAGCGCGAGGCGATTTAAAAATTAGTCCAGAGTCGGGAGCTTTTTAGTCGGGAGTCGGTAGTCCGGAGTTGGGAGTTAACGCGAAGCGATTTAAAAATTAGTCAGGAGTCGGGAGCTTTTTAGTCGGGAGTCGGTAGTCAGGAGTCGGGAGCTAGCGCGAAGCGATTTAAAAATTAGTCCGTAGTCGAGAGTCCGTAGTCGGGAGCTGGCGCGAAGCAATTTCTCAATTATAAGAAAAACTACCGACTACTAACTCCCAACTCCCGACTATGGACTACTAACTAATAAACTAATTAAAATATGCAAGTAATTAAAACCAGAATAAATAAAAATACCCAGCAGTATAAAGACAACCACGCCGGAATGATGAAGCTGGTAGAGAAACTGCAAAAGCATTTGACCGATAGTCGTTTTGAGGGTAAAGATAAGCACATCGACCGTGCCCGACAACGAGGTAAACTATTGGCACGCGAACGCATAGAGTTGTTGCTTGACCCTGACAGTCCTTTTCTGGAGCTGTTGCCCTTGGCAGGCATGAACCGCAAAGGAGGTTTTGGTACAGGAGGCACCAACGTGAGCGGCATTGGCATTGTATCGGGCAAGCTGTGTATGATCAACTCAAACGTAGGTACCCGCAAGGGTGGTTCAGTTGACTACCACACTGCTTTTAAGGCAGCTCGCATCAATGAAATTACCCTCGAAAATCGCTTGCCCAGCATTAACCTGGTAGAAAGTGGAGGTGCCAATCTGCCCGACCAAGCAAAAATATTTAACTATGGTGGCGCAAGTTTTAGGGAAATCACTCAACGTTCAGAACTTGGCATACCTACTATATCAGTAGTTTTTGGCAATGCCACGGCGGGTGGGGCTTACATTCCTGGAATGTCTGACTACGCCATTTTTCAGAAAGAGAAAGCCAAGGTGTTTTTGGCAGGACCACCCTTGGTAAAAATGGCAACTAACGAAGAAGTAGACGATGAGAGCCTGGGCGGAGCCGAAATGCACAGCCGAGTATCAGGGGTGTCAGACTACCTCGCCGAAGACGAGTACGACGGCATTCGATTGGCACGCGAAATTATGGAAACCATCTCAATAGCTTCGCCTCACCTTTTGCCCGAAGGTACTGTAGAAGAGCCCCTGTATGACACCGAAGAAATATTAGGAGTAGTATCGCACGACGTAAAAATACCTTTTGATGCCCGCGAGCTTATTATGCGCGTAGTAGATGGCTCTCGTTTTAGCGAGTTTAAACCCGAGTACGGCAAGAGCATGGTCACAGGTTGGGCGAATATTCACGGCTATCCTATAGGCATTATTGCCAACAATGGGGTGATTTTTTCAGAAGACGCCAACAAAGGCACCCAGTTTATTCAACTCTGCAATAAAAATGACATCCCGCTTATATTTATGCAAAATACTACGGGTTATATGGTAGGTAAAAAGTATGAAGAAGGCGGCATTATAAAAAACGGAGCAAAACTGATCAACGCGGTGTCTAATAGCAAAGTGCCCGCCATTACCCTCATGATTGGCGCCTCGTATGGTGCCGGAAATTACGGCATGAACGGGCGTTCGTACAACCCAAGATTTTTGTTTACTTACCCCAACCATAAAATAGGGGTGATGGGTGCCGAACAGCTGGCAGGAGTAATGGAAATTGTACAAAGGGCTTCTGCCAAATCGCTGGGGCAAGAGTTTGACGAAAAGAAAATGGCTGCCGCCAAAATGATGTTAATGGCAGAAGCCGAGTCCAAATCATCGGCTTGGTACTCCTCGTCTGAACTATGGGATGATGGGGTGATAGACCCACGCGAAACCCGTAATTATCTGGGTTTTGCCCTTGCCGTGCTCTATAGCCAACCCATCAAAGGATCTGATAGTTTTGGAGTATTTAGGATGTGAAATTTAGTTGGGAGTCCATAGTCAGGAGTCGAGAGTTGGGAGTTGGGAGTTAGCGCAAAGCGATTTAAAAATTAGTCGATAGTCCGGAGTCAGAAGTCGGGAGTTAGCGCGAAGCGATTAGTTGGTAGTCAGGAGTCGGGAGTCGGTAGTCCGTAGTCGGGAGTTAGCGCGAAGCGATTAGTCGGGAGTTGGTAGTCGGGAGTCGGTAGTTGGTAGTCAGGAGTTAGCGCGAAGCGATTTCTCAACTATGAGAACAACTACTGACTATAAAGAACAGGGTTTAAAACCTAGCTCCTAGAACCTTGTAGATACTCCCAACTACCGACTCCCGACTATGAGAACAACTACTGCCTATAAAGAACAGGGTTTAAAACCTAGAACCTAGCTCCTAGAACCTTGTAGAGACTCCCGACTCCCAACTACCGACTCCCGACTATGAGAACAATTACTGACTATAAAGAACAGGGTTTAAAACCTAGAACCTAGTTCCTAGAACCTTGTAGAGACTCCCAACTACCGACTCCCGACTATGAGAACAACTACTGCCTATAAAGAACAGGGTGTAAAGCCTAGAACCTAGTGCCTAGCTCCTAGAACCTTGTAGAGACTCCCGACTCCCAACTACCGACTCTGGACTATTAACATAAAAAACTAAAATGAAAACAGCACTCATTACCGGAGGATCAAGTGGCATAGGTTATGAAATGTCCCGGCTTTTTGCTCGCGATGGTTATCGTGTACTTTGGGTGGCAAAACCTCCCAAAGAGCTCAGCGAAGCCCAAACTCGCCTTGAGCAGGAGTTTACAGGGGTAGAAATACACTTTCTTGCTAAAGACCTGTCGGTAAATACAGCAGCCCGTGAGGTGTACAATTGGACACATAGCAAAGGTTGGACTGTTGATGTACTGGTAAACAATGCGGGATTTGCTACTTATGGCAATTTTGAAACTATAGATGTAGACAAGGAGCTGGCAATGATAGGGGTAAATGTAACCAATGTTTTGCTGCTGACCCGCTATTTTTTGGTAGACATGCTCGCCCGCGATGCGGGTAAAATTATGAACATTAGTTCGGGAGTGTCTTATGAAGCCATGCCCAAAATGGCTACTTATGCGGGTTCCAAGGCTTTTGTGAGGTTGATGAGCCAATCGTTGCACGAAGAACTCAAACATCGAAAATCTAAAGTGCAGATCACTACAGTATGCCCGTCGGCAATCAAAAATACCCGATTTCAATCAACCGCCGGCATGCAAAAAGTACGCACCTTTAGCAGCATAGCCACCGCTACTCCGCAAGAAGTGGCAAAAGACGCCTACCGAGGTTTGCTCAAAGGCAAGAGGTTGGTCATTACTGGGGCAAAATATCGCTTCAACAAAGTAATAAGCCAATGGGTACCCAAGGTCTTGACCCGCTGGGTAATTAGAAAAGAAATGGAGGAAGTTAGTCGGTAGTTTTTTAGTTGGGAGTCCATAGTCGGTAGAAAAATGACTATATGGCTTTATGGTTAAAATGGTTCGCGAAGCGATTAGTTGGGAGTCCGTAGTCGGGAGTTAGCGCGAAGCGATTTCTCAATTATGAGAACAACTCCCAACTACCGACTCCTAACTATAGACTAAAAACTATGGACTATCGTCTAAAAAACTAAAGTTAAAATGATAAACTCAATACTGATAGCTAACCGAGGCGAAATAGCCTCAAGAGTGATAAGAACTTGTCGCAAAATGGGGATTCGAAGCATTGCGGTGTTTTCAGATGCCGACCGTGATGCTTTGTTTGTGCAGGAGGCTGATGCCGCCGTACATTTGGGCGAAAGCAACCCCCAGACATCTTACCTTAATCAAGAAAAATTATTGGCGGTGTGCGCACAACACCAAGTAGACGCAGTGCATCCAGGCTACGGCTTTTTGTCAGAAAATGCCGAGTTTGCCCGCAAATGTCAGGCGGCTGGAGTAATATTTATCGGACCACGCGCCGAAGCCATAGAAGCCATGGGCTCAAAGTCAAACGCCAAAACCATTATGAAGCAAAACGAGGTGCCTGTGATACCTGGGTACCAAGGAGCTGACCAAAGCACAGAAACACTGAGCCAGGCTGCCCATGACATTGGTTTTCCGGTATTGCTCAAAGCCACTGCCGGAGGTGGGGGCAAAGGCATGCGTATTGTGCATACGGCTAAAGAACTTAACGGATCGATTGATGCCGCCAAACGCGAAGCCCAAAATGCTTTTGGCAATGATGAGTTGATCATTGAAAAATACATTGCATCGGGTCGTCATATCGAGTTCCAGATTTTAGGCGACCAACACGGCAAAGTAGTGCACATACTAGAGCGTGAGTGTACCATTCAGCGGCGCTACCAGAAGGTAATAGAAGAAAGCCCTTCGCCTGTGCTTACTCCCGAATTGCGCCAAAAAATGGGCGAAGCAGCTCTCAAAGCAGCCCAGGCACTCAACTATGACAATGCCGGAACGGTAGAATTTATTTTTGACGACCAAAGCCAACAGTTTTATTTTTTGGAGGTAAACACCCGCCTACAGGTAGAGCACCCTGTTACCGAAGAAATCACGGGGCTAGACCTGGTGCAGCTACAGATAGAAATAGCCGAAGGGCATCCTTTGGTATTGAACCAAGCCGATATTCAAGCCAACGGCTATGCGGTGGAGTGTCGCTTGTATGCCGAAGATGCCGCCAATGATTTTTTACCTGTAACGGGTACCATTCAGCAATGGAGTGTGCCCAATGTAGAAGGTTTAAGGGTAGAAACTGCCATTCAGAGTGGGGCAGAGATTTCTATGCATTACGACCCAATGATTGCCAAACTCATTGTGTGGGATGCCCAACGTGCCACGGCTCACCGTAAAATGAAGTATGTATTGCGACACCTCCAGTGCCTCGGTATTACTACCAATCAAGATTTTTTGATTCAGTTGTTTGACCACCCCCACATTACCCAAGGCAAATACGATACGCACTTTCTTGCCAACGAATTTAATCTAAAACCTTCAGGGGGGATACAAGGCAGTCTGGAAACCAAAGCAGGTATGGCGGCTACTTTGTACAACTGGCAACAGCGCCAATACCAACGTTCTTTGTTACGTGGGGTACCTCCAGGCTGGCGTAGCAATTTTTATGCACATCAAAAAGAAACGTATACGCTTGAGATTACCCAAAATGGAGAAAAACACAGCGAAGACGTCATCATCAAATACCGTTACCTCAACCATCAACAATTTGAGTTTGTAGTAGGTGATACCACCGAACAAGTCAAGTTGATTGAAGCCATCAATAATCAGGTTTGTTTTGAGGCGAGCGGCATTCGTTACATCTTTTATCTGGCAAAAGCCCAACAAACTTACTACCTACGCAACGAGCATCTGGGTGGGGTAACTCTGAAGTTGCAAGAACGATTGCCTCAAAAAGAAGCCGAAAAAGTAAAAGGTGGCTACGAAGCCCCTATGCCTTCGCAAATTATCAAGGTATTGGTAGCGCAAGGGCAAGAAGTAAAATCGGGGGATGGTTTAATCGTACTCTCTTCCATGAAAATGGAAAATACCATTGCTGCCGATGAGGATGGCACGGTTGCCGAAATTTATACCGAAGAAGGCGCCAGTGTAGAAGCCGGCTTTTTGTTGGTGAAGGTAGATTAGTCGGGAGTCCGTAGTCAGGAGTCGGGAGTTAGCGCGAAGTGATTAGTTGGGAGTCCGTAGTCGGGAGTCAGGAGTTAGCGCGAAGCGATTAGTCGGGAGTCCGTAGTCAGGAGTCGGGAGTTAGCGTGAAGCGATTAGTTGGGAGTCCGTAGTCGGGAGTCCGTAGTCGGGAGTCAGGAGTTAGCGTGAAGCGAGTTAAAAATTAGTCCAGAGTCAGTAGTCCGTAGTCAGGAGTTAGCGCAAAGCGATTTAAAGAATGGTTTGATGGCTTTATTGCTTTATGGTTGCGCAAAGCGAGTTAAAAAAATCAAGCTAAAGCCAACTCTGGACTATTAACTTATCGCTAAAAGCACTGATATACATTGGTATCTAAGGACTTGAGGCTGTAGAAGCTACTGACTCCCAACTCTGGACTATTAACTTATCGCTAAAAGCACTGATATACATTGGTATCTAAGGACTTGAGGCTGTGGGGGCTACTGACTCCCGACTCTGGACTATTAACTTATCGCTAAAAGCACTGATATACATTGGTATCTAAGGAGTTGAGGCTGTGGAGGCTACTGACTCCCGACTCTGGACTATTAACTTATCGCTAAAAGCACTGATATACATTGGTATCTAAGGAGTTGAGGCTGTGGAGGCTACTGACTCCCGACTCCCAACTCCCAACTATGGACTATTAACTTATTAAAAATCAATGTGTAATCGGTGAGTTACTTGCAGGGCAGCGTCATCCCTCAATTCTTCGGGACTAAAGACTT
>NZ_CANLRP010000276.1 GCF_947493425.1 uncultured Microscilla sp. | reverse complement strand
AACAGCATATTTTGAAGCTTTCATGCTACAAAGATAACTTTTTAACCAATATTAATATTTTCGCAAGAAGTCTAATGAAACTACTGCTTTGGTTTGGCTTATGCTTAAAACCACTACTTGCGGCTGATGATACACCTACACATCACACAGGTGTATTTACTCTTGAAATAAACCTCAAAAAACAAAAAAATATAGGGAATGAATTTATAAGTATAGTGGAGAACCATGTAAAACTTGATATTTTATATAGTTTGTAAATAAACAAGGCTAAACGTATTATTTGATATGTTCAGCCTTGTTTGTTGTACTAGTCAAATAAACCATCTAACCACTTGCCTACTTCACGCCCTATAGCTTTGCCTATAGTAGCTGTAACTATGCCTAGTGCCATTCCACCTACGGCAGCTCCTGCTATAATAGCCATTGCAGGCAACGAACCAGCTACAGCCAACCCTGCGGCTACTATCCCCATGCCCAGGCTCATACCAGTGGCTCCGCCTAGCATAGCCATCAACTCTCCTGTAACTGTTTCTAAAGTTGGTTCATCATAAATATTGTAAGCTGCTATACCAAAACCTGTAACTATTCCGACGGGGCCCGCTATGCGTGATATTTTATTGAACTTTAACAAGCTACTACTCGTCGTACCAGATTTCTGGACAATTAACCTTGCCAACTGATCTTGTGACATTTGAGGATTTTGCTGTTGATATTTAGATAATAAATACACCAAATCCCTTGGTTGATCTAATGCTTTTGATAAGTTTTTTCCACCAAAGCTTAGCCCTTGCCTAGCAAGAGGTCTATTTACATTGCGAGAGGCATTGGCTTGCTTCATAATATCCCACTTCCCTTTGCTGGTTAACTCAGCATCAAAACGTTTTAGATATTCCTGAGCAGCCTTGCCTACCTTAGCAATGTACCTTTGTCGCTTTAGGTAATCCTTCGTACTTAAGATACCTGAACCTATCCCACCTGCCGATTTTAGATTTTTCTTGTCAAGTGAATTAACTACAAAATCTTGAACAGAAATAGGTTTTCCCTCATGATCGTAAAATTGTTTACCTCTAAAATCAAGCGGCACTTGCCCTCGTTGGGTATAACCACCTACTACACTGGGGTCTGTTTTGTCGGGTTGTTTTGCGTTAGAAGAATCACCAATACTTGGCGCACCCATTTGACTTAAATATTTATTTAGATCAAAGTTGTCTAAATAATTCTGTAACTCTTCGTTTGTCATTTTCATGGGGTCACTCACTAGCAATTGCGCCCCTATGGGTATAGCGTTATCAGCAAAACCATTCCAAGCACGCAACTTTTCTACAGTTACGCCATATTTTTGTGCCATCATGCTGTAGGTATCACCTTTTTTTACTGTGTGTATAGTAGGAAGCTTGGTTTGCCCCTTGCTTACAGGGCGTTGCTTTGCCTGTATAGTAGGCTTTCGCTCTCTTACTATAGGGCTGTGTTTTGCCTGTATAGTAGGTTTTGAGTCTCTGACAATCGGGCGTTGTTTGGCTATTATGCCTCCTTTTGGCTGAGAGGCTTTTGGCTTTTTCTGTACAGGCTGTTGTTCATTTTGCGCCTGTTGCTGACTGTTTTCTGGTTGTATTTTATCTTGCATTACTTGCTGTTTGTGATACGTAAAGTTACTGTTTTTTTTGAGATTGTTAGAACTGTTGAATTGTTCCGCCTGACGGCTGATTGTTTCAATGGTTGCATTGTTGGCGCGAGGCGTAGCCACTCCTGACTACAGACTCCCGACTCCCCACTATTTCATCCTTCTTCCGACTGCATCTCTACTACCTCGTGGCGGCTAATGCTGAAGTGCTCGCATACCTCGTTGTAAAAAGCGCCACGGGCTTGTTGGCTGGCAAAAGCAATGCGGTGTTGGCTACCGTTGGTGAGGCTGAGCCGCACGGCGGGTTGCTCCCACCAGGTATCGGGCAATATGCTTACTATAGCTTCTAGCTTGATAAGGGTAGGCGCCTGGCAGGGGCGATCTAGCTCTACGGCGGCAAGTTGCCGCGCCTGGTATTGTTGTTTGTTTGTCATTGTTTTTTAGTTATTAGCCATTAGCTTTTAGCCTTTTTTTAACTACTGACTACCAACTCCCGACTCCGGACTAAAAAACTCCCGACTAAAAAGCTAAAGGGCAGCCAAAAGCCACCCTCTAAGCAGCTATTATTCACTAAATATAACCACTGGCAGGACTTACTATTATCCCTAATTAGGTTTGACCACTTATTGGGTGCTAACCCTGCCTGCCAGGGTCTCCCTGTTTATCAACTAATCAACCAATTATCAGCTTCCATTTATCGTCTTAGCCATTGATCAAATCTTCTATAGCCGCTTCGGTCATTGTTTTCTCATAGGGGCTTAAGGGTTCGCCCCGCCTCAGCTTGGCTATAGTACGGGCGCACACCTCCCGGCAATACTCTAGTTTGGCTTCGCGCGCCTTGTTTGCCTGGGCAAGGGGTACAGGCTCAGGGGTGGCTTGTTTTCGTTTCTTTCTGAATAAATTCATGTTTTTCGTATTGTTAAGTTTTAGTTTTTTTTGTTCTTTGATTTAGCCATTAACTTTTAGTCTTTTTTTAACTCCCAACTCCCGACTAAAAAACTCCCAACTAATAAGCTAAAGGGTAGCCAACGACCACCCCTTAAGCTGTGCTTCATGCAATAGTACACCCACACTATGGCGCACCATTTACTTAGAGGGAAAGAGGGTAGTTACTCACCCTCTGGTTTTTAAAGAAAAACCGAATCTGAGATTGTACACACTGCGGTTTTCAGCGCCCAAAATCAGAAACTATGATGCAACAAAAGTAGGGGGGCAAAACAAGCCACACAAGGGCTAAAGTGGGGTGTTTACTTTTAATTTACCCCTTGAAACTCTTTGCAAGGTAGGTTTCAAAAAGTTTCAAATGGAGGCTAAGTGACAGGTTTATAAGTACTTGTGCCGGACTGGATGCACCAGCGAGAGGGGAGGATATTTTTGAGGACTACTCCATTATTTAAAAAGGAGAAAAACGATTTAAGAAAAGTAACTCCCTCCGCACAGTAGGCAAGGTGTATAGGTGGGTAGGTGCTTTGTAGGGCAAGCTTGTTTGCTGTAGTAAGCAACGGCACCCCTGTAGCGAGCAATGGCACCCTTGCAGTAAGTAATAGTGCCCCTGTAGCAGGTATTGGCATCCCTGTAGTAGGCATTGACTCCCCCGTAGTAAATTGTGGTGTCCCTGTAGCAAATTGTGGTGCCCCTGTAGTATATAAGCAATAAAAACAAAATAATATTTCTTCCCTGTAGTACATAGCTCACTCCTGCAGTATATTGTTTGGCTTTAACTGGCTTGCCAAGCCCCAAAAAAAGCGGAAACAACTATTGGGTAGTCATTTCCGCTTTTGGGTGCACTGGGTGGGCACACCAACTTGGTTTATTTTTTATGGTATTGGCTTGTGTAGCCCTGGTAGCGGTCTTTTTGTTTGCGAAAAGCATACTTACCTGCCGTGCGTATTTCGTCTACGGCCTCTTTGAGGTGGGCAAAGGCGGCATCGCGTAGTAGTTTTGCCTGGTTGGTGTCTTGGGTGGTTCCATTGGCAAGCGCCAACATATCGGCTAGTTGGTCGGCTTGGGCAGCGGCAAAGTCGAGGCGGGCAGGGTCAAACTTTATCTTGTCCAATTCGGCCATGTTGGTCTTGCCCAGGGCGCTCAGGTCGCTTAGGTCTTGTATCATGTCGGCGTTGCCGCTGCCCTCGCTTATCTCGCGTACCCGGTTGAGCAGGTCTTCGCGTTTGCGAAAAGCATACCTAAAGCTGGCGAGCAAGTCATCGCGTAGTTCGTAGGCAGCCGGGGCGGCATTTTTCCAGTCCATTTCGGCTTGGTCTTTGGTGTGGCGTTCGCTCACCCACAGCGATTGGGCATAGCGCAGTGCCCCGGTACGCAGGGGGAGGTTGGCGCCCCAGGTAGCCCAATCAAAGCCTATGCCCTCCAGGGCGGCTTGGTCGGCTTGCGCCCATACAAACAGGTTTTCAGCTTCTTGCAGTGCTGTGTCTACAGGGCGGTTAGGGGGGGGCAAGTTCGGCATTGGCAATCGTTTGGAGGGTGTCAAGCTTTAGCTCGTAGTTTTCTTGTGACATAATGACTGAGTTTGGGTTGATAAAAGGTAAAACAAAACTTGAGGGAGCATACAAAAAATAAGCTACCCATTTCTAGCGATTTTTTTGTCCAAATGCTTCGTTGCATGTTGCGGCCATAGCGCTGCTATGCCCTTCAAATGCGCCTGGTCTTTGATCAAAACCATTCACCAAAACTTGGGAGACTATTGATTGCAAACTCCCTTACCCTGTTACCAACGCAAACCCAGGGGCAAGGGGTTTGTTTTTTTCTACATCAGGTCTTTGAGGTTGCTTACTCCACAGGCTTTTTTGGCGCGCCTTACTTTGGTTTTTATGTTGCCCTCTGTAAAGTTTGTGCGCAACGAAATGGCTTTGTAGGTATAGCCACCCCGCACCACCATTACAAACATTCTGACCTCGTCAGCGGTGAGTTTGGCTTTTTGGTGGTGTTCTATCTTGGCAAGCATGCCTACCTCTGCCTTGCTTAGGTCGCCCATTCCCTGGACGGGGCTTGCCTTGATGGTCTCCACAAAATTGACCTGGGCTTGTACTCGCCGGGTTTCGGCGCGTATTTTTTGGGTACGTGCCTGGTATAGCCACAGCCCCCCTATAGCTATAGCCGCCACCATGACCAACCACCACCAAGGGGTGATTTGCCGTACTATGTTTACCCTGGGCGTGGCGCGGGCTATTACCAGCGAGTCGCGCAGCGCTACCCGTAGGTGTATTTCGTTGTAGAGTTGTTGGCTGTATTGCAGGCGTTGGGCAAACCACTGCTTGTGGGGGGCAAAACGAGGACGCTCGTTGCTATAAAAACACAAACTTTGCAAGATTTTGTAGCCGCTCTGGTTGATCTCGCAGGCAAGCTTACGGGCAAACTTTTGTTGGATGGGGTGGCTTGAGCTTTGGCGTAAATGCTTGAGCAAGCTATCACTACGCTCTATAGCTTGGCGGGCTTCAGCTTCCTGGCGCTCTACAAATAGCAAAAAGCCCTGAATGGCATACAACAATACATTGCACTCTGCTCCGTTTTGCTCTACCCGAAACGCCTCATCGAGGTAGTACCTTGCTTGCCCAGCATTTTTGTTGAGTATACAATACCAACTCAAGCGCACCAAACGAGTACATTTTCTGATGGCATTGGGTTCGTTAAACCCTTCTAGCGCCAAACGTTGGTAATGTACCGCCGAATCGTATTGGTGCTGGTTTTCTTTAAAATTAGCAAAATCAGTATAAATGCTTGCCAATTTTTGAGGCTTACTATGTTTTTTTGCCATCTCTACAGCTTGTATATAGGTAAGTTGGGCATTACCAAAATTAGTTTCTGCATTATGACAATTGGCAAGCAGGTTTAGGGCTTCTATATGATAGTTAACTTCTTTAAGTTTGGCGAAGCGTTGCACTGCTTGGCGGACTATTGGGATGGCTGCCTGGTAATTACCTACATTTTTGTGACAAAAAGCGATGTTTTTAAGCATCGTTGCTTTTTGTATCGGTTGCTTGTATAAGTTGTAGGCGTATTGGTAATGCTGTATGGCAAGCCCATAGTAACCTTGTTTGCGGGCATAAAACCCAATCAACCAATGGGCTTTAGCTTGGTCAGCAGGTTTTTTGGTAGCTGTAGCGGCTTGGCGGGCATAGTATATCGCCGAATCGGGTTGGGTATTGCCCGCCCGGTAGGCCTGGGCATAGAGGCGGTCGTATAAGCTTTTGGGTTGAGGGTGGTTGGTTGTTTGAGCACTTGCCCAGGCAAAGACCATGCATAGAGCAAGCCCGGCAAGGGATAGGCGTAGGGTAATGGATAACATAACTATAGTTAAATAATAAGTGGTTTGGGTGAATATAGTTTAGATGTTTCGTTTGTTTGAGCTCAAGGCAGTATTTTTGCCCATAAGCTTCATGTATAACACTTTTAAAGAAAAGACAAAAGAATGAAAAAAAACAGTAAACAACGCAAAATGTTGCGGGATTTTTACAACGATGCTTGTAGCCCCCAACAAATGCAGCAAATAAAGGGGGGGGAATGTTGCGGTTCGGATGATGGAGGAGAAAGCCCTCCTCCTCCACCCAGCGCTATGGCTATGGGAGTACCGCCCTGGCAAAAGTGGGGGAGTAAATAGATAGGTATTGAATGGGGGCTTGGTGAGCCCTCTTTTTTTTGGGGTGAGCTTCAATGGACTTAAATTATGAATGGTTTAATTACGAACCGACCGAAGGGAGCTCTGCTTTAGCTAATTACGAATGAGTCAATTACGAATGGGCGCAAAGCGCTACTGACTAAATTATGAATCGGTTTGAAGTGACTATGGTCTACCGACTACTGACTCTGGACTAAATTGCACCGCTCTTTTAAGTCTTCCGAAGGAGACTTGAAAGTTTTAATAGGGGGAAGTCTTCCGACTTCCTTGCTCGCTGGTTTAATTCCCCCGACTTAACACCTGCACGGCTCTTT
>NZ_CANLRP010000275.1 GCF_947493425.1 uncultured Microscilla sp. | reverse complement strand
GTCAGTAGACCATAGTCACTTCGCCTTCATTCGTAATTTGTAATTGACTAATTCGTAATTGAATATTAGTCCAGAGTTGGTAGTCGGTAGACGATAGTTTTTTAGCGTCGCTTTGCGCCAATTCGTAATTTAGTCCAGAGTCGGGAGTCAGTAGACCATAGTCACTTCGCCTTCATTCGTAATTTGTAATTGACTAATTCGTAATTGAATATTAGTCCAGAGTCGGGAGTCAGTAGACCATAGTTTTTTAGCGTCGCTTTGCGCCAATTCGTAATTCGTAATTAAATCATTCGTAATTAACTACGCTTGCGCCAATTCGTAATTCGTAATTAAATCATTCGTAATTAACTACGCTTGCGCCCATTCGTAATTCGTAATTGACCAATTCGTAATTAAAAAGCTTTACGCTCATTCGTAATTAACTCACGTTTCATTGAAAGAAATATCACCCGTTTTTTCGTTGCGTCGCCCCTTGCCTCGTCCCATCCACTTTTCTTTGTCGGCCATACGTACAATGGCGGGGGTAAACTTACCTACTACTTTTACCAGTGCTTGCTGCATTTGCATTACTTCATCAATATTTTTATAGGCCATAGGAGCCTCGTCAAGGTCGCCCCCAATTAAAGTTACCCCGTTTTGCTTGAGTACCCGTTGTACATCGTCTTCGTCGAGGGTTTTCTTGGCTTGGTTGCGCGAAAGTTGTCTGCCTGCCCCGTGCGATGCCGAAAAAACTGCCTCTGCTTTGCCTTTGCCCTGTACCAAATACCCTGGGGCAGTCATAGACCCCGGTATAATGCCCCATTCGTTTTCGTGGGCGGGGGTAGCACCTTTGCGGTGAACAATTACTTCGGTACCATCGGCGAGTTGTTCACGCCAGGCAAAGTTATGGTGGTTTTCTATCATTTTCAGGGGTTGGGTTTCCAACGATTGCGCCATTTTTTGATGAATGTGGTGGTGGTTTGCCGAGGCATACTCGCCCGCCAGGTGCATGCCAATCCAGTATTCCTGCCCCTCTTGGGTGTTGAGGTCGAGCCAGGCAAGGTGACGGGCGTGTTTGGGTAACTTGGTTTTTTCCATGGCAATGTTGGTATAATGCCCGGCAATGTTTGCCCCAAACCCCCGTGACCCCGAATGCGACAACAAGGCAAGGTACTGTCCTTTGGGCAAGCCCAACTCGGAGTTGTCTTCCAGTATGTCTATAGTACCCCATTCTACAAAGTGGTTGCCCGTGCCCGAACTACCAATTTGCTGAATGGCTTTGCGCTTTAGATCACGTATTACTTTGGTTTCTCTCCAGACAGGTTTATCAAATAGATCGTCGTGCATGGGCTTTTCAAAGCCTTTACCCGTGCCAAAGCAAGTATTTTTGAGCAAAAGGTTTTTCAAGTGATTACGCTTTTTACTCAGGTAATCTGCCTCTAACTCAAACACTGATAAACACATGCGGCAGGCAATGTCTACCCCTACTGCATAGGGTATTACCCGGTCGTGTTGGGTGGCAAGCACCCCGCCAATGGGCAAGCCATAGCCTTGGTGGGCATCGGGCATGAGGGCACCCGCCAACGAAATGGGCAGTTGCATTGCTGTGTCCATCTGCTTGAGCGCTCCTGTTTCTATTTTTTCTTTGCCAAACACAGGGTAAGACAAAGGTTCGGGCTTGAGCTCGTATTGAGCTTCGTTTTGCCGTTTGAGGTCATTGGCAGGTTGGTGTTCTTTTACCTTTTGGGCAAGCACATCAAAAGGAGGCTCAGTATAATTATCGGGGTGATCGAGCAGGTCTTGCAACAAGGGCAAGAGTTCTTCTTTGCTCGATTGTTTTTGTCCGATCAACTTATTGGCAATTTTCCCGGCAAGTTTGAGCAGGGGTATTTCGTAATAGCCAATTTTCTTTAAATCCTGATTTCTGAGTTTGGTTCTTCTCACGTAATCTAATGGTTAAAATGTTGTATTGCCCAATGGCTGGGGTTTGCGCCACGGGCAAGCCTAAGTTAGTAAAATTGTGGGGGATGAGCAAGTTTGACAGGGTTGCCCTCATGGCAATCGCAAGAAAAACTTAGGCTCACTTTTTCATTGCCTCTTGCCCAAATTTGTAAGATTTAGGGTGATGCTAATTAAGCATTTACAAAGTAAGTATGTGCTTTTGGCCCACTCTTTTAGTTTTAGCTCTTCGATTGATTCATTTTAAGCCAATAGCACCTTTATTAAGTAATCTTCATCCCAACCTGCCTTTTTTCTTTTGACTTTGATTCCTCTTTTTACAGATTTTTCTGCTTTTAGCTTGTTAAGGGCTATCCTTCTGAGTATAGATAAGTTTTCAGGTGCATTCCCCTTTCTCACACAAGAATCATCCTCTCTAAAAGCCACATCCAACACCCAGTGTAGCTTTGTCTCTACTCCCCAATGCTTACGAACACTATCATTCACCCTTTGAGCATCAGGAATTAAACTGGAAATGTAATAGCGAGTTTCACGATGATGTGTCCCTTTCTTTTTTCCGTCTTTGTAGTAAATGTGGCTTTCTATACAAATGATACTTTTGAGTTCCCTCCACTCTGAAACTCTATCTGCTAACAACCAGTCTGAGGCTTTGGCTACCCAACAACTACGCGTCTCGAGGCGTCCATGACCCACGTCTTTTTGCTCATCAAATAAACTACTTGATTTAGCCGTAAAAACTCCGAATGCTTCGCTAACCTCTTGGTATAAATTACCCTGGTTGCCTTTAAGGGCTAATAAATAATCAGCCTCCTTGCCTATAATCTGAGAGGCAATTGCTTTTTGGGTGCCCATAGCATCAATAGTAATCAAAGCACCTTCTATATCTAAAACCTTGAGCAACTCGGGAATTGCTGTAATTTCATTAGACTTTTCTGATACTTTGTGTTGAGCTAACACTAAATCATAGGCATTAGACCAAGCACTCACTAACCAAATCGGTTGAGTGGCTGACTTGGTTTCATAGGAGTGACGAATTTGCTTGCCATCTATACTAATCACATCATCATAGCTATTGCAAATCCTAGTAAACCAATGACTAAAATACTCCTCAAAGCAAGATGAATCAAGCAAGCCTAACACACGACCAAAAGTGTCGTGGGAAGGTATGCCGTTAGGTAGTTCAAAATTTTTACGTAAAAATGCTTCTTTACTGTAGGCGAACTCCTCTATTTCAGTAAAGCCTTCTGCTCCACAAATAACGGCAAGTAAGCTAATACCAATGATGTCAATAAATAAATGTAAACAACCACGAGGCGAACGAGGGTCTTCTAAGCTACAAAAGTGCTCACGAAGGTCGGTGATAAGGGCAGTTTCACGTGATTCCATCAACAAAAATAGTAGTAATTATATCAGGTAAAAGGTTTTACATACACTTTTTATTTCTTGCGATTGCCATGGGGTTGCCCTGGTTTTATTCGCAAATATGATAAAAACACATCGCTAAGTGGTTAATTTTGAGATAATTGACTATATTGATCCTTATCTAAAATGATGGTTACACCAAATAAATCCTTTGAAGCTATGGAGTTATTGTATGTTTGGATTGATAAGTATAAGAATATTAAAGAACAGGGTTTTTGTTTTAGTGGGGAGTATGATATTGTGTATACGCCCAAAGACAACACGCTCAAAATTGATAAACGAGAGGATTATGTTGAAGGCTTTTGGGGTGAGCGAACTGTTAAGGATAAAGAGGGAAAAGAAAAGAATGTTGGTATTACGAATTTAACGGCTATTGTGGGGGAAAATGGGGCTGGGAAGAGTACGTTACTAGATTTTTTAATGAAGCGCACTAACAAAGAAAAACAAGAGGTATCAGCACTGTTTGTGTGGAAAGAAGATACAGAAAAATATATCACGATTAAAGCTGCACATACAAAGAGTAAAAGTATAACGCCTGATCCTCAGAATCATAAAGATATTGAATATAAACTATCTACTTTCGATGATTTTCTAACTCATTTTTTATGGGTTCACTACAGTATTTTTTTTGATCCGTTCCAAAAGTCCAGTCATACAGCTCCAAAAAACCAAGAGTATTTATCAACTAATAGTCTAATCTGTCATGATTATGGAAATCTTCCTAGTCAATTCCTATACGGCAATGTGCTATCTACGCACCGCATAAAAGAAAGACAAAGAGAAGTTTCTTCAGTATATTTTTTTGAGGATAAGAATATTCTCACTTTCGATATGCCTCAATATTTGCAAGTAAGTATAATCTCTGTCGATGAATACCCACAAGTAGACAAAAAGACTCCTTACAGACAGCAACTTGATGACACAGAAAGGTTTGTCAAACCTACAAATAAAGAAGAACAAATGTTTCAGAGCTTTTGGGAAGCTGCACTAGATAGTTTTTTATATAATAATCATCAGCGTGCCGACTATAAAAAAGAAGCAGGAAGCCTTTATAAAGATGAAGAACCTTATCAAATAATAGAAGACATTCTTAAGAAAACACTTCTCGATGATAAAAAGGGAAAGGGAATACAAGACATCAAGTCTTTTTTTGAACTTATCTCTAAGCAAGAAAATGTAAACGTCAGTTTCCGGGTTGGACAAGCCAAGTCTCTTTTGAAAGTTGAAGAATACTTGAAAAAAGCTGATATATCTGGAGAAAAAATTAAAGGCATACCATCAACTAGAAAGTTTGTATTTGATAGAAAAAAACATCGTTTCCTAAAAGACTTTATGTCAGCGTATAACAATTCCATTGGCTGGTTTATGGGATACTTAAGTTTTAATTGGGCACATACAACGGACCCTTCTTTTTTTAGTTCAGGAGAACAAACTCTACTTACACTTATCTCTAGAATAGAGGGTGTATTTAAAAATCAAAAACTAAGAAAACTTCAACATTGCGTCCTATTAATCGACGAAGGCGAGCTCACCCTACACCCTGAATGGCAACGAAAGTTTGTTGATATATTAGTAAGCCTGTTAAACACTCTGGCAAAAGATAAAGGCAAAACAGTTCAAGTTATCCTCGCCACCCACTCCCCGCTTATACTTTCAGACATACCTAAAAATAATGTGATTTTTTTGAAGAAGTGGAACAAAAAAAGAGACGAAGAAGAGCATGGCAATCAAAATATAGAAGAAGGTAATTGTTATGTGGTGCCGCAAGAAGATACACCACAAACCTTTGGGGCAAATATTCATACTTTGTTGGCTGATTCGTTTTTTTTGCAAGGTAGTTTGATGGGAGAATATGCTAAAAACAAAATCAATGAGATTATTGGACAGTTAAACAAATCACATAAACCTGATGAAGAAAAACCTGACCTTGAAGGTTTGGAAAAACACATTGAAATGGTAGGCGAACCTCTTCTAAAAATGCAATTAGAAAAAAAGCTAACACGTTTCAAGGAACAACAAACAGAAGATACTCCTGACCAAATAAAACGACAAATAGAAAAATTACAGAAAAAACTCAATAAAATGGAAGGAGGGCAAGATGATTAGTATTAGACATCCAAAGCTTAAACAGTTTGCAGAAGAGCATACAAACGCTGTTATACGTTTTTTAGCATCCAATGACAACAAAACTAGAAGAGGTAACATCAACTCTTGGATAAAAAGTGTTTGGAATAACAAATATTCATTTGAGGATATTCTTACTGCATCACCAACCCAACTTAAATCTATTAAAACAGAATATGATAAATTACCGAGTAGTGTAAAAAAACTACCTAAGAAAAAGAAGAAAAACAAAGTATCAAATAACCTTCGGTACATTACAAATATTTATGGCTATTTCGCTAACTCTGGCTCTTCAACATCTTTAAAAGATTCTCAAAACAAAAAGTACACAAGCTATGACTTAGTAGAGAAACTTGAGTTATCCGTATGCCCTTATTGTAATAGACATTACATTTTTAATATTCCTAATGATCATCGTAGAACTTGCGAAATTGACCACTTCTACAGCAAAAGCGATTACCCGTTTTTTGCTATGTCATTTTATAATCTAATCCCTTGCTGTAAAACTTGTAACCATAAAAAAGAAGACAAAGATGCTGCAAAGCTATTTAACCCATATCTAAGCAAGCCACTCGCACAGAAGGCAATTAATATAGGCATTGATATTACCAAAGATAATTTTGCCAGAGATAACAATAATTTTAATGTATTAGTGACTGCTACCGATGATAGATTAGAAGAGAATATAAAAGCTTTTAATCTTCAAAAACTCTATTCTCAACACAAAGATATTATCAAAGAACTTTTGCTTAAGGTACAAATGTATAACAAAGATTTTCTAAAAGGCATACTTGAAGATTTTGGCAAAGGAGGTGAAAAAAATGAACTATTTACCAACCCACAAGAAATGCTTGTTTTGTTATTAGGCAACTACTTTCAAAACAAAGATTTGGCTAAACGTCCTTTATCAAAACTAACTCAAGATATTGGTAGGGAAATTATAGATCGTTTGTTATCAGACCTTGACACGATTAAGTAAATATCCCATTGTTTTAAGCTCTAGACAATGCGCCACTAATAATCGCAGAACAACCTGCTACGCTCGTTTTTCGGAATACTTAGAAGTACCCTCAGGTACTAGAATCGGGGTCGGTTGTTAAAAGGCTTTCAGGTCTCCTAAAAGAAGACTTAAAAGAGCAAGGACTAGCCCATGGCTGGTCACTTTGAATGAAATTTACTACGCTAGGGCAACCATAAAGGATTGCCCCTACAAAAGGCATTTGAATAGGGTTTGACGCTGCTCTTACGCCGTTGCTTGTGTCTTCACAAGCAACCAAATAGTCCAACCTTCCTTGAGTAGCAAAAACGCTCAAAATACTACGCGGCGCCAGGCAATGAAATTTACTACGCTAGGGCAACCATAAAGGATTGCCCCTACAAAAGGCGTTTGAATGGGGTT
>NZ_CANLRP010000274.1 GCF_947493425.1 uncultured Microscilla sp. | reverse complement strand
ACAGCATATTTTGAAGCTTTCATGCTACAAAGATAACTTTTTAACCAATATTAATATTTTCGCAAGAAGTCTATTGACTAAAACTCAAATTCAAACACCTCTTCTACCTCCTCCTCACTATTTACAATGTCTTCGACAAACTCATCTATTTGAGCCTTGGTTACATTGGGCATGCATATAATGTGCGACATGTCGCCTTCGGTGGCAAGTTGCCATTTTTGCTTGATGCTTTCAGTAGTTTTAGGTAACACCACTGTAATTGCCTCTGGGTTGCGCCAGGCAGCTATGCCAGCTTCTTTTAATTTATTTTCGCAATAGCGGGCAATGTCCAGGCTGTAGAGATAGCGTGCCTTGAGCCCTTCTTCTCCCATTTTTTTGAGCCCATACCACAAAAACAAAGGGCTGTGACCATTGCGTGACCCAGTAATGGTAGTGTCTAACGAGCCTATATAAGAAATGCCCTTGGCTATACGGTCACGGTTAGATTTTTTGGTAACAATGACTCCACACGGAATGGGCGAGCCTACAAACTTGTGTCCACTAATAGAGATACTGTCAGCGCCATCTTTAAAGTCAAATGGCAAGCGAGGCTCTATAAAAGCCCCAAAAGTGCCCGCCAAGGCTCCGTCGCAGTGAATGTAGTGATCTTGAATGGCCAGTTTTTTAAGAATTCCCTTAAGCCTTGTTACATCATCTTTGGCTTCGTGCATGGTAGTGCCAAACGTAGCAAGTACAATGGCAGGCTTATGGCGATTCATTCTTACGGTATTTTCAAAATCTTCGTAATCTATTTCTCCGTTGTCCTGTGAGCGAATAACAATGCTTGGAATATTGAGTAAGTGAATATTTTTTCGTACGCTGTAATGAGTCGATTCTGAATAATAGACCATTCCTTTGGGGTACATTTCGCGCGCCAGGTACAAACCATACAAGTTGCTCTCTGAGCTGCCGTTGGTTACATAACCCCAGTAGTCTTGAGGATTGGCACGAAACAACTTGGCAAAAAAGCGTATGACTTCGCGCTCCAGCTCGTGGGTTTGTACCCGGTAGGTACTGCCTTGTTCGTAGGGGTCTCCAATATTGTTGATCGGAAAGTTTAGAAAATCGTTGATTTCAGAAAAGTCAAAATCTTTGGATACCGGATAGCCTAAAAAATAGTCGCGTGCTTGTTCAATATGTTGCTCTAATGTTTGCAGACGTTGCTGATCGGCAATAGTTAAATCTTTTTTAGTGAATGTAGTAGTCATACCTTTAAACCATTTATTTTTCTACAAATTTAGCTATAACAGGTTTAAAAATTATTATAATATTAAAAGTTGAAAAATAAATCTGCTAAAATAGACTTTAACCATTTTTGTTTATTGATTTGTTATATTTACATTTCAATCTTAGAAAAATATTCTGCCATGGATGCAATTGATAAAAAAATACTGATGCAATTACAGCAAAATGCGAAGCAAAACAATAAAGAAATTGCCGACAAGGTGGGGCTTTCGGTGTCGCCTACTTACGAAAGAATAAAAAAACTAGAGCAACAGGGGTATGTCAAACAATATGTGGCTATTTTGGACGGTCAGAAGGTAGGCAAACCCATCAAGGTATATTGTCAAATTTCGTTGGCAAACCACGCCCGTCCTCTGATAGAAAACTTTAAACAAGCAATTGCCCGGTTACCCGAAATTATGGGATGTCAGCATGTATCGGGCAACTATGATTTTTTGCTTAAAGTGGCAGTGAGCGACATGAACGAGTACCAACGCTTTGTGATAGACAAGTTGTCGGTGATCGAGGGCATATCCAATGTACAAAGCTCGTTTGTGATGGAAGAAATAAAAAACGATACAATGTATCAGTTGTAAAATAACTAGAGGTTTTTAATTACGAATGAGTCAATTACGAATGGTTTAATTACGAATTACGAATGGGCGCAAGCGTAGTTAATTACGAGTTGAACAATTACGAATTACGAATGAATCAATTACGAATGAGCGCAAAGCGTAGCTAAAACTACAGATTACCGATTCCTAACTAATTCGCAAATATGATAATTTAAAGCTAAAGGCTAAAAGCCAAACGAAGAACAAAAAAGGCTAAAAGCTCCATACAAACAGCTAAACAAAAGCTAAAGGCTAAAAGCCAATCGTAGATCAAGAAAAAGCTAAAAGCCCCATACAAACAGCCAAAAAAAAGCTAAAGGCTAAAAGCCAAACGAAAAACAAAAAAGGCTAAAAGCCCCATACAAACAGTTAAAAAAAAGCTAAAGGCTAAAAGCCAATCGTAGATCAAGAAAAAGCTAAAAGCCCCATACAAACAGCTAAGCAAAAGCTAAAGGCTAAAAGCCAATCGTAGATCAAGAAAAAGCTAAAAGCCCACTACAAACAGTTAAACAAAAGCTAAAGGCTAAAAGCCAATCGTAGATCAAGAAAAGGCTAAAAGCCCCATACAAACAGTTAAACAAAAGCTAAAGACTAAAAGCCAATCGTAGATCAAGAAAAGGCTAAAAGCCCACTACAAACAGTTAAACAAAAGCTAAAGGCTAAAAGCCAAACGAAGAACAAAAAAGGCTAAAAGCCCACTACAAACAGTTAAACAAAAGCTAAAGACTAAACCAAACGAAAAATAAATATGGCATACTCAAGAACAGCACTCATTGAAACCCTAAAAAAACACCAACACAACTTTGCCTCTACAGTACCGATAGACTTTCAGAAAGAAGACTTTCTTACTTTTGATTTTTCGGCAAACAACCCTGAACTTAAAAATGCTGATTTTAGCACGGTAAAAAAAATGGACGATTATGTATGGGGTAAACTCAAAGAAGCCAATGTGCGGGCTGCTGCCGGAGGCTACAACGAAGAGCGGGTGATATACCAACGAGGCGAACAGTACCACTCTACCGACGAGGTACGCTCTATTCACTTAGGCATAGATATTTGGATGCCTGCCAACACCCCGGTTTTTGCGCCGCTCGATGGCAGGGTGCATAGTTTTCAGAACAACAACAACTTTGCAGACTACGGACCTACCATTATTTTAGAGCATCAACTAGAAGGACTTACTTTTTATACCTTGTATGGGCACCTGAGCCTGGAGTCATTGGATGGTAAATACGAAGATCAGAAAGTAGCACAAGGCGAACAAATAGCTACCCTGGGAGTGGCTGAAATCAACGGCAGCTGGACGCCCCATTTGCACTTTCAACTCATTACCGATATGTTGGGCAAAAAGGGAGATTTTATTGGGGTAGCCAACAAGTCGGAGCGTGATTATTACCTGGAGGTGTGCCCCGATCCTAATTTGGTGCTTAATATTCCTTTTTAGTTGACGGCTTTACAGCCTTAAGCGATATGCCACACGCTTTTTTAAGTGTGTTCTGTAAGGTCACTTGAAACTCATAGATAAAAAGAAGTCTTCTAAACCCACGCTTTTTTTAAGTGTTCCATAAGGGCACTTGAAAGTTACAGATAAAAAGAAGTCTCCGATCTTTACAAGACAGACTTTCTGACCGAATGGCTAAACAGACCAAAAAAACTTCCTCAGGTTGAGCCATTAACTTGTATTTGTGCGTGTAGTAGTTGATCGCTTTTTTAGGCGACTATCTATCAAATAGGGTTTAGTTTTTAAGTTTAGATTGTTAAAGCCTGTCCATTTTAATATGGGCAGGTTTTTTTATTGGTTGGAGGTACACCTTAGTAAAACTACAAAAATAACCTAATCCATTGAACTTCGTCTCTGACCGTTGTACTTCTTCAAAAAATAGTTCCGTAGCCAAGGCTACGCAAAGATTTTTTTCATCGTCCAACAAACAGATACTGCCTTCTTTTGGATTACTTTATTTTTTCCATTTTACTTAGAGAAAATACGGCAGGGTGTCTTTAGCTTAATGTGAAGTAATTATTATCATTTATTAATAAATAATTATACTATCAGTCAAAAAGTTACTATTTGTTCTGGGAAATGTTATTTTTAGCTATCAATTAAAAATTAAACATCTTCTAAACAAAATGAAAAAACATTTCTTAACCCTTTGTCTGGTTTGCCTGACTTGCCTGGGGGCAATGGCAGCAACCAGCGTGTATTTACAAAACAATACCGAACTAGAGCTAAACATCACCTACCAAAGCGCAGGACGAAAGCTAACGCTCAATAAACAATATGGTTTGCCAATAAAGCATGTACCTGCTTATGGGCGTAAACGTGAGCTTTTGTGGACCAATCGTAATTCCGGAATTTCTAATGGGGTAGATTTTTGGCATTACCTGACAGTTACCACGGGCAACCATCAACTGCGATTGGGAGTCAAACTTAATGGCAACTGGATAGGGAGCACTATGTGGTCTGAATTTGCCGTGTTTACCGCAGGAAGCAACCAGGCAACCACCCAAACCGGGCTACAAAGCAACCGCAATATTCATCGTCGTATTTTTATGATGCAGGGCAAGCGTTACCAGCTTTCTATGCGTATGGTGTTTACTGGTGGCTACGATGATATTGTGTATGTATTAGATGAGCTAGACTACAATCCAGTACCTGGGGCAGACTATGCCAATCCGCATACGCTCAATGTGGTGTCTTACAACTTGTATGGTTTGTTTGCCGGCAGCATCTGCAATCGACACGCCTTTGCCGCAAAACGCCTCCAAAACTTTGAGGTGGTAGGTTTTCAAGAGGCTTTTGACAACGAGTGTCGTCAACAACTGAAAAACAACTTGCAAGCCAGCGGATGGAGCACCACCCAGGTAACCGACGCGTCGGGTTTTCCTGAAGATGGCGGTAGTTTTATTGCCTCAAGGTACCCTATCATTGCTCAAGACCAGGTAGTGTTTAGTTCTAACAACTCTTGCAACTTTACCCAAGCCAACTTGTTTGCGGCAAAAGGAATCAACTATGCTAAAATCAACAAGCACGGGGTAATGTACCATGTGTTTAACACCCACCTATATGCAGGGGGAACGAACGCCTGCCAGGAGGTACGCCGCGACCAACTTAAAGTCATGCAAGCCTTTATTTTACGCAAAACCGGGGGCAAAGGCAGAATCATAATGCTGGGAGACTTTAATATAGATGAAGACAAGCAAAACGATTTGCGCACATTTTTGCAAGCTTTTATCCCCACAAGGGAGGGGCCAATGCCTTACACCATTGGTGCCGAAAACGTGTATGGTGGCGACAATCAGAAGTTAGATTATGCTTTGTTTTGGGACTATACCAACACTGCCGATGCTCAACTGTACGAGCCAGTGACTCACTTTCAGCGTACCTTTTGCCCCAGGGCTACTATGGTAAACAATGCCAACCAAGGTGAAAATACTGAGTGGCGAGATGTGTTTGCTGACTTGTCTGACCATTACCCAGTGTATGGGCGCTTTGTGTACAATGAGGTAACAGGGCAAAAAAACAGGGTATTGGATGGAGCAGTTCCACAGGCGATAGCAACACCTATAGTGGGCACAGCAGCTCACCAACGAGCCACCCAACAAGTTGTTCAGCAGGCAACAGACGCAGTAACTATAGAAGTGTTTCCTAACCCTATCCAACATAAAGGTCGTTTGCAAGTAAAACTGCCGAATAGTCTGCAAAAAAATGTGTATTTTGAGATAGTCAGTGTGTTGGGTACAACATTTACCCCTCAGGTAAGCAAAAGCAGTAGTGCCAATGCATGGCAACTAGATGTAAGCCATTGTCAGCCAGGCTTGTATGTATTACGGGTAGTGGGCGCCAATAAGCGACAATATACAGTGCGCTTTGCGGTCAACTAGTCAAAATCAATGGATAAAATTGGGTCTATCTCATAATAGATTCTAGCACCTTAAATACTAAATACCTAACCCATTATTTCGGCGATTTTTGCCCACTGACTTTACTTAAAAAAAACTTGCGTAGCTCCGGTTCCGATATGCATCGGAATTGTAAACTAACTCTGCGCGATTTTTGAAGTTCGTCAGAAAACAAAACTCATCCCAAATAATAACGCATTTACTTAATGTTTAAGGTACTAGGGGAATATTTTGTCATGCCTTTCAGGTGATTTCTTCCCCAAGAAAATAGTCAAAATTTATAAAACCCAATACATGCTGCTTGTTCCATACCTGGCAGGATTTTTTAGCGTCGTCACAAAATCCTGTCAGGTAGGCTGTTAAGAATCTGGTAATTTCTTCCCCACGTTTTTGGTTTAGAAATACCATGAGATTATCACAACTTTCAAGGAATTGTTTGCCTACCTTGATTGGATAAACCAAAACTGATTTTTCTTTAAAATATACCCTGTAACGTAGTAATGGCTATTTTTGCAGGAAAAGAAAAATTTGGGTATCTTGTATTAGACAAAGAATGTTTACCTTATTTTTAAAATCATAAAAGTTTCCTCAAAAACGTGGGGCACTTTTTTAAAATTCTTAACAGCCTACCTGTCAGGTATTTGTCCGTATATTAGCTGAAAAAAGCTGCTTTTAAGGAAAAAACAAGAAAGTATGTATCTTATACTATATAGCAAAAAAATGCCCCATGCTTTTAAAAGCATGGGGTATTTTTTTTAATTCTGAACAGCCTGCCTGCCAGGTATAAAATATCAATTTTGTTTTTTTGAGAAACCCCTCTGAGGCTGGCAAAATTCAAGGTTTCGATGATACCTAACAATAATATACAGCGGCATCTCAGGACTTGTCCCAATCAAGGCTATGTATCATCATTGTTTAATATCCGTTTGGCACCAATAAACACCTGATAGGCAGGTTGTTCCAGAAAATACTCCAGCGTCCAGATGACCGCCACCTGGTTGGCTTTAGACAAGTGCACTGCTTGGTTATTGCCTATGTATACGCCTACGTGGGCACCCCACGAGTTGGGGGTTTTGTTCCATAACAAAATATCTAATGGCTGTAGGTCGGTTACTTGTTGGGTATGTGTGGTGTCTTCCCATAAATCGCTTGAGCGAAAATCGGGCACCTTAAGCCCGTGGTGACGCAACAGTTCGTAGGCAAACACCTGACAGTTGGCACCACCCTGCAAGCCGTTTACTTTGGGCGACCCAGGGTAGTGAGCTCCTTGGTAGGTAACCTCAAAAAAATGGGGAGGAATATCTATCATAGTATAGGTGTTGTTTTCTTAGGAATGGTGAGAAATTAAATTGCCATTCTTGAGGTAGAGGTTTTGTTTTGAGACGAGGCTATTTTTTGCGCCC
>NZ_CANLRP010000273.1 GCF_947493425.1 uncultured Microscilla sp. | reverse complement strand
ATATTGTTTAGCTTGAGAACTTTACAATTAATGCTTACTTTTTTATTTGCACAAATCCTAACGACGCAAAGTATAACCTGCTACTATTCACCAAATAAGGGTGGTTTTCTTTTTGAACAGTATAACGAATACAACTTGTGTCATAAAATATAAGCAAGTATTCAGGAAGGTAATAACGAATATGGGGAGCTATGAGTTTTTTGTTTGCATAGGCTGTATTGTAATAGTGGTTGAAATCATCTTTTGTGTAAAGTTTCTCTGGTTCGTTGCTTAACACCAACATGTCCTCATCAAATACAATTAAGTCAAAAAAACGCTGTAAACCTTTGTGCGGATGCCAGCCCCAAGGAATTTCAGCTAGTAAGTTATAATATTTTATGTCGTTACTGCTTTGTTCCATATGTAATGTTTTTCTTAACAGATTCGATATCTGGGTATATTGATTTCCCTTTTTGATTCATGTAATCACATATTTCTTCCCCGTTGTGCCAAGTCTTCCGCAGGAGACTTAAAAGAGCGAGTGCTGGGTTATCCTTCCAATTTTTGTATGTCTAATACTTCAAAAGTTTCTTCATTGATGGTAATGTTAACTTTAACTTTATCCCTATATATTTTAGCAAGCAGCAATGTCCATTGAATTGTTGTTTCATCAGTAAGGCGATACCATACTCTGCCATCCAACCCATGTTTATAATAGTCTGGATCTGTATGGTGTGGCTCATCATAGTTAAGGTATAGTTCATAAAAAGTAGGCAACACTATTTTTACCACATAAATAGCGGGCTCAGGTGCATTGGCACTACCATGAAAGCTTAAAATTTCCTCAGTAATTGTACGAGTCTTCATTGTTTTGGTAATTTCTAATACCCTTAATCTGATATAATCATATTCAAAAACCTTTGCTCTTCATTTATAAAGCAACGAAGTATTTTTTGCTCCTTGGATGTATCTGCACATAGCCTCACTATTTGCTCAAACATTTTTTCAGAAATTTCTTGACTCTCCTGAAACTTTGAATCATTCTTATCCAAAAGCTCTTTTGAGTTTTCCAAATATATATTCGCATGATTCACGCTAAAAAAAAGTTTAATAGTTGGGTATCCTGAATCAAAAATCCCAATTCCTTGCTTAAATGAACTAAAACCTTGCATTAGTATGTTTTCTATTCCCATAATTACTTTTCTAGGTTTTTATTTATTTGACTTGCTTTTTCCTTAAGCAAGTTGAAAATAAAAGGGGGAGGTGTAAAACTTCATCATTAAAAAGGGAAACTGCCATACTTTTTGTTTAAACCTTGCTCTATGCTTGCTGTTTGGAGCACTTACCAATTAGTCAATTATTCTCATAATAATGTCTTTACAAACTAGAGTAGCTTTTATCTCCTTCTTGCGAAAGTCATTTTTGGCACAAATTCTTACGATTTTTTCAAATTCTTTGTCAAAAAGTTCATCGTCAGGAAACAAGTCATTGGCACGTGTTTTAGCAAAGTCTTTGATATCAAACATAGACTGCATCATCTCATTTTGATGCTTATGAGACTCTTCAAATCTATCTCTAGCCAATTGTTGGTCAAAATAAAGCAGCGCTACTGGAGGATCAGTCGTAAAAATTCCAATTCCATCTGGGATGGTGCAAAACTTCATTATAAAAAGGGACTCTGCCATGGTTTTATTTAAATAAATCTTGTTCGAAATTTTTTCCTATATTGTTAGCTTCTTCTTTTAAAATTAAAAATATTTTAGGGAAATCTGTTTTAAACTTTTTTAGGTTTGTTTTTGATCCAGCTTTTAGTTGCAGGGTGTTAACATAATTATTGTACATTTGTATGACCATAGGACTTCCCTATTGTACCAAGTCTTCCGCAGGAGACTTGGCACGATTAATTAATAAAAGACTTAAAAAAGAAAAAAATCGGATATACCCCTTATTCTAGTGCACTAGTGCGATCACTTTTCCTGAAGTTCGCAAAGTTTATCAAACACCTCTATATAGTTTTTTAGGTAGTCTGCCAGTTCATTCTGAAGACTGTCTTGCAGATAATAAAAGCTATATTTAGTTCCATCTGAAGAACAATTCTCTGGTGATAGAACAAAGCTATTTCCATAAAAACCTGCTGAATCTTTTGTAGTATTTTGCACAAAACATATTTCATAATCAGTATCGTTCATAAAGCCTGCAAATGTAAAATGAGCAAAGTCTGAGGGTTTACCATTTGATAAGCCAAAATCCACAATAAATACTCTCCTCGTAAATGCTGTCTGGTGAGCTATTTTTAGTTGAGCAAATCTTTTTACAAATCCCTCTTCAGCAAATAATATGATCATTCCATCTAACGGGAAGTTTGTCCACTCCTCATCAAGTGTTATTATTTCGAGCATAGCAAAGGTATTGGTTGCTATGCTCTCAGCCAAAGCCTCATACTTTCGTGCCTTACATACAGAGACATACTCACCATCTTTTCTGCTTTGTAGGTTGGCTGGCTTTTGTGAAACTATGTATACTTTTTTCATAGGGCTTGTAATCTTTTGAAGTGTTTCATCCAAGCCTGCTTTTGCTCTGGAATGAATTACATCAGAAGCCAGACCCTGTATATCATATTGTTTCGTTTTTATTTGCTCAAACGAGTGAATATATGCTGTCAAGTACTGCCCTAATTCTTTTACAATGTTTTCCTTAAAAGTATGAAGCTGGTAGTAATTATGATTATCAACAGTGCCGAAGCTTTTGTTTGCCACAAAACTATCTGCAACAAACCCTGGTGCGCTAAGTGAATTAATGCTTTTCTCAAGCACAAAATAGGACATATAATCGTGTCCCTGCATACTCCCTGCCAACGGCAAGCCTTGATAGTCTAATTCACTGAACACACCTCCAAAATCCACCAAAAAAATTTTCCTGAATGCTTCCAAAGGTAAAGTTTGGTCTAGTTTGCGTATTTTTTTTATAAAGTGATGTTCTGAAAAAATTATATATAAGCCATCAACAGGCAATTTTTCCCACTGCTTCTTCAGGTTTAGCATTTCGCAAGGTAAACCAGTATATGTTGAAATAAGCTGGACAAACTGCTCATATTTCCTGTACTGACTAATGGAGCTAATCGGTTCACCTTCAAACTTAATTGTTCTGTCAGTAGCTTTTTGGGAAATCAAGTATATCTTTTTAATAATCATAGGTCAGGGGATTAACAGATAAAAAATGTGCGCATACTCTGTTACTTCTTTTACAAAAAACCTACCCTTATGACATCCACTTAAGTATAATATCTCAGATAAAAAATCTATTTTATTAGACATCAACTGCTCTATTGAAACGTCTAATGGTTGCCTTATTATAAAAGCATCAACTTCTTCTTCACTTAAAGCATTTGCTTTTTGTATATCATTTGCAAGCTTGTCAAGAGCTGCACTATTAGTGCCGACATTTGCAGAAACCACAAAACTGTTTTGAGTACCCAGGCCTACCTTCAAGATGCACTCTTGGCTTGTTTGCTCTCTGGTCACAACCCAAGTTAAGAGCTCAAGTAAACCTGATACTTTTACAAATACCTCTTTCAGCTTTCTTCTGGATAAATCCCTTACTTCTAACGCCTTATGTAACTCAGTCATTATCTGTTCAGATTCAGGTTTGCTTAACTCAAATGTTTGGTTAAAAAATATACTAGAACTTATTTCCTCTTGTTTGTTCATGGTATTGTAATCTAACTAAAATAAATTCTTTAATTCTTCCCAAAAGTTATATTTTTCATTAGATTATTGAAAATTTCCTCGTTATTACTGCTCATATATTCGGCAATTTCAACTAAAGACATTTTTCTAATACTTAACACCATTCCTTCAATATCTTTAGCTCCATTCTCTGGAGGCCAAAAAGCAATTAATTCAGGAGATTTACCCCTATTATGCCAATTCTTACGCAGGAGACTTGGCACGATTAATTAATAGAAGACTTACATTTATTCAAAGCTTTTAGGTCTCCTGCGGAAGACTTAAAAAAGCGGGTGTTTTATTTGTATATTCAAAATCATTATATTTAGTAGAGTAATTATAAATGCCATGGATAAAGAAACCTCATTACCTTTTTGGAAAACCTGTGATCCAAATTTTTTGAATATTGATTATCTAAAAAATGAGATTATCAATATCGAAAAACAAATTGTTGAAACAGATGAAAGAATTAAAATCGCACAAGAATACATTGATTCACCTAACAAGAAAAGGTTTATTACAGAAGGTGACAGTATAGATGATTTAAAATTTTTCAAGGAGCAATTATACCAGCAAATAGATTTTACCACTAACCATATTAAACACTTAGAACGAATTATTGCAGAGTTTACCGAAGATACAGAAAACACTATAGATGCGTATAAAGTTGAGTTTGGATGTTCTCAAGAAGATGTTCTTGAGTTACTTTATATTATTCCTCAACTAAATTCTATTTACAGTTTACTTAAAGAGAAACTATAGATCGTTTACCAATTAGGTGAACCAAAAGTAATTTCAACAACAGGATTTTTGGCTTTCATGTATTTTTCTATTTCTCGTATGGTTGTATACCTTACTGTTTCCGTTTGGCTTTGATAAATATTAACGCCATTTTTAGGTGGCCAAAAAGTTATTACTCTAGATTCAATTCCAGTAGCTATAGTCGCCCTGCGGAAGGCTTAACCCAGTAAAGAAGGCAAAACAACTCCTACCCGCCCAACAAATCCTTCTCCAATATCTTGCCCAACTTGTATGCTTTTTGTGCCATAAACGAATATATTTTGGGATAAGCACGTTTTATTTCTTTGAGGTCTTCGGGCGTTTTTATACATTCTTTCATTTTGGCGATATACTCAGGGTACTCGCTCAAAGTGAGGTTTTTATTGATGTTATAAGCATACCCCATGAGTTTGACCGTAGCAAGTCTTATTCTGTCACCAGAGTACACAGGCTCTCTTAAGAACAGCGGATCAATACTAGTGGCCTCTGCTGTGTATTTAGAGGCAAAAAGAGCCATTTCTTCCCTCGTATAACGTTTATACACTTCAGAAACTTCACTTTTTGATAGTTTATTTGATCCTCCTATTTGCAAGAAGAACGACTCCAAACAGGCCAATTTGAACGCAAAATCATTGTCTTTGGTCTCATTCAAGCTATGCTCATCGAGCCTATCAACGTCAGATTGAAAGGAACTTGCGTGGTTTGTCGCGTGTGGGTTTAGGTGTACTAAGCAGTCATATTTTTCCATGTATTCATTAAGGAATATCCCTAACACTTTTATGATGTCAATTTTACAGTCAACAAATTCGTACAAACCTATATTAAATGGTGCGCTTAAACTCCACTGCTCATTTGCCTTTCCTGTGTCTTTCCTTAATTGGTCTAACGCGGCACTATCGGCATAAAAACATATGTAGTCATTGTCAGGTCCCCAGCCTTCCATGATTGCGAGGTATGCCTGTTTAAACAAGTTCCCAGCAAAACATTTGTTTTTGTAATCAGTGGGGGCAATCGCATCACCTATCAACATCCAATTTACAAAAAAAATCCTCCTATAAGTTTCATGCGACTTATGCTGGGCAAAGTTTTCTAAGTCATTGTGAAAATTTGGGTAATCAAAAGCAATGATCAAACTGTTTTCTCTGATTTTCTCCCATTCGTTGGTAATCAAAAAGTCTTGGCACTTGACATGACCCAACACTTTTTTAGCAAAAACCTCATGGTGATTTTTACTATAAAAATAAGTTTCTCCTTCTTTACACAAAAAATCTATTTTGTCTAAGCTCATATTTTATTTATACCTTCAAAATCATTATGTTTAGTAGAATAATTATAAATGCCATGGATAAAGAAACCTCATTACCTTTTTGGAAAGATATTGATGTTAGTTTTATGGATTTTAAAACCGTACACTAATTTTTAGGGGAATGTATTTGGAAAAGAAAGCATAAGATGAGCAATTTTGTGGTGTGAATCATAAAATTAAAACTACCCATCATTATGCTATACAAAACTATAAAAAAAACTTAGAAAGTCTTCATCAGTTTCGCGGAAAAGCTGAGTTGAATCGTTACGAGAAGCTCACCAAGTTCATTTACTGTGTGATCAAAAAAGGGGAAAGCTCGCTACAAAAAATAGGAGAAGGCATCGAAGAGGACATTGACGTAGAAAGTAAGGTCAAAAAAGTGAAGCGTTTTTTAAAGAGTAAATACACTGATTATCAGAGCTTTTTCCTTCCATTTATTGTATCTTTCTTAGCTGGCTTGGGTACAGTTCCTCGTTTATTTATAGTAATAGATGGCTCTGTGGTGGGCAATGGTTGCATGGCTTTGATGGTATCCTTGGTTCAGGGCAAACGGTCTATTCCTCTTGCTTGGTTGGTTCGTAAGCAAAAGAGAGGTCATATGAGCGTAGAACTTCATGTAGATATTTTAAAGCAAGTGGCTGCTTTGCTTCCTTCGTCCCCTGAAATAGTTTTGCTTGGTGATGGTGAGTTTGATTCAGTAGAACTACAAGAATTAGCCTGCTCTCAAGGTTGGAAGTATGTGTTAAGAACAGCTAAAAATGCACTCATTGAGACCCGAAATGGGGAACAGTTTAATTTGGGGACCTGTTATCCAGAGAGTACACAAGATCACTTTTGGCTACCTGACACATATTTTAGCAAACACAGATATGGAGTAGTAAATTGCCTGATATGGCATCACAGAACCTATGAAAACCCTATTTATTTGGTATCTAATCTGGGGTACGCACCAGATATTATGGCTTTTTATAGAAAGAGGTTTAGTATTGAGACTATTTTTGGAGATATAAAATCACGTGGATTTAACCTGCAAAAACTAAGAGTGAAAGACCCAGAAATGATAAGCAATATCCTCATTATTGTATGCTTGGCATTTTTAATAGTCTTTGCCATTGGATTGAACAGGCAACAAATCAAAATTAGCCGAATTATCAGAAAAGACAGAGTAGCTGATTATTCTATCTTTCAGGTTGGTTTCAGAATTGCCAACTATATTATTGAAAATCAGATAGATATATTTTACAAACTAAATAGCATTTTTAAAGCCTATTTTTGTGTACGGTTTTAAATTTATGGATATTGATTATGTATACAAGCAAATTGAAGGTACTCGTAAAACAATCGAAGAAACTGACGAAAAAATAAAAGCCATACAAAATGATATTCAGTTACCTAACAAACAA
>NZ_CANLRP010000272.1 GCF_947493425.1 uncultured Microscilla sp. | reverse complement strand
GCCTAATCAGTCGGTAAAAAACAGGTATAGTCTTCATCCTATGGGGAGCAAGTTGTTCAACAGGCAGACCTGGCTTGCTTTGCCTGGGGAGCAGGAGGGATAAAATAAGCTGAGTGTTGTAGCTGTATGCTTAGCTTGACAATTTGGTGACATAATACTACATCACTTAATAATATCAACTAATGTAATCTATAATAGCAGGTAGGAGTTTTTTTAAGTGTTCTTCTTTAATGGGTAGCTACCCAAGCCAGGACTTACCCCTATTTCGCCCATAGAGCCGCAACACGCGTCAAAGAAAAACGAGTGTAGAAAGTGTAAGCTATTTTATAGATCGCAAGCCATACCCTGCTAAAAACGCTTATTTTAGATTCTTGCTTTTTGAATGTAAACATGACAAGCAGATAAACAACACTTGATCCTGATAACCTACACACGGGTGGTGGTATAACTTCTACTGCTGATGCTCATAAACGTGGAGGTCGCAAGTTGTTGGCCTGGCATTTCCCAACACTCCATTCAAGCCTTGAACATTTACCTAGTCGGAATATTTCCTTAAAAAGAAAAAAAAGAGAAAGAGAAAAATAGCCAGGCTGTCCGTTTTCTTTTTGTTCTTTTTCTTTTTTTCTTCTGTAGTAGTCTTTTGGGTATTCTTATGTATTGTCTAAAGGGAACAACTCTTTTAGGCATTCTTGTGGACGCTTTTTATCTGGTGGTAAAGTACAGTTTGGGGCAGTGCTAAAGGGGGCTGTGATCGGTAATTAAAAAGTAACACTTTTTCGTAATTAAGAGGTAACAGTTTTTAGAGGTAATACAATCAATTATTTGAATATAAAATCTTGTTAATTAGGTGTTTATATTCTATTTTTTGTATGAATAGTTGTTACCTCTTAATTACCGAAAGTTGTTACCTCTTGGTTACCGATTACAGGGCATATCCCGTAAAGGCAGGTGCCTAATCAGTCGGTAAAAACGGTATAGCCTTCGCCCTATCGGGAGCAAGTTGTTCAGCAGGCAGACCTGGCTTGCTTTGCTTGGGGAGCAGGAGCGACAAAATAAGCTGAGTGCTGTAGCTGTATTTCTCTTCTTGCTTGCTGGTATGGCAAGCATGTCAAATTGTCATCGAACCTTGCCAAATTAGCATGCTTAGCTTGACAATTTGGCATCATAATGAGTCACTTATATAAGTCAACTAATACAATCTATAGCAGATAGGAGTTTTTTTTAGTGTTTTTCTTTAATGGGTAGCTACCCAAGCCAGGACTTACCTCTGTTTCGCCCATAGAGCCGCGACACGCGTCAAAGAAAAACGAGTGTTAAAGGGTAGCCTGTTTTATAGATCGCAAGCCATACCCTGCTAAAAACGCTTATTTTAGATTCTGGCTTTTTGAATGTTAAATATGAAAAGCAAACAAACAACGATCACCCATACGCGGATGGTGGTAGTAGTATAACTTCTACTGCTAATGCTCATAAAGTGGAGGTCGCAAGTTATTGGCCTGGCATTTCCCAACACTCCATTCAAGTCTTAATCCTGATCGGAATATTTCCTTAAAAAAAAGAGAAAGAGAAAAATAGTCAGGCTGTCCGTTTTCTTTTTCTTTTTTTCTTCTGTAGTAGTCTTTTGGGTATTCTTATGTATTGTCTAAAGGGAACAACTCTTTTATGCATTCTTGTGGACGCTTTTTATCTGCTGGTAAAGTAGAGTTTGGGGCAGTGCTAAAGGGGTAGTAGATTCCCTAAAGGCAGGTGGTCAAATTAGTCAGTAAACCAGGTATAGTCTTCATCCTATGGGGAGCAAGTTGTTCAGCAGGCAGACCTGGCTTGCTTTGCCTGGGGAGCAGGAGGGATAAAATAAGCTGAGTGTTGTAGCTGTACTTCTCTTATTGCTTGCTGGTATGGCAAGCTTGCCAAATTGTCATCGAACCTTGCCAAATTAGCATGCTTAGCTTGACAAATTAGATAAATCACCTAATGTAACCCATAATAGCAGATAGGAGTTTTTTTTAGTGTTTTTCTTTAATGGGTAGCTACCCAAGCCAGGACTTACCCCTATTTCGCCCATAGAGCCGCAACACGCGTCAAAGAAAAACGAGTGTAGGGAAGTCCTGTTTTATAGATCGCAAGCCATACCCTGCTAAAAACGCTTATTTTAGATTCGGGCTTTTTGAATGTTAAATATGAAAAGCAAACAAACAACGATCACCCATACGCGGATGGTGGTAGTAGTATAACTTCTACTGCTAATGCTCATAAAGTGGAGGTCGCAAGTTATTGGCCTGGCATTTCCCAACACTCCATTCAAGTCTTAATCCTGATCGGAATATTTCCTTAAAAAAAAAGAGAAAGAGAAAAATAACCAGGCTGTCCGTTTTCTTTTTTTTCTTTTTCTTCTGTAGTAGTCTTTTGGGTATTCTTATGTATTGTCTAAAGGGAACGACTCTTTTATGCATTCTTGTGAACGCTTTTTATCTGGTGGTAAACTAGAGTTTGGGTCAGTGCTAAAGGGTAGCAGATTCTGTAAAGGTAGTTGGTCAAACTAGTCAGTAAACAGGCTTTTTCCAGTGCTTGCCCCTGTTTCGCCCACATAGGCGTAACACACGCCACGGGTGGGGCAAAGGTTTATGATGGGTTGGTTTTGATAGTGTTGGGGCTAATTACAAAGATTTGCTCCTGGCTCTTAAAAATAACTGCCAACAAAGAAGAAACAGACGATGACCAGAAAGGTAATTGCAAGGTTAATTTTTCCGAATTATTTCAAACTTTGATTGCTTTATCAGTAGTTTGGCAATTATTTACTAAAACTTAAAAAAATGAGTAGTCAAAATCCTCAACAATCACAAAGTTGGTATGACAATAAACCCCTTGTAGTTGTATTATGTGTGGTATTTTTTCCAGTTGGCTTATATGCGCTTTGGAAAAATCAACAAATTGCTAAGAAATGGAAAATAGGAGTCACTGTTATTATTGGCATTATTGCCTTGGCAGTGGGTTCTGATAATGAAGAAAAGAGGCAAGCAAACGAAGCAGTAACCAACACTTCTGAAAATACGGCTAGTATTTCTGAAAGGACAGTTAATGCTCCTGACTCTCTGAATGAAGGAGAAAGCAATCAGGTGGAGAGCGACACATCTGCACAAACGACTCCTAAGGTATCTTTGAAAGAGCAACTTGAGCGTGAGTTAAAATCATTAACATCAAAATCCTTTGATGGTTCAGGGTATAGAGAAACAATACAGTCTATTCAGATTGAAGTAGCCCTTTTTGATGTTTGGGCAAAAATGATCAAAGAAGCTGAGGCTGCAAACGACCCACAGGTAAAGCAAGTAGGAAAACAGTTGGAATATCAAGTAAAGCTGGTTCAATTAAGGGAGTTCCCTCAAATGCGTAAGGCGTATAAGAAAATTGCTTACCAAAAACTTTGGCTTGAGAATATTGAAACCTCCATTAGTGGATATAAATTTACTACTCTTGAGTTTACTGGTGGTGCATTTGCAAGTAACAAGAATAAACAAAGCATGCAGACCACTTTGACTGAAATTTTAAAGATGCTTCGCTTTAAAAAGGTGAATTATAAATTCACAAAATATGACTCTGAGTATACTTATTATACTGTAGACTCGCCCAAGGATAATGAAATCGTAAGGCTAAGTAGTTTGTAATTCTGATGAAATACCAATGGCATGGTTTCTACTGTGCCATTTTATCTTTTCCACTTATATTATTGTTTGCCAAACAACTATGATATAGGATTATTATTATCACTGTTTAGCCTGGCAATCTTTCTGGTAAAAACCTTTAGTTTTTGTTCAAAATTTGGTGGAGTCTTATCAGCCAAAAAGCTTTGTCTCAAAGCCTCATAAGTGTGGCTTTCAGAAGTAGGTGTGACTTTATCCATTAGCTCAAAATACTGATCAAGTTGATTACTTTCAACCTGACGAATTGCTTCTTGAGTGATAGTACCAGTCCTTGTGGGATCGTCTATTGTCAAAGAAGGTTCTTCCCCTGGGGTGTTTTCTGATGCATCTTTCAAAAGAGGGGCTCCCTGACCAGTCATCAACCAGTGAAGGTTTACATCAGGGTAAGCAAAAATAATGCGGTCATACAATGTGGTATAAATAGGTTTGTTGCCTGCTAGTATATCCTTAATGATATAATCAGGTACGTTAATGTTTATTGCAAATTGTATATGATCAAGCCCCAAGGACTCTATAAACTCTTGCAGCTTGGCTCTTCTTATATTTTCTCTCATTGGTATTAATTACTTTTACTCCAAAAGCATAAAGCTGATGAACTGTTTTGTTTCAAAACTATGCCCTGTCAAAATTAGTTATTTTTCACATAACTCCACAAGGGTTGTTCTCAACGCTGGTAAGTCTTGCTTGGTTCCAGAAAATATCTTAGTACCATACTTTTTATCAAGCCCAAATTCTATAAGTTCAGATTTACGTTTTTTATCAGTCAACAATATCTCTGAAATAGGTAATCCAGTTGCAATTCTTGATATATCCATCTGGTCGCCAGAAGTTTCTTTTTTGCTATCGATTGCTAAAGCCACTTCAAGAGTGTTCCTGATATCAAGTGATGGTATATTATCAAAGTTGTGGTTTTTAACCTCAACAATGAGTTTGCCCAGTTCTTTTTTAGAAAAGTTATGAACTTCGAGCAAACGCTTAATAATTACATCTGCCCAGTTAGGAATAGATTTGATGCCAATCTTATCGTTTACAGGTTTAAGAATTCCCGTTTTTTTTACTTGCTCAAGTCTTGCTAAGAAGCTGAATGTTTTGATGATTTTCATGCTACTAATCATCTGCTGCTTGTTCTTTTGTTCTATTTTTTGAGCATTAGTAACCTTTCTTAATTCATTGACAGGTGCAGTGGCTTTTTTAATTAAGGACTTGTGGGCTTTATTAGCTTCTTCAAGCTTATTATGTTTTTTTGTATTACTCAAAATTCCGGCAGGGTAGGTTTGTAGATAGGTATTTTGGGTAACGCTGTTTTTTCTGATGTAGGAAGAGATTAGTTGAGATGTTACTTCAAATTCCGTCTTGAAAGAATAACCATCAGAAATTTGATCAACAAAATATTCAAATGACTTGCCTCTTTCAAAAGTTGCTTGTGCTGACTCTATAAAATATTCATAAGATGCAGGACAAAACACTTTATCTCGTCTGTATGCTTCCTCAAGAGCTTCTTTGATTTCGAACCAAATGGTATCATTAGTTGCTTTGACCATATCGCTTATGGCAAATTGGTCGAGGTAGATACAGGCCTTTGTTGGTGGAGAATTTCTTTTCATATATTCTGGTTTTTGACTTCAAAACTTTAATAAATAAAAGGGTTAAAGTATATTTGCTAATGTAAACACTACAAAGTTACTTATTTTAACAATTATATTTTAATCAGAAGTATTTTTAACCAAACAAGTTATGCTGGATAGAATAGAGAAAATTATTTATGACAAGTGGTTTGAGCCTAATGATTTCATTTACTACTGTCAGTCAGGTAGTGCTAAAAAAGCCAATGGTTTGACTTTTTCTGCTGCTTTACTCCGTTTCACAGCTTATTATAATACTAAAACTAAAGTCAGAAGACTAAAATTACCTGGTGTAGTGACAGGCTTGGACTTACGAGATAAGCTGGTTGAATTAATTCAAGATAGAATCAACCAAGGGCAAATTACTATTGCTCTCAGTGTTGGAGGCAGAGCAATAACAGTAAAATCATTAAGCCGAAAAGCGAAAAAATTCCAAAGTTTAGGGTTTGACTTGAGTTTTTTAGAACATCAGTCCATAAATAACCAAAATGCCGTAAAACTAACACCTACGGCTAAGGGGATTATTAAAGGGCTTTACTGTTTACCACAAGAGGAAAAAGCGACCATTGGCAAAGCATATCAAAAATATATCGCAATAATTGAATCAGATATGACGGTTGTTAATGCCAGAACTAATGAGGTGTATGATCGTCAAAAGCATGGACTTATAAAAATTTCAATAAGCACATTTCAAAAGTTTCTTTGGAAAGCTCAAGGTATTATTCCTATTCAAATAAAACACACCACCTGACTTTTTAGATAAAACCAAGCGTTTAAGTTATACTTTTACCAATAAATATACACCTGCTTTAAAACTATGAATAATACTTTAGTAGAGATGGCCATACAAAGACTAAAAAAGTTAGGTTTAGAATATCAGCCATTGCCTTGGCATTATGATACTAATATCCAGCCACAAGATTTAGAGGACTATTGTTTCTATAAGCAAAAACCTATTATTACCGATAAAGTAGCTGTTAAACTTGACAAAATAGTGGGCACAACTCACCCTGGCTATCATTCACAAACTTGGATCGAAACTTTAGGTAGTTTAAAAAAAAGTAACTATGGTGAACGTCAAGCAGCCTACGAGATAATTTACAATAAACACGGTAAAGCCTCACAACCAAAAATCTTACACAAGTATGGTGATAAATACTTTATATTTGAAGGAAACAACCGTATAACAACAGCAAAGTTTTTAGGCATTGAAGAGTTGGAGTTTGATTACATTCAGGAATACAAATTGAATGATGCCTTGCTTAAGGCTTATAACAAACTAACAGAGCTAGGTTTAAACCCGGAAACTAGGTTTGAAAAAGTACCCTACAATACACGGCGTACACCAATAAGGTTTAACGGCTTACATAAGGGGACACCTATATGGCGTATCACCCTCAATGACAAGAGATTATATATTGAAACTTTTGAGCTTATAAGAGATTTTATAAAACAATTTGAAAATATAAATATTGGGGTTAAGCAAAAGGTAAAATACCATATAAAACAATTTGGTTACAAAATATTCGCAGGCAAGGCATTAAAAGGCTTACCTAATAACTCTGACTTATTCACTGTTAATAAAGATCAGGTATACTACGATATTTATCACCATAAACTAAAAATGCATCAATCCAAGTTTGATAATAAATAGTAAGCAGATATAACCTACCTGTATTTTAACTCCAAAAACCCCACTCTTTCTCCTCGTTTCCCTACGATTCCCCACCATGATTGTTTATACTTGCACTACACAATTACAAATAAAAAAGCCCCGCCAAAGTGCCTTTTAGTTTGGACGACTACAGCACTCAACACGGGGACCTATAAAGTTGAATCAATATGCAAAACTCAACAATTTCCACAAGAAACCCAAA
>NZ_CANLRP010000271.1 GCF_947493425.1 uncultured Microscilla sp. | reverse complement strand
CCTTAGATACCGATGAATATCGGTGCAATTAGCTATAAGCTACAAGTAAACATAACTCTCTCATAATATGATAGTTATACTTGCATATTAGGTATATTTAATTTTGTCTTGGTACATACTTACTAACTGAAGTTACGCAGACCTACTTATTTTGATGGTTATATGGCTATATTGTTGCTCATACTGTAATAGCACCGTAGAGTGGTTTAAAGGCTATTCCTGTAAATCGCCTTTGGTGGGGCTACCACCATCTTAGTCATAGCATACAAAGCTTATTTTGCTTTGTTTCAGGCACACCCGATAGCTGCAGCTCTGCCAAAGGCTAAATACCTCAGTCAGTTGCACGTATTTGTCCTGAAAACCAAAAACTTATTTTGAGCACGTTACTTAGTCCATTTTCAGGATACGCCCTTCTTGCACCAACGCGCCATTCTCGATAATTTTGTAGACATAAACGCCATTTTCTAGCGAGGCAGGGTATGCCAAAAATCTTTGCACCTTTGCGGTAGAAATAGCCCTACCTGTGGCACTGTACATTTTAACTTCGGTATTTTGGGTTGCTTTGTCAAACGTTATTTTGCCCGTGCTTATCACAATATCTTTGTGAGTAGGGCTTAAAGGCAGTTGACGCTTACGCATTTGAGTACTAGGGTTGAGCAACCAAGCATACATAGACTGTGCTTCAGATGGATTGAAGGCAGTGGCTGCCGAAGCCTGATTGGTAAACGACTCATAAGAGACAAATTTGGTGTTGCCAGCGGTGTTTTCAAGTGCCAATTGATCGGCAAAAGCCTGCACTGGCGCATAGGGGCTTACTTCGTCGTTTTGGCTGTGCCCTATCCAGATGGTAGCTCCAAGTGCTGCAATGGCTGAAGCATTGGCGTTGCCTATTTTAGCCCCTACAATGCCTATTCCTGCATATCGGTTAGGGCTGTTTTCGGCATCTAACAAACGTGCATAAATATTTGAACCTCCTGCAGCAAACCCTGTAATGTATACTTGAGCAGGGTCTATATTGTAGTTTTGTATAATGTGGTTGTACAAAGCATTTATTCGTCCTTTATAAAAACCTTTTGTTACCTGAGGGGCAATTACTACAAAACATTTTTCGGTGCCATTCACGTCAAAACAAAAATTATGCTGCTGCTGATTTAGGTAATACATAGGACCTTCTTGTTTTATCAAATCTATGTTGGTACCTTGGGCTGCTTGCGAGTGCAAATAGATTAATACAGGGTGAGGGGTGCCAATAGCCCTATAGCTAGAGGGAAGATACTCTAAATAAGGAGTATTTTTTTGAGGTTCTACTTTTTCGTTGATGAGGTTGTTTGCTCCCAAAACCCGCACAAATACAGTTTTATTGGCAGAAGCTCCTCCATTGTCGGTTACCTGCAAGCTAAACAAATAGTCTCCTGCCGAAACACCACTTGCATTTAAAGTAGCAGTGTTTTGCCCCGTGATTATCAGCAAGTTACCCGAAGTCTGCGTCCAAGCATAAGTAAGTGAACCACCTTCGGGGTCGTAGCTGTTGCTGGCGGTCAAAGAGAAGCTATTAGAACCCTCTGATACAAAAACCGAATCGCGTGTGTCGATGACAGGAGGTTGATTGTTGTATTCGTTCAAAGTATGGCTCAAAAACCACTCATAAAGATTTTGGTTTTCATATTTTACTTGGGGGTCATAAGCTTTGGCAGGAGCACCATTGTGCCCAGTGTTTTCAAAAACTACAAAATCTAAATCAGCCACTGGAGCAGGGTTTTGGCAGTTTACAATATTGTCAAATGCATATTTTCCGCCTGGCAAGCCTATGATACCATCACTGTCACCGTGAAAAGCCCTTACATTAATTTTTCGGGAAGAAATGGCACAACCACCCTCTGGGTTCAGTCCATTGGCTGCTATTGGCGCAATGCCCGCCCATTTGTTAGTGGCGTTGAGGTTGTTAGGCGCGTGTTTGTATACTCCAATGCCTCCAAGACTGTGTCCAGTCAAGTACACTCGGTTAGGGTCTACCCGATAGTTTTGCATGGCATAATTCAGCACATATTCGGTAATGCCTGCCCCCCAGCTACTTGCCCCTCCATCAAGTTGAGGAGAAATTACAATAAAGCATTTTTGCTCTCCTTGTACATCATAGCACATATCAATACCTTGCTCTAGTTTTTTGGGTAGCCCATGCTTGGTTACTTTCCAAAGGTCAGATGCCCCATTGCCTCTTTCGCCCTTCCCATGAAGAAAAATAATTAAGGGATAAGTTTTCTGGCTTTCAGTGTCATAGCCTGTTGGCAGATACTCTAGATAACCTTTGGTTTTCGAATGGTTCAAACTTGAGGGTTTGATGGTTTGTACGGTCAAATCGCTGTTAGATGCGATGTTTTGTGCATAAGTTCCATAATAGCTTAAGAACAGGAACAACATTGTTTTAATTAATCTCATGTTTATGGTTATTGGTTTTGTTTTAGAAAATAAATGTTTGGTAAGTAGCAGCAAGTCCTTAGATACCGATGAATATCGGTGCAATTAGCCATAAGCGACAAGTAAAGATAACTCTCTCATAATATGATAGTTACACTTGCATATTAGGTGTGTTTAATTTTGTCTTGGTACATAGTTTGGTTAGGTAAAATCAAACCTGATTTTTTAAATAACTTTTGCATATTTTACTTTGATATAGGTGAATGATAGTGCACGTGGCTTTAGAAATCATCCAACTTTAGGCTACTGGTCTCACTCAATATACAATAGACAGAATGTTGCTTGTTTTGAGTTGTAAAAAATGCTTGTAGTTGGCGATCTCGTAGAAATATGAAGTACAAAAAGCTACAAATATCTGATCATTTTAAAACAAAAACAAGCTTTATACTATGTTAAAAAAGTGCTAAAATTAGTGAGGCATTTTTGAAAAAAAACAAAGGGGCCAGATCGTCATTTGTAAAACCTGAGTGAGGTTTTTTGGGGCAATAAAATTCGAGGCAACTTTATTGACTAAAAACTTCTAACTACGCTTTTTGTAAATAACTGAAAATCAGTGTGATAAAAAAGTGTGGTTACTTGTGAACCGAATCTACAGCTTGCTGTGATGAGCTCAACGGAGTTAAACAGGGTGTAGCACCGATATGCATCGGTATCCAAGGACTTGAAGCTTGCCCCTGTCGGGACTGTGGACTATGATATTTGACAATAGAAATAAAAACTGGGGCTAAGGGAGGCGTAACTTGGGTAATTAAAAGCAAACCTATATTTTAGCGGTCTGGTTTAAAAGCTAAAAATAACAGGAGGTAGCCATGAAGCGACATTTGAACAGAATAGTTTTGATCAATAGTACAGCAGTACGTTATGCCGAGATGAAGGTGGATGGTAATATTCATTTTGTGGGGTCTAATGGTTTTGGAAAAACTACGGTGCTCCGGGCTATTTTGTACTTTTACAACCCCGACAATCGCTACCAGTTAGGGATTCGCCGCGACCAATTGAGTTTTACTGAGTACTACTTTCAGCAACCCAACGCCCGCATTATATACGAGGTAAAACGCGATGATGGCTACTACCATATTTTGCTCTTCCGAAAAAACAACCGGGTACATTATAGATTTATAGATGCGCCTTATGATGCCAGTGTTTATATAGAAGATACCCGCATAAAACCGCTCGACGAGGTATTGCAAACCTTGCACGAACAACACATTCATTTTGAAGAAACCATTGAGCGCTCGGCTACCTACAAGGAAGTATTGTACGGAGCATCGCGCGAGAAAAAATGGCGAAAATATAGCTTGATTCCTACCAGGGGCTATTTGCGTCGCAAAGAAATTGGCAACATTCCTAAAACGGTGTCGAACGTATTTTTGAGTTCAAGACTAGAATCCGACTATATCAAAAATGCCATTATGGAGGCGGTAATGGATGAAAATCCTAAGATTGATCTCGATACTTTGCGTCGTCATCTTGCCTCGTTTAGCGACCGACTCGACGATGTGACCAACTTTAACGAGCACAAAGACATGGCCGAAGAGGTGGTGACAATGTTTGATAGCCTGGAGGTGCTCAAAAGAGAACAAAAACGCGATGCAGAACAACTGGGCAACAGTGTGCAAAATGCCAATCGCAAGATAGGGGAATTGCGTCGCTTGCTTAATCAGGAAAACGACGCACGCCAAAAATTAAGCGAAGGCTATGAAAAGGAAAAACATACTTTTGACAAAAATACTGACCTGTTTAAAGAAGCTATTGGCGAAATAAAAGGAAAGCTGCGCGAGATAGATGGGCTAAAACAAAAGTATCAGGGCATCAAACAAAAACTGGAGTTACACCAACAACGCCCCACCTTGCACAACCAATTGACCAACCTTAAAAAACAGTTGACCCAAGCAACGGCGGCTATTGCCGATGTACAACAAATGTTTGAACAGGGATTGCAAGACCTCGAAAACCAAAAAAGCGCCGCCCAAAACCGTTTTGGTCAACAGCAAAATACCATAGAACGAGAGGCACAGGCAAAGGCACATGAAATTCAACTTCAGTTTGACGAAAGTATGCATGCCACCCAACAAAACTATGCAGAAAAACTCAGCGAAAGCGATGCCCTCATAACAGAGTTAAAACAAAGGCTGGGCAATTGTGAACGCGAAATAACCCAGGCAAGGCAACAAGTGTTTTTTGCTGACGAAATGGCTCAAATAAAGGCATTAATAGAAAACATTCATAAGGAGACAGAGGCGCGTCAACAAGAAAACAAGCTACTAAATAAGGATGTAAACCACGAAAAAGCCCTGTACCAAAACACGCTGGAGTCGTTGGAAAACACCCACCGTCTGGAACAACAAACATTGGAAAACAAGCTTACCCACTTACAACAACAAATAACCGAAGTAGACCATCGACTTGAGGGGTTTGAGGGCTCATTGTATGAGTTTTTGGAACAGGAAAAACCCAACTGGACACAAGATATAGGGCAGGTAATTGACGAAAAGTTACTGTTTCGCAAAGATTTGTCTCCTGCGCTCACCCCTTCGCCAAAAGGTGATTTTTGGGGGCTGAATATTGATTTGTCTGCCATTGGCAAACGAATGAAAACTTTGGCTGACTATGCCCAGGATAAGAAACAATTGCTGGAAAGTTTGAATAAAACCAAAAAACAGTTGCTTGGAAACAGTAAACATTTTCAGGAGCAAACCGAACAAGCAAAACAACGCCATACCCTTAAAATAAAAGAATGGCAGGGGCTTATTCAAAAAAACGAATACCAAAACGAACAGGCACAGCTGAAAAACAAGGAACGCCAAAACGAATTGTTGGACATTGAACAACGCGCCGAACAACAAAAAAAGGCCATGCTTGACCAGCTCAACGAAAAGCAGGAGACGCTACGCGATGAGTTGGCGCAGGCGCAGATTCAGTTGAACGAATGGCAACAAAAACAACAGGCTGAAACTACCCGCCTCAATAACGAAAAAGCAGCACAAATAGGCGCCATTCAGAACACGAAAGATCAAGCCTTGGAAACGGCTCAACGCCACCAAGATGAGGCAATGGCAGATTATGAAGCGCAGAAGCAAGCCTTGGCAAAGCAACGTGAAGAACGGGTGGCAGGGCGAGATATAGACAAGGATGAGTTAACCCAAATAGAACAGGAAATAGCCCAACTTACCGAAAAACTGCACCACATAGACCATGACATTACACCTTTGGTCAATTTGTACCAGTTGGATAAGGAGCGGTTGTTGGACAAAGAAACGGGGCTAAAACTAAACCTGGATACTAAGATACAAGCATTGGACGATGAAAAGGCAAGCTTCAAACAATTGACCACCCGCCACAAAGCTCAATTGGCACAACTGGATGCCAGTATGCAGCAAAATCGTCAATACCACGACCAACTGGAAAACGAATTGTTGTATTTTGAAGATAAGTTTAAGCTTACCGATGTATTTACCCCTTTGCGAGGATGGATAGAAAGCCCTGATGCCGAAGACCGTGAGGTATTGAACATTGACCAGTTGATGAAAGACCTCAATCTGCGTCATACACGTTTGATTGAAGACAATTACCGTTTTCAGAAGCTTACGCATAGTTTTACGGGCTTGTTTTCGGCAGATAACCGCCTGGAGTTTCCGCGCAAGTTTGCCACCGAAATAGATTACAAAGATTTTGTACGCCACAAACTGAAACCGTTTTTAGTACAAAACCGCATAGACATTATTCAACAACAGCTAGAGCAACAACATAGCAAACTGATTGACCTGATTTCTAAAGATATAGTAAACCTATCAGCTAAGTCGGATGAGATCAGCCAAACGATTGAACGCATCAACGATGATTTTAGCGAGTCTAACTTTGTGGGGGTAGTCAAGTCTATTGCCCTCGATTATCGGGAGAAAAAATCGGGATTGATCAATGTGTTGAAAAAAATTCGTGCCTTTGAGCAAGCGCACGTACTAACCGACCAACTACGGCTGTATACGCCTGCCGTAGCCACTGCTGACGACCAGGCTACAGTAAACAAGCAGTCGATTGCATTGCTTACTGAGCTAAAGAAGGCAATAGAAAACCAGGGCAAAAAGTATGTCACCATTGAAGATACTTTTGAACTGTATTTTAGGGTACAGGAAAACAACAACAATACGGGCTGGGTAGAACGCCTCGCCAATGTGGGATCTGAGGGAACCGATGTGTTGGTAAAAGCAATGATTTATATCACGTTGTTGAATGTATTTAAAGAGAACGCTTTTAAGGGCAACGATGACTATTTTATTCATTGCCTGATCGACGAAGTAGGCAAGCTTTCTGACCGTTACTTGCGCGAACTGATTGATTTTACCAATCATAAAAATATTCGTTTGATTTTTGGCTCGCCCAACGAAAACGATCCTTTGATTTATGAGCATGTGTACAAGGTGCACCGCGAAAATGATGAAATACGAGTGATAGAATTGCTGGGGGTAGAAATGTAGGTATAAAGGCTCTTGGGATTGGGTTCTTCTAGGTTTTACACCTTGCATTTTTCTGTATTGGGCTTAGTAATGCAGTCAAAATAACTTCCCCATTTTAACTGTATATTTTAGTCGCTATACATCGTTGAAAAATAGCCGAATAGCGCTGCTATTAGCCGACCATCCCTCAAGCTCGCTCAATATCCAGTAGGACAGGCATTTGTTTTTTAATAATCGAGTAATAGTGGTTGCGTCAGCTGGACTCAGCCTTAGTTTGTTGCCGTTAAGAATCTGTGAAACGAAGCCGTAA
>NZ_CANLRP010000270.1 GCF_947493425.1 uncultured Microscilla sp. | reverse complement strand
GATATTCATCGGTATCTAAGGACTTGCGACTTGTCGCTTGAAGCACCGATATGCATCGGCATCTAAGGACTTGCCCCCCTGTCGGGGCTATGGACTACGGACTAAATGCTATGGACTATTGATAAAATAATGTACTTAAACAAACATAAAGAGTGAAACCCAAAGACGAGGCAAAAGACAAGGCAATCAAACAAGCTACCCTTGACCTGGTGTTTGAAAAGGGAATGGCTGGTGTAAAAATGAGTGAAGTAGCCAAAAAAGCATCCATTGGTACGGGATCTTTGTATACTTATTATAAAGACAAAGAGGCGTTGATTGAGACACTTTATCAAGACATAGAAAAACAGGGCACTGAGATATTATTTAAAAGCATTTCATCTGATTTGCCGTACCCTATCAAAGTCAAAAAAGTGTGCTTTAACTATATGAGCTACCTCATTAAACACCAAAAAGAGGTAGTATTTAAGGAACAATACCAACGCTCTCCGTTTTGCTACCATACCGAAGAGGATTTAAGCCTGGATAAAAAAGCAGCACGCCTGATTGCTTTGATTAATGAAGGTAAAAATCAACATTACCTCAAACAAATGCCTGACCTGGAAATGATGCTGGCGCTTGATGGTATTATCAAAAGTATTATTCATCACTACCAAATAGCAGAGCAACCTGTTACTCAAAGTATTAAAGAAAGGATTTTCTCTATTTGCTGGGACTGTCTCAAAGCTTAGGAACGATGCAAAAATAAAGTTCTATAGTTTAAGGAAATATTTTTTGGTCAGGCGAGGCCAAAAAACGCGGCATAGCCATAGCTATGGCAAGTTTTTTTAACGAAGCATGTCTAAAAAAGATGAGGTTAAGAATGTAAATTTATTTTGACACCGTTCCTTAGCTGTTGATTAACAACCATTTATATTAATTTTCGCGAGATGCTTATAACGATAGCCAGAAGGGTCGTTGATTACATATAATTGCAACAAAAGACATTCATATAATTTTTTTTACTTAAAAACCGAATAAATATTCAATTAAATTCAAATCTCACACTATAATGGATAAGTCTAACACAAAAGTTTTGGTTACTGGAATTACCGGATTTATAGGGTCGCATATTGCCATCCAATTGCTCAATGAAGGCTACCAAGTAAGAGGTAGCTTAAGAAACACCCAACGAATTGCATCTATCAAAGAGGTGATTGCACAATATACTTCTCATATTGATAACCTCAGTTTTGTCGAGGCAGAGCTTACTCAAGCACAGTCGTGGGATGCTGCTACTCAAGGCGTAGACTATGTGCAGCATGTAGCTTCTCCCCTATCGGCAAGCTTGCCCAAGCACGAAGATGAGCTGATTGTACCTGCCAAAGAAGGCGCAGAAAATGTACTACAGGCTGCCATAAAAAACGGGGTAAAAAGGGTAGTGATGACTTCTTCGGTAGCAGCCATAGGTTATGGCAATATGAAGGGCAACACCACCAAAGCCTACACCGAAGCACACTGGACTGATATACAAGACCGCAAAGACACTACTCCTTATATAAGAAGCAAAACTATCGCGGAAAAAGCTGCCTGGCAGGTAATGGAAGCAAATGATACGACCATGGAACTAGTCACTATTCAGCCAGTGGCAGTAATGGGTCCAGTGCTTGAAAAAGACTATGGAACTTCGGCTGAGTTGGTAAAAAAACTATTGGATGGTGATTTTCCGGGGGCTCCCAAATTTGGTTTTTCGGTGGTGGATGTGCGCGATGTGGCAGACCTGCAGATAAAAGCCATGGAACAGCCAGAGGCTGCCGGGCAAAGGTTTATCTGTAATGCAGGTTTTCATTGGGTATCAGAAATTGCCGAGATTATGAGAGAAAAATACCCCCAATACAAAAAACGTATGCCTAAGTTTAGTTTGCCCAATTTTGCCGTAAGGCTCTTTGGTATGTTTGATCCTGCCACTCGTTCTGTAATGAATGAACTAGGTAAAAAACGTGTGTTTGACAACTCGAAGGCCATAAATATGCTCGATTGGCAACCCCGCAATACTCAAGAAGCACTGCTTGCTACTGCAGATAGTTTGATTGAACAAGGCTTGATTAAATAAGAAAAAACAGGAGGGTACTCTACCTCTATAGGTAAAGTAATCGCACAAAAAAAAGCCTCTTCTTAAAGAGGCTTTCATTCATAAGTTATAACTGTTGCTTTCAAACTGCGACGAGTTCTTCTTTACAAGAATGAACATCTGCCAAGGGTACATTGCTTTGCACCAAACGAAATGTTTTACCTACAATTTTGTCGTTGATATTGGTTTGAAGTAATTTCCACTCAAACTGTAGTTGATCAGGCATGCTATAGTAGTCTACCTCTAGCGATCCACCAAAAGTTCTGCGCAGGAATTGCTTGGGTGAACCAACCAATGCCAATAATATTTTACTGCTGGTTTTTGCTTTTACCACAAACTGTAATTCTTTGTGAAAAGGCAGGTCCTGGGTGTGCGTGGATTCGTCCAGGTGTAGGTTGCCCAACTCCCAGGCTGGTACATCGCTAAGAATGATCTGTTCTTGGCCTGAACTATGTTCCAAATTCAATGTAAGTAATACTGGTGATGTTTTCATGATGTTCTTTATTTGCAGTGTTCATTGTGTTAAAAAAATACTTGGTTAAAAGTAAAGATGCTGGGCAAGCAAAAGTTGTTTTGGTGTAGAAGGACTATTTTTGCTTGTCTTTGGTGTGTTGGTGTGAATGAGTGCTTATGAGATGTTACTGATCACAAAAAGAACGCCCATCATCCAGCTTACAAGAAACAAAGCCAAACGAATTTGATTTGCCTGTTGCTCGATTTTTTTGGTATGCTCATTTTGTGTTGATACTTGTTTTTTTTGTGTTACTGTTATTGTTTGTTCGTGTTGTGTTGTTTGCATGATGTCTAAATGTTTTAAAAAATTAGGGCAACCCGCCCGCCTTATGGTAAAATAATTATTTATATCTAGTGTTAAACTTAATCCTCAATTTACTATAAAATCTTTGGTTTTTCTGCTCACTGTATGGATTGTTTTCCTAAACCTTTAACCCGAAAATATTATTATAAAAAATCATTATCTCCCAAATAAATAATCAAAAAACCTTCTCTTGATAAAATTTTATATTACAAATGTAACAATCAATTATTTGGCTACCTAAAAAAACCTCTGTGAAAAACACTATAAAAATTACTTGGGTAAGTATAAAAGCTTAATTATTGACTAACTCACCGAATATTATATAAATCAATATTAAAGCCAACATTATAAAAACTTTAAAATTTCCTTTTTTGTTTCAATAATGTTTGGTAAAAACACTTAAAATAAGTATTCCCTATATTAGAGTACGAGAGCTATAGGGTATTTCGTGTCACTACATCTATATATTTTTTCTCTTAACTATTTTAACTAATGAAATTTCTCGTATATTTGCATCGCATAGCTGGTTGAAGGATCTTGGGGGATAGTTGATAACCTTTATCTACTTCCCTCAAGTTTTTTTTGCTTTAGCACACTAATTAGCCATATTTTCCCCACTTTCAGAATTACCTGTTCATTCCATCTCATTTTTTTCTTTTTATGTTTTGCTTAATTGTCAATTTACGCCTTTTTTAAAAAACATAGTGTACATTTTTATACATTTTGTCTTTGAATATTGTTTTTACTCTTAGCTTTTTTCTCTAAAAACTACTTAATTTAAGTCTATAAAAGAGTTTTTTCTTACAAGTACATCCGTTTTCTTTGTAACCTTTAAAAGAATACCACGTAGCACAAAACGGCTTTTTCTCTATTGTTACCTTTATCCATCACCATTTGTTCCCACTTTATAAGATTTCAATCCTTGCTCAATAAGTCTTTTTCTATGTATTATACCATTCTTTTTATAAAGCAGGTATTCTCTATGCTATTTGACAATGTATTTGAAAAAACTTATTTTTTGTCCCAAACAGTTTAGCATGCGCACTCTACACACTCAAGCACTTGCTCACTTGCGAGCCACGATTCATCAAAAGGTAATACTACCTGATGAGGTATGGAAAGATTTTGCCCAAGGCTGGACATTGGTAACGCCAGCTAAAAACGAATACTTAACTAAAGTAGGGGAAACAGAACGTTATTTGTATTTTGTAGAAGATGGAGTGCAACGTGGTTTTCACTTGGTAGATGGAGAAGAGGTTTGTGTAGCTTTTTCTTTTGACCATAGTTACTCAGGGATCGTGGACTCTTTTCTTACCCAAACTCCGGCTAAGTATTACCTTCAGGCCATCAGCGACAGCGTACTGCTACGCCTAAGCTATCACGACTTACAAGGATTGTATGAACGCCACAAAAGTGTAGAGCGTTGGGGTAGACTTATTTGTGAAGACATCTTGATTGGCAAGGCAAACCGCGAAGTAGCTATTTTATCTTATACCGCCGAAGAGCGTTATCGTCGCCTTATGATACAAAGTCCCCGCTGTATTCAACTAATCCCACAAAAATACCTTGCTTCGTACCTACGCATGACTCCCGAAACCTTTAGTCGATTAAGAAAAAAGGTGAAAGATCTTTAATTACCAGACAATAGTACAATGGGGTAAAGCTTGCTTAACAATTGCCTTGGCTTCTGTTGATATAGGATTGCCCAATAATACCAGTTCCTGAAGGTGAGGTAGGTTTTGCAGGTCAAAAGCAAATGAAGTTAATTGGTTGCCAGACAAGTTAAGTTTACGCAAACTCTTGAGGTTGCCCATGGTAGTTGGCAGATAAGATAAATCATTGTCGCTCAGGTCAAGGTCTTGCAGATTCTCCATTTTACCTATAGTAGAAGGCAAATAGCTTAATTGATTAGAACTAAGGTTGAGTACCATTAAATCTGTCCATTGCCCTATAGTAAGAGGCAAATAAGATAGGGCATTATAGCTAAGGTTCAACGACAAACATTGTAAACCACCTATACTTAACGGCAATGTGGTGAGTCGATTGCTGCTGAGGTCGAGTTGGCGACAATAAAGGTTGCCGATTTCAGTGGGTAAGTCAGTGATTAGATTATGTTCCAGTCTTATTTCTGCCACATGGCTTAGCTGCCCAATACTTGGCGGCAAACGAGTTATCTCGTTATTTTCCAGTTTTAGCTCTATCAGTTTGGCAAGCATACCTATTTGTTCAGGCAAGGCAGTCAACCGATTGTCCGCAATATTGAGTCGTTGTAGATTTTGAAGTTGTCCTATAGTTGTGGGCAGGGTTGTTAGTAGGTTATTCCACAAATTAAGATTTTGTAATTGCTTGAGGTGCCCTATAGTAGCAGGTAACTGGGCAAGTTGGTTGTACATCAGGTTGAGCTGCTGCAGATTTTCCAAGCCTTTGAGTTCGGCAGGCAATTGACTCAATTTGTTGCTACTTAAATCAAGTTGCTCTAATTGTTGCAATTGCCCTATGCTGGTGGGCAAGTATGTTAACTGATTACGGCTAATTTCAAGTATTTGTAATTTATTAAGTTTACCTATGGCATCAGGCAAAGCTTTCAACTCATTATTGCCCAATTCCAATTTTTCCAATTGTTTTAAATTACCCGCTGTTTTGGGCAAAACAGCCAAGCGGTTGTGTTCCAGGTTGAGCTGTTGCAAATTGATTAGTTTGCCAATGCCTTCGGGAAAAACTTCTAAGTGATTATCTACCAAATCCAGCAACTGCAAACTTTTCAAATTGCCCAACTCTGGGGGCAAATCGCGTAAACGGTTGCTCCATAAGTTTAGCTCCTGTAGATGCTTGAGCTGCCCTATAGCAGGCGACAATGAAGTAATTTTATTGTGTACCAGGCTAAGTGCCTGAAGGTATTTTAATTGATTGAGTTCGGGGGGTATAGTGGTAAGCTTGTTATAACCCAGGTTCAATTGCCGCAAATTAGACAATTGGAGCACCTCTGGCGGCAGTACAGTTAGGTCATCTTTCCAGAGGCTTAAATAACGTAAGTTTTGCACAAAGTTGAGTTCTACCTGGTGCCTTACACACAAAAACACGTGCTTTTGTAACTCTTCGGCCACTTCTTCACTGTAGGCTCCTTCAAGCCCTGCACACAGGTGAAAAGCAAGTTCAATATTGCCTTCGTCATCATGCTGTAGTAGCTGTAATATCTTGCGATCATTGTCTTCGTGTTCAGCCATTGATTAGTTTTTTTGGTTTCATTCACTTCTGCTGAGTACACTTTAAATTTGACATCTTTGGGGTAAATCAAAGTTCCTGAAACATTCTGGCAGGCAACCATATTAACTCTTCAAAATGGCAATCTGAGAAGCAAAGTGAGCAGCTTTTTCTGGGTGGCGCTCTTTTAATTGCTCAAATACTTTAATTGCTTCCTCCAGTTTACCTTGGTTAAACAGCATCAGGGCAGTACTTTCATTGACAAAATCAACATCATTGCCAGACATTGCTTCATCCTCTGATGTATGGGTTGTCTCTGCTACCATCTGCTCTTCTTTAACAAAAGGTTCATTTTGCAAAATACTGATTTGTGCAACAAAGTAATCTTTACGATTGGGCTGTCTTTTCATCAACTCCTGATAAATAGCAATGGCTTCTTCGTTTCTACCTTGATTAAAAAGAAAAATAGCGGCGCTTTCACTCACGTCATCATCAACAGCTTCAGCTTTAGCCTCTCCTACAGGAGAGTGGTTTGGCTGTTCTTCATTTTGACTAACAATTTCGTTAGAGGCAACTTTTGAAGTTTCGATAGTGGTCTCTTGATCAGTAATATCTATTTGATCAAAAAAAGAAGGTACATCAGCTTCAGTACTTTTTTCTTCTGTTACTTCTTCTTTTTGGGTTTTGACCGTTTCGTTAGTTTTGGGCACATCTTTCACAGGCCCTTCAAAAGGCTTGGTGTCAGCCAATGAACCAGTAGCATCTATATCATCAGGCAAAGGGGTTTCGGCACTAAAATCATCACTGACATCTTCAGAAATAATTTCTAACTGTCCCCGATAATAATCGGCCTTTTCTGGATGTTTTTCAATGAGTTGCTGATACATTTCCACTGCTTGTTTGGTATGTCCCTCATTGAACAAGTCCATAGCCAAACCTTCGTTCAGATGTTCATCTTCTTCTATAGGTATTACTGGCGGCTCTTCTGCCTCCTCTATATCCAACGGCATTGTTTCATCTTCTACACTTGGTTCTTGTGTTTGAGCTATTGCCAATGCTTCGCTCTCCCAACCACGTACCGCTTCAAAAGCATCAAAACCGTCTTCCACCTGCTCATCGTGCACTACCTTGCCCTCGATCTGTTCGCTCTCCCAACCACGTACCGCTTCAAAGGCGTC